>JAUNSA010000039.1 GCA_030539405.1 Propionibacteriaceae bacterium
ACACGATAGTGCCCCGCCCAAGCCTCTCCGAGGATGCTCAAATGCGGCGGGGCCAATGGTCCGAGCCAGTGGTGGCGGCCCCGCCTCCAAAGCGGGATGCCAGCGGGTTCGACTCCTGCCGGATCAGCGAGGGCGCGAGGTGCTGCCACCTCTCCCGTTCAGTCGGTCCGCCCCACCACACTTCCCGGCCTTGCCGCCCGCGCACAACACCGACAGGCCCCGCACAGGCGAGGGCGCGCAACCACGCGAGGCGCAGGCCGGGACCACTACCAGGAGGACACCATGGGAACCGTGACCATCGACGTCGACCTCGTCGCCGCCGGACACACCATCGCCACCATCCCCGTCACCCTCGACGCCCACGCAGGCCAGGCCAACGGGCAGCACGTGCCGCTGGTCGCCGACACCGACGCGCTGCGGACCCGACTCGAAGCCGGTGCCCGCGCGTTCGCCGACGCCGTCGCCTGACGGCACCACGATCAGTCGCGTCAACCCCGGGCGACCGGGCAAGCACCCCGCCGTCCGGCACACCCCGTCTCCAGCTCAGGGTGAGGGCACGCTGCGCGACACCAACGTGACACCGTCACTCCACATCACCATCACCACCACCAGGAGAACGACATGGACCTGATCCCCAGCTCCGAGATGAAGAACCGCATCCCCGGAACCACCGACGGCTTCTGGGCACAGCGGCGATACCGCGGCGACGGACCCACCTTCATCAAGCTCGGCCGCAAGGTGTTCTACCGACCCGAGGATGTCGACGCCTGGATCGCCGACAACCTGCACGAGCGCACCGACCGTAAGGCGAACTGATGCCCGACACCATCACCATCAAGACCACCGGTGGCGACATTCACATCTCGCCCGAACCCGGCAAGCCGGTCACCGAGCAGGCGATCAAGATCGCCGATCAGATCGACGGCTGGGGCGGATGGCTGAACCTCAAAGTCGATCGCGGTCACGCTCTCGTCTGGTCCGGCTCCGTGGTCGGCATCATCGCCCGAAGGGCCGGACGCTCCACTAGCGCATAGGAGGTGGCGGCCCCGATGACGTTACACATCGTCACGGGGCCGCCGTGACCGGCCGCAGGTAAGTCCACGTTCGTTGCCGAGCACGCGAGGCCCGGGGACATCAGGGTGGATTACGATCTGCTGGCCAACCTGCTGACCGGACGCGACCCCGGCAACCACGAACACGACCAGGCCACCAAGGGCGTCGTCACCGCCGCCCGCAAAGCCGCCATCGACGCAGCCGTGAGCCTGTCCGACCGGGTGGACGTGTGGATCATCCACTCCACCCCCAGCCCGGCCGCCCTCGACCGCTACCGCCAACACGGCGCGCAGGTCCACACCATCGACCCGGGCCGCGAGGTGGTCATGCGTCGCATCAAGACCATGAGGCCCAAGCACATGCACGCCGTCGCCGCCCGCTGGTACGAACAGCAGGCAGCGCCGACCACGGTGGCGATCACCTCGTTCGGCTACAGCAAGCGCCCACCCGCCGCCGCCCACACCATCGACTGCCGGGCACTGCCCAACCCGCACACCGTTCCCGCCCTCCGCGCAGTCGACGGCACCACGCGCCGAGTACGCGCATGGGTCACAGGGCACGCCGAGACCTGCGACCTCCTCACCCGAGAGGCCGACCGCATCGCCGAACAGATGCCCGCGACCGTCGCCGTCGGATGCAACGCCGGCCAGCACCGCGCACCCGCCATCGCCCACGAACTCGCCGACATGCTCACCGCGCGCGGCATCGCCACCACCATCACCCACCGCGACATGCGACCCACCACCAAGGCCGCCAAGACCACCACCGAACGCGGGCTCGGACACGAGCATCAGCAGCAGGTGGCGCGACTCCTTCGCGGACACAAAGACGGCACACCGTGCTGGTGGTGCGCACAACCCATGTACCGGGACAAGGTCCGCAACTGGGACGGGCGGGCACTGCACGGCGACCACTCCGACCCCCGATCCAATGGCGGCACCAGAGCCGACCGGCTCCTGCATGGCACGTGCAACGTGCGGCGCAAGGCTGGCCGCCACGACGACGTTCGGCCCGCCGTGCTCGGTGTCCACCCGCGCGACTGGTCGCCGCCCACGGCCACGCCCGCCCTCGCCCCGGCCGGGTTCAACTGGGGTGCGGCGACGCCGGGCTGACCGGCCTGGAACTTGCGGCGGGGTGCAAATTCTTGGAGGGGTGGGAGGGCTGACCCTCCCTCGGCGCGACAGTCAGCAATTTTCTCTCTCCCGTGCAACTTTTTGCATAGCGGTGGGAGGGGTCAATATAGCCCCTGACCTGCTAGAATGATGGTGTAGGGTGCCGGGGATGCTGGAACATCCCCGGCGCGACCAGCAACCTAGTGAGAGGTCCCTGGCATGACGAAGAGTAACCCCCTCGACGGCCGGTCTGCGACGGCGCACCTGCGGCCGGCACGACGGGCTCGGTCGAGGTTCTCGAAGGCCGCGTCGGCCGCGGAGACGATCAAGGGCTTCGGTCACGGCATGGACGTGGTCGGGCTGACGTTCGGGCAGTTCTCGCTGCTCGATCTACTACAGGCTGCGTTGGACATCACCGGTCCCGCGGATGTGGACATCGCGACGTGGTCCGCGGGGCTGTACGACATTGACGCCGCGGAGCGGTTCGTCGCGGATGGTCGGATCAGGTCGATTCGGTTCGTGATGGACTCGGCGACGCAGAAGCGTGGGCAGGCCGCCGCTGTGGACATCGGTCGGCTGTTCGGTGAGGACCGGATCCGGACGACGCGGTCGCACGCGAAGTTCGTGTTGGTCCGGAACGACGAGTGGTCGGTGGTGATCACGTCGTCAATGAACCTGAACCTGAATCCGCGGATCGAGCAGTTCGAGATGACGGACGACGCGGAGCGGTGCGCGATGTTCTGCGGGTTCGTGGACGAGTTGTTCCGTGAGCTGCCGGAGGGCGCGACGGAGGATCGGAATCTTCCGGGGATGTTCGGGCTGGAGTCGGTGGCGCCGGTGTCTGGTGTCGCGGTGTCTGTGGGCCGGGTGCGGACGGGGGTGTGGGAGTGACCACGCTTGCCGGGGTAATCGCGGAGTTGTCCGCGGGCCGGGAGTTGTCGCCGTTTGACGAGGAGGCTGTGCGGGCGTTCGCCGGCCAGGTGTTGCGTCTGCGTGAGGCGCAGGGCCGGCTGGAGTCGGAGGGGATGATCGTCGGCGACTCGAAGGGGTTGCCGGTGGAGCATCCGGCGTTGGGGATTGAGCGTGCCGCGTCTGCGGAGATGCGGCAGTGGGTCGCGCGGCGACCTGATCTGTTCGGCAGGCCGGTGGAGTCCGGCGCGGCGAAGGGGGGCGGCATTGGGGACCAGCTCGCCGCGGCCCGCGCTGCGCGGGAGGCAAGAGCCTCGGGTTAGCTACATCCCGGCCGCCACGTCGTGGGCCGCCGGTGAGGCCGCGCTGGACCTGGCCGCGGTCGCGGGGCGAACCTCGCTGGCGTGGCAGGAGTCGGTGATCCTCAACGGCATGGCCACGGCCGATGACGGCAAGTGGGCGGCGTTCGAGGTCGGGGTCGAGGTCGCTCGACAGAACGGCAAGAACGGGTCAATCGAGGTTGTCGAGCTGGGCTGGATGATCAATGAGCCCGGGGTGTCGATCCTGCATACGGCGCACGACTTCAATACGGCGCTGGAGTCGATGCAGCGGCTGGAGGATCTGCTGCGGTCGAACGCTGCGATCGAGTCCGAGTTCAAGCCGAAGCCGCGCTATGGCAACGGCCGGGAGTCGATCCGGCTGGCGAACGGGTCGATCATCCGGTTCAAGACGCGGACGAAGTCGGGTGGGCGCGGGTTCTCGGTGGATCGGCTGGTGATCGACGAGGCGATGATCTACTCGTCGGCGTCGCGGGCGGCGATCATGCCGCTGTTGACGGCGTCGGAGAATCCGCAGATCTGGTATCTGGGGTCGGCTCCGGATGCGGAGACTCATGAGCATTCGGCGAAGTGGTTCGGGCTTAGGGCTCGGGCGCTGGAACGTCGCGGGTCGTTGTGCTGGATGGAGTGGTCGGCGCCGGAGCCGGATCCGGAGTGGTCGGAGGATGAGCGGCAGGCGTGGCGCGAGGATCGCGAGAATTGGGCGTGCGCTAATCCGTCGCTCGGGTTCCGGGTGCCGGGGCTGGTGCTGACGGAGAAGTACATCGCGGATGAGATGGACGCGTTCGCTGACGATCTGGCCAAGTGGGAGGTGGAGCGGCTCGGGATTCCGATCGCTTTGCCGGATGCCGCGGAGTTGGACGAGTTCCAGCCGCTGTTTCCTGACGAGACGTTGGGGCGGCTGTTCTCGGGTGAGTCGGTGGGGCTGTCGCACACGGTGCTGGCGCTGGATGCGTCGCCGGATCGGGCGTGGTGCTCGATCGCGGCTGCGGGTCGTGCCGGTGATCGGGTGCACGGGCTGGTCGGCTACCACGGGGCGCTGCATGTGGATTCGGTGCTGGCCGCGGTACTGGAGGCGATTGCCGACGCGGACCCGGTGGCGATCCTGGTGGACCCGAAGTCGCCTGCGGAGTTGCTGATCGACCCGATCGAGCGGGCCGGGTTCGAGGTGCATCGGATGACGTGGGCTGAGGTGAAGTCGGCGACGGGCGCGTTGCTCGCGGGTGTTGATGATGGCCGGTATTCGTTGGCTGAGTCGCCGGTGTTGCGGGAGGCGCTGGGGGTGGCGACGTTGCGGGAGGACCGTGACGGTGGTGTGGCCCTGGCTCGCCAGTCGGGGACGATCTGTCAGCTCGTCGCGACCGCTGCGGCGATGTGGGGTGTGGATCGGTTCGCGCCTCTTCCGAAGGAGCCGGTGCGTCCGGCTGCCGGGGTGCGGGCGGTGCCCGTGTCTCGTGATCGTGGTTTCGCTTTCTGAGAGGGGGTGCGCGTATGGGTGAGCGTGGTGGCGCCCGGCCGGTGCCGCGGTCGGCGATGTCGGAGGACAACTGGGATCTGCGTTGGCCGCAGTCGGTGCGCGTGTTCTCGAAGATGGCGCGCGAGGACGCTCAGGTGAAGTCGGTGTTGAAGGCGGTGTCGCTGCCGATCCTGCGGACGACGTGGCGTGTGCGTGCGAACGGTGCGGACGAGGCGCTGGTGCGGATGGTGTCGGAGGATCTTCATCTGCCGGTGGAGGGCGAGTCGGGCTCGGAGCCGGTCGCGGTGGCGTCGGGGCGGGTGTCGTGGCAGGAGCATCTGCCGTGGGCGTTGAGGATGCTCACCTATGGGCACGCCTACTTCGAGAAGGTGTACACCGACGGGTCAGACGGGCCGCAGCGGTTGCGGAAGCTGGCGCCGCGGCTCCAGGACACGATCACGCGGGTCAACGTCGCCGACGACGGGGGCCTGGAGTCGATCGTGCAGCGGGCCGTGACCACGAAGGCCGGGCGGCGGATGCCTGAGGTCGAGCTGGAGGTCGGGCGCCTGCTGGCCTACGTGCACGACGCCGAGTCGATGGATTGGCTCGGGGTGTCGATGCTTCGCAGCGCGTACAAGCACTGGCGGCTGAAGGACCAGCTCCTGAAGCTCGAAGCGGACGTACTGGACCGCAATGGTATGGGTCTGCCGGTGTACAAGTCGGTGTCCGACTCCGACGACCGGGACCTGTCCAAGGGTGAGGAGCTGGTGACGGGCCTGCGGTCGGGGGCGACGGCTGGGGCGTCGATCCCGGCGAACGCGTCGCTGACGATCGAGGGCGTCAAGGGGCAGCTGGTGTCGCCGCGGGAGGCGATCACCTACCACGATGCGCAGATCGCGCGGATGGCGCTGGCGCACGCCCTGAACCTGGAGGGCAAGGGCGGCTCATACGCCTTGGCCGAGGTTCAGATGAGCATGTTCATCCAGTCGCTCCAGACGACGGCCGAGTATATCGCGACGGTGGCGAACCGCTACCTGGTCGAGGACATGGTGGAGAAGTTCACCGGTGAGCGGTCGGGGCCGTTCCCGCTGATCGTGTTCGACGCGATCGGGTCGCGGACCGGTATCGGGCCGGAGGCTCTGGCGCAGTTGCGCAACGCGGGTCTGATCATCCCGGACAAGGCGCTGGAGGAGCATCTGCGCCGCAAGTACGAGTTGCCGGCGATGGGGCCGGATACCTCGCCCGTGGACCGGGCTCCGATCGTCGACCCTGAGGAGGGTGAGGCTTCATGAATCCGTTCATCAAGTATCGGCGGGCGCGCGCGGAGGTGCGTGCGACGGTGGCCGATGACACTGCCACGATCCGCCTGTACGACCCGATCGACTCATGGGGTGGCGACTGGGGCATCTCGGCGAAGGAGTTCGCCGCCGCCCTGGACGAGCTGGGCGACGTGTCTGAGCTGACGCTGCTGGTGAACTGCCCCGGTGGTGACCTGTGGGAGGGCATGGCGATCTACAACACGCTGCGCGCCCACCCGGCTCGGGTGACCGTGATCGTGGAGGGCCTGGCCGCGTCGGCGGCATCGTTCATCGCGATGGCCGGCGACCACGTCGTTGCCCGCCCGGCCAGCGAGATCATGATCCACGACGCTTGGATCGTCGGCGTCGGCAACGCGGAGGCCCTGCGGGAGATCGCGGACCGGATCGACACCGAGTCGTTGATCGTCGCCGAGATCTACGCCGAGAAGGCCGGTACGCCGGTCGACATGTGGCGCGAGGCGATGCGTTCCGAGCAGTGGTTCACGCCCGCGGAGGCGCTGGAGGCGGGGCTGGTCGACGCGGTCGATGCTGGTGTGCCGGAGCGTGCCGAGCTGGTGTCGTCGGCCCGATTCAATCTGTCGAGTTTCAACTACGCGGGTCGTCGTGTGGCGCCCGCTCCGAGTGTCGCGGCAGCGCGACAGGAAGGGGAGACGATGAGTGCTCTCATGGCCGGGCTGCGTGAGCGGCTCGGGATTACGCAGGATGTGACGGATGCGGAGGCGCTGGCCGCCCTGGATGAGGCGCTGGCCGAGCAGGCCGCGCCGGAGGGTGAGGGGTCCGGCGATCCCGTCGATGCCCCGGCCGACGCCGAGGATGGCGACGAGTCCGCGGATGAGTCCGACGACGAGTCTGACGAGGCTGCCGGCGCCGATGAGTCCGCCGACGACACGGTGACGCTCGACGCCGAGGTGTACGCGGACCTGATGGCGCGCGCGGCCCGTGGCGACGAGGCCGCAGATGTGGCGCAGGGGCAGGCCGCCGCGGAGCTGGTTGATGCCGCGATCCGTGACGGCAAGGTCCTCGCCGCGAAGCGTGACGGCCTGATCGCTGCCGCGCGCGACGACATGGACGCGATGCGTACGAAGCTCGCCTCGCTGGCGTCGGGGACCATCCCCGTCTCCGAGAAGGGCCGCGGCGGCTCCGACGAGGCCCGCGAGGCTGACGAGAACAGGGCCGTCCGCAACGAGCTGTCCACCAAGGCCAACGCGGTTGGGCTGTTCGGCCCGCCGAAGGCCTGACCACTCCCCCACGCTTCCAACCCACGAAGGAGAAGACAATGCCGAATCCCACTCAGGGCACCGGTTCCATCAGCTTCCCGGCCGCCGCGGCTGTCGAGAAGTTCCGTCTCGTCTCGCTCTCCGAGGAGGGCGTGCAGCACGCCGACGCCTCCGGGGCGTACGGCGTCGTGACCGAGGCCGCCGCGCCCGAGTCCGAGCGCGCCGACAACTTCCTGGCGCACGGGCTGCCGAAGATCGTTGCCGTGCACCGCTACGGCGTCGTGCCGATCGAGGCCGACGACGCTTCGTCGCTCACGCCGGGCACCGTCGTCGCCGCTGCGGCCGACGGCAAGGTGTCCGCGTCCGGCGAGGTGAAGGTCGGCACGGTCGTCGGCCCGAAGGGTGGCGCGGACAACCTGGTCAACGTCGACCTGCGCATCCCGCTCGGCTGACCCCGGGCACCACTGTTCACACCTCTTCCCCTGGCCAGGGGCGGGGGTGTTTCGCATTTCCAGAAGCATCCCACCTGAAAGGGGAAAGCCCATGGCCACCAATCTGACCTCTGCATACGGAGGAGACAACCTCATCGTGTCCGACATCATCAAGGATCCGAGCTGGCTGCCCGAGCGCATCCTGACCAACCTCGACCGGGCGTTCCTTGAGGAGGCCCTGTTCCGCAACGGCGGTACCAATGACGGTGTGGTCGCCTACCGTGAGGCCGCCGCCCAGTTCCTCAATGACGACGCGGCCGAGGTCGCCGAGTTCGGCGAGATCCCGGTGTCGGATCTGAACATCGGCAAGGCGAAGACCCTCGTCGGCATCAAGACGGCGCTGGCCGTCCGCGTGTCGCGGGAGATGATCCGCGAGAACAAGATCGACATGGTGTCGCGGCAGACCACGGCTCTTCAGAACACGATGGTCAAGTCCGGTGTCGACGCCTCGCTGGCGGCGTTCGATGCCGCCGACGTGCCGGAGCTGGCTGCCACTGCCGGGTGGGAGGACGACGCCGCCAATCCGGTGCGCGACATCCTCGCCGCCAAGCGGATGGTCAACACGGCGAAGGCCCCGAACCGCGACGACGCCCTGATGGGTTACCGGGCCACGACGCTTCTGGTCGCCCCGGGCGTGATGGATCTGGCGCTGTGGCACGAGTCGACGCAGAAGTTCTACAACGGCAACGCGGCCGTCGAGAACCCGCTGTACCTCGGGGTCACGCCGCAGACCCTCGCCGGTCTGCGTGTGGTGGAGTCGGTGTGGCTGCCGGAGGGTACGGCGTGGGTGATGGAGTCCGGCACCGCCGGGTTCATCTCCGACACCGATCCGCTGACGGTGTCGCCGCTGTACGAGGAGGGTGGCCAGTCCGGGCACGGTGGCCCCCGCCAGTCGTGGCGCACGGACGCCTTCCGCAAGCGGATCATCGCCGTGGACAATCCGGGCGCGGTCGTCAAGATCACGGGTATCGCGTGATGAAGGTCCGCCTGTCCGCTGCGGCGTTCTTCCAGTTGGTGGACGGTCAGCGGGTCAAGCGTGTCGCGGGCGAGGTGTTCGATGCCTCGCCCGCGGACGCGGCCCGGCTGATCGGCTGCGGTGCGGCCCATGAGCCGGGTGCGGGTCCGGCCCGGCTGGAGCCGAAGCCCCTGCCCAACAGGGCCGAGGAGGCCCTGGAGCACGAGCCTGCCGTCGAGGAGCCGAAGCGTCCCGCGCAGGCGGCGAAGGTCGAGGCGTGGCAGGACTACGCGAAAGCCCGCGGCGTCGACATCAAGGGCATGAGCAAGGCCGAGATCATCGCCACTGTCGGCTGAGAGGGGGCCGGTCATGCTGGTCGAACTGGACGACCTCACCTCTCGCCTGCCCCGGGCCCTGGAGGGCGCCGAGGCTGAGCGGGCGGCGGTGCTGCTCGGTGACGCCGAGGACATGGTGGCCGACGCCCTGGCCCGCGAGGGTCGCGACCTCGACGTGGAGGTGGCGGCACGTCCGGCGTTCGCCCGGACCGTCGCCCGGATCGTCCGGGAGATGGTCGGTGCCGCGATCATGGCCGGGCAGTTCCCGGGCGCACGGTCGGTGTCTTCAACAACCGGTCCGACCTCGGACTCGGTGACGTGGGCGGTGTCCCCCATGTCCGGGTGGGCGTCGCTGACCCTCACTGACGAAATGCTTGCCGACCTCGGTCTGGGCCGGGGTGGGCCGCGTGGCCGGTTCCCGGCCCCGCCGAGGTGGCCGGAGGTGATTCTTCATGGCCGAGACGATCACGGTCGCTGGGCGTGAGGTCATCGGCCCGGACGGGTGGCCGCTACCGGGGAGTGGGCCGCGCGAGGTCGAGGGGGTCGTGGTGTCTCCTCGGGGACAGTCGCGGCTCGACACCGTCGATCTGACTGCCGACATCACCGAGCTGGAGTGCCTGGCCCCTGCGGGGACTGTGGTGTCCGAGGGTGACGAGGTGACGGTGCGGGGCCTGACGTTCTGGGTCAAGCACGCCCCGTTCGACTGGTCGCACGGTCGCCGCCCGGCACATCCTCGGCACCGGCCGCGGGTGGCGTTCATTATCGCAAGGGGTGAGGGCTGATGGCGCGGGGCGGTATGCGTCTGCGGCTCAACTCGCCCGGGGTGGTGGCGTGGCTCCGGTCGCTGGAGCCGATGATGATGGCCACAGCCCAGGAGGTGGCAGCGAACGCCGACACCGACCTCCCCGTCGATGTGCACATGTCCCAAGGGCTGAAAGATGACCGGCCCGTGCCGGTGGTGACCATCGCGCACGCCGCAGGTCTGGCATCTCAGGCCAAACACGGCACCCTCACCCGGGCCGCCGCACAGGCGGGCCTGGACGTGCGCAGGTACTCGCGATGAGGTGGGAGCAGCGTGACGCCGCCGACCTCGTGCGGCGCGTCTTGATCAGGGCCGTGGTGGACGGTCACAACCTGGTGCGGTCCGAAGTTCCCGCCGGGTGGACCCCCACCTCCACCCCGGTGTGCACGGTCGTCGGAGACGGCACCCCGCACACCACCCGCGGATGGACCCGCGAGGTGGTGCGGGTGACCGTGTACGGCCGCTACGGGCCGCAGGTGCGGCAACTCATGACCACGCTCGACGGGATCCTCCTGATGCCGCGAGTGGGCTACGCGATCTCGCCCTCCACGGGCGTGATCGCCACAACGAACTCCCGGCTGGGCGGCTGGGTAGCAAGCGCCACATACAACGTGGCAACCAACAGAAAGGTGGTGGCCTGACATGGCTATTACTCGCAATCCGGCGAATGTCCAGCCCCTCATCGACGGGCAGGTGTTCGTCTCGTTCGCCGAGGAGCGTCCGACGATCGGCCTCGACGGCACGTTCGGCTCCGACTGGGACAACCTCGGCATCCTCAACGACGGATCCAAGCAGGGCCTCCAGCGGCAGGTGGAGCGCACCAAGACCAAGGGTCTCGGTGTCGGTGTCGTCGCCGTGGCCGCGAAGGCCGGTGAGCTGACCGGCTCGGCGGAGGTGCTGGAGGAGAACGATTCGACGCTGCGCATCGCGTGGCCTTCCCGTACCGCACCGAACTCGGATGGGGCGGCGGTGCTGATCCACAACGCCGTGGTCGCCCGCCCGTACGTCGCGTACGTGCGAGACCTCCAGGACGGCAAGCGGGAGATCATCGCCTCCCGCTACCCGGCGATCGCGACGATGGAGAACCTGGACCGGGGCGAGGAGGTCGAGGGCAAGCAGGTCGACTTCGACTTCATCCCGGGCGAGGCCGGTGACGTGTTCGACCGTCTGGTGATCGACGAGTTCGACGCGGGCACCGCCGATGTGGAGCCGGTGATGTTCTCGGCGTCCGCGAACGTCGGCGGCTGATCGGCCGACGGCCGGCGCGGGGACAGGTCCCTCCTCCCCGCGCCGGTCTACCCGCCCCTCGGGCGGCAAGTGAGGGGCCACACCACATGTAGAGCGCACGCCGACCGGTGTGCGCTTCCGTCATTTCTGGGAGGGGCACCCATGACCACCACACGCAAGACCAGCGCCGCACAGGCCGAGACCGAGCGGGAGACCGCCGAGACCGAGGCCCCGAAGACGACCGGCCGCAAGGGCAAGCCGGAGCCGGAGGGCGACGGTATCGAGCGGGTGACGTTCGAGGTCGAGGTCCGCGGAACGACGCTGAAGCTGTCGACCCCGGCCGACCCGGACGACTGGCCCGCCGAGGCCGAGGTGGCGTTCGAGCAGGACCAGCACATCACTGCGTTCATGGCGATCATCGGCCCCGCCGACCGGGCAAAGCTGCGCGGCGCTGGCGCTACCCGCCGGGATCTGCGTGAGGTGATCCTCCCGGCGTGGAATGAGGCGACGGGCCTGGGGGAAGACTGACCTTCCTCCCGCTGATCCGCCGGTACGAGGACGAGCTGGAACAGGACCTCGCGCTGGATCACGGGATCGACTACCGGGATCGGTTCCGCCCTCGGGGCGGGCCGTCCCGGCTCACACTTCGCCGCCTACTGGTGCTGGTGGACGGCCTGGATCGACTGTCGTCGCGGTTCTGGTCGGCAGTGCTGGAGCGTGACCGCCTGTCGCAGACGGACCGACTGCTGGCGGATGTGTTCCACGGCCTGACCGGCAATCCGCACCCGGTGCTAGAGCGCCGTGAGCGCCAGTTGGAGGCGGTGGCGCGGGAGCGCAAGAAGAAGGCGATCAAGGCCGCGGCGCTTCGCCGCAAGAAGGCCCTGAGGTCCGCACGGGCTGAACAACGGTAGAGGAGGCGCTATGGCCGCAATCGGGTACGCATCCCTGCCAATCATGCCGTCCGTCCGCGGGCTTCGTGCCGCCCTGGAGTCGCAGTTGTCGGCGCCGGTGAACTCGGCATCCAAGGCTGCCGGGGAGACCATCGCCAAGAACATGGTGTCGGGCGTCGAGAACGCCTCCAGGGACGTGGCGCGTGCCCGCAAGGCCGAGGTGGACGCGGCGAAGGCCGTCGCCGACGCGGAGAAGAAGGTTGCGGACTCGCGGACGGTCGCCGAGGAGAAGGCGCGCGCGGTCGAGGTCGCGGAGAAGAACCTCCAACTGGCCCGGTCGAAGCGGGACCAGGCGGTGGAGTCCGCGGAGAAGGCGCTGTCGGATCTGCGGTCGTCGGGCACCGCGACCACGGACCAGCTCGCGGAGGCCGAGCGCAAGCTCGATGACGCCCGCACTCGCGGTGATGCGCAGGTCCTGACGAAGGAGAACAGTCTCTCGTCGGCGCGCCGAGCATCACAGAAGGCGACCGAGAGCGTCACGAAGGCCGTCGAGCAGCACAAGGCGGCACAGGACAAGGCCGCGGACGCCGCGGACAACGTCATCGCCGCCACACGCCGCTACGACAAGGCCCAGGACGGCACGAACAAGACCGTCGGCGAGGCGACGGGGCTACTGGAGAAGCTTCGTGGTGAGGCGTCACAGACCGGCGATGCGATGGGCAAGGCCGCCGAGAAAGCCGGCGGCTTCGGCGACCACCTCATGACCGGACTGAAGAAGGTCGGCACCGGTGCCCTACTCGGGGTCGGAGCGAAGATCGGTGCGACAGTCACCTCAGGCATCGGGCAGGCGATCCAGGGCGGGTTCGGCCGCCTTCAGGCGATCGACCAGGCGCGGGCGTCGCTGACCGGCCTCGGGCATGACGCCGGGTCGGTGCAGCAGATCATGGACAACGCGCTGGCCTCGGTGAAGGGCACCGCGTTCGGATTCGGCGATGCCGCCGGACTGGCGGGCACTCTCGTCGCTTCGGGTATCGAGCCCGGGCAGGAGCTGGAGCGGGTCCTCAAGCTCGTCGGCGACTCGGCCGCGATCACGAACTCCGACCTCAATGAGATGGGGTCGATCTGGGCGAAGGTCGCCGCCGGTGGGCGCATGTCCGCCTCGGAGATGAACCAACTCCTGGACCGCAACCTGGGGATCCTGCCGCAGCTTGCGGAGCACTTCGGGGTGACCGGCGAAGAGGCTCGGAAGATGGTCTCCGAGGGCAAGGTCGACTTCGAGACGTTCGCGACCGTCATGGACGGCGTGGTCGGCGGCGCCGCACTGGAGATGGGCGACACCTTCTCGGGGTCACTGTCCAACATGCAGGCCGCCCTCGGGCGCCTGGGCGCGAAGCTGCTCGAACCTATCTTCGACAACGCGCCAGCGGTGTTCAATGCGCTCGGAGGTGCGTTCGATGACATCGGCGCGAAGCTCGAACCTGTCATAGCGGAGCTGTCCGAGCGGCTCGGGCCGATCATGGCCGACCTGGCGTCGAACCTGGGGCCGGTACTGTCCGGGGCCCTGACTGGGCTGGTTGATGTACTGATCGGTGCCGGCCAGGCCGCGGGGGCGCTCGCGGGCTGGTTCTCGGACAATCAGACGTGGATCGTGCCTCTGGCCACCTCGGTGGGTGTGCTGACGGCGGCGTACGGTGCCCTGATCGTGCAGCAGCGCATCATGGCCGCCGGGGGCCTGGTGTCGTGGCTGATCCAGATCACCCGCGCGAAGACGGCGTGGGCGGCAGTGACGAAGGCGCAGGCCGCCGCGCAGGCTGCGCTGAATCTGGTGATGAACGCCAATCCGATCTTCCTGGTGCTTACCGCGATCACGGCGCTGGTGGCTGGTCTGGTGGTGTTCTTCACCAAGACCGAGACCGGCCGGGAGATCTGGCAGAGGTTCACCGTCGCCATGCGCGCCGGCTGGGAGATCGTGAAGGCGGTGTTCGCCGCCGGGGTCGAGTGGGTGAAGGGTCGCCTCGACGCCTTCATGGCCGGGGTCCGAGCCGTGGGTGCCGCCTGGGATGCGTTCCGGGACAAGGTCGGGGCGGTCGTCGGGGCGGTGCGCACCCGCGTCGGCGAAATGGTCCGGGTCGTCGGCGAGATCCCGGGCCGGATCCGTGGATTTTTCGCCGACGCGGGCCGGTGGCTGCTCGACGCGGGCAAGAACATTATCGGTGGCCTGATCGACGGCATCCGCAGCATGGCGGGCTCGGTCGGTTCGGCGATCGCCGACATCCTGCCGGACTGGGCGCAGGGCGGGATCTCGCTGTTCGCTGGTGGCGGCATCGTGTCGGCGTACGCCCGCGGTGGCATTGCGCAGTTGGAGCGGTACGCGAACGGTGACGTGGCCAACGGGCACATGCCGGAGATCGTGCGCGGCTACCGTCTGTTCGGCGAGCCGGAGACCAAGGGCGAGGCGTACATTCCGTTCGCGGACGACTACCGGCGCCCGCGCGCGGAAGCGATCCTGTCGACGGTCGCGGAGCGGTTCGGCAAGCGCCTGGTCAACGCGGACGGCTCACCGTTCACCCCGGGCTACTCCGGCAACCTGGGCGGGGGGCAGGCGTTCGCCGAGGGCGGCATCCGCACCGAGCGCGAGACGCTGGACTGGGTGCATGGCAAGACGGTCGCCGGTTCGCGGCCACCGATGGGCCGCCCGCTGGAGCGGTCCCGCTACACCTGGGGCGGCGGCAGCGCGACCGACTGGGGCGACTGCTCCGGCATGATCTCCCTCGTCGCCGGGTTCATCAAGGGCATGTGGGGCGCGGGCCGAGGGCTGCGCCGCCTGTTCGCCACGATGAACCAAGGCCAGGTGCTGCGCCAGATGGGGTTCACCCTCGGCAAGCGCACCGGCCCCGGCATCTTCAGCACGGGTTGGTTCAACGGCGGCCCCTACGGTGGGCACACCGCCGGCCAGATCGGCGGCACCCGCATCGAGATGGGCGGCGCGCGCGGCGACGGCCAGATCAACGGCCGCGCCGCCGGTACCGGTCACCCGTCGTTCACGAACCATGCGTGGATCAAACTGAAGGATGCCGCCCCGCAGACGTTCGCCTCGGCGGTGTCGGGGTCGTCGATCGACGGCATTCCGACCGGCGGCATGGCTGGGATCTCCGGCGGCACTGGTGGGTCCCCGGCGGTGTCGTTCGGCAAGGCTCAGTCGCTGTGGGATGCGGCGTCGAAGTACCTCGGGGTGACTGAGCGGCTGTCGGTGTCGATCCCGACGGCTGGGACCGATGCGCGCGACCCGCTGACCCCCTCCCCTGCCGGTGTGCCGCAGGGTGACAAGGCTCCGTCCCCCGGGTGGGGCCACGCACATTTCGTACATCAGGCGGTCAAGGCGGCGAAGGACCGCCGACTGCCTGAGCGGGCCGCCCAGATCCTGGCGGCCACGATGTTCGTCGAGGCCGGGAACCCGGTGAAGAAGTGGGCGAACCGTTCGGTGCCGGAGTCGCTGGCGTTCCGCCACGACGCGGTCGGCTCCGACCACGACTCGGTCGGCGACCAGCAGCAGCGCGCGCCCTGGGGGCCGGTGGCGACCCGGATGGACTCCTACAAGTCGGCCGGGCTGTTCCTGGACCGGCTGGTCAAGTTCAACTGGCAGGCGATGGACCCGGGCGCCGCGGCGCAGAAGGTGCAGGTGTCGGCGCACCCGGACCGGTACGGCAAGCAGATGGCCGCCGCGGCGAAGGCGGTCAAGACCACGGGCCTGTACGACGGCGGCGGGATCCTGCCCCCGAACGGACTGGCGGTGAACTTCTCGGGACGGCCGGAAGCGATCCTCTCCCACGAGAACCTGGGCGACTTCGGGACCCTGGTGCGCCACCTCGGCGCACTCGTCCCGGTCCTGGCCGACATCGCTCGCACTGGCGACTTCAAGGGGTCCGACACCACGTTCGGGATCCAGGAGGATTCCCCGATCATCGACGCGGCGCTGCGTGTCCACGAGGCGTGGACCGCCACCCTCGACACCATCGACGCCGCCCAGACCCAGCTCAAGGTCGCGGCGTTCGACCTCGGCGGGGATTGGCTCGGGCAGACGGAGATCGTCCGCGACGCCGAGAAGGGCCTGGCCGGAATCCGTGCGGAGATCGCCGGCGACCTCGACACCATCACCCGTGCCGAGGAGGCGCTGGAGGCCGCCCGCAAGGACGGTGACGCGGCGAAGATCACCGAGGCCGAGGAGGCGCTGACCAACGCGCGAAAGAACTCCGAGCAGGCCGCCGCCCGACTGGAGGCTGCGGAGCGCACCGTGGCGGCGGCCCGGGTCACCGCCCTCGGCGAGATCGGCAAGGGTCTGGCCGAGTCGCTGAAGGCCGGGATGGACACGGTCGCGAAGTTCGGCACCGAGATGGCGCGCTTGCAGGGCATGGTGGACGCCACCCGCCAGGAGGTGTCCAAGCTGCATATGCAGCAGGTCACCAGCGCCCTGGCGGGTACGCGCGCGGCGATGGATCTGCGGGTGGCTGAGCTGGACCTGGAGTCGGCGCGGTCGGCGGGTGCGGTGGCCGTGGCCCGGGCCGAGGCGGAGCTGGCCAGCGCCCGCGAGGGTCACCTGACGATCGGGGCGACGAACGTCAACGCGCTCGCCGGGGCGGTGGACCGGTTCCGTGTGGCCGGGGTGGCGGCCATCGACGAGATCGCCCTGTCCTACGTGGTCAACTCCTCGGAGGTGCGTGAGGCGGAGGCGGCGGTGGCGATGGCCCGCGCGCAGGCCCGCCTCGACGAGCGGATGGCGGCGCACAAGCAGTTGGAGGCTCAGTTCGCGGTCACGGCGGCGACGATGCAGCAGGTGCAGGCGGCGCAGCTCCTGCGGGCGCAGACGGCGTATCTGGCGGAGCAGACGGGGGCGCTGCACGGTATGTCGCAGCAGTCCGCAGGCGGGCTGGGGCGGTTCGCGCAGGGCGCGTCGGGGATGCTCGGCGGCCTCGGTGGTCTGCTGTCGGGTGTCGCGACGGGCGTGGCGGGGTTCATGGCCGGTGGCCCGCTGGGGGCGATCCCGGGTGCGCTGATGGCGCTGCAATCTCTGCCGGGAATCTTCACCGGCGGGGCGGCGATGAAGGCCAACGCCGGCGAGGCGAAGAAGGCGTGGGGGGAGCTGGACGGCGGGGCGAAGCTCGCGGTCGGGCTCGGCGCCCTCGGTTCGGGTGCGGCGATCGCGGCCGGTGCGGCGGGCTCGTTCATGGGCATGGGCCCGGAGGCGCTGCTCGGCGGCGTCCAGGTCGGCCAGGGCCTCCTCGACGCGACGTTCGGCTCGCTCATGGGCACGGCGGATGCGCAGATGACGGCCCTGTCCGAGCGGCACCGGTTCCAGATGGAGGACCTGACCCGAGGCTTCGAGATGGACCAGCAGCTCGCTGCGGCGCAGAAGTCCGCGGCCGAGGCCCGGCACCTGATCGAGGTCGAGTCGATCAAGGCCGAGGTGGAGGCGGCGAAGCTCCGGCGCGAGCTGGCGAAGGCCGAGCGCGAGGGCGAGTCGGAGTCGGTGCTTGCGGCGCTGCGCGGCGCTGTGGGTACGGCCGAGGCCCGCCATGAGGCGCTGGTGGCTGATGCGGCGAGCCGCCGTTCGGAGATCGACGCGGCGGTGGCGGAGCTGGCCGGGGAGTCCTCCCGCGCGCGCGGGGCTCAGGTCAGGTCGGTCACGGTCAATCTTCCGGCGGGTGAGCCGACGCGGGAGACGTGGAAGAAGGGCTACGAGGAGCTGGCTCGGCAGCTCGGGGTGCATGAGGTGCGGATCAACGACATGGAGGCCGACGGCAAGCCGTCGGCCCGCGACTATGTGGAGTCCCGACGATGACCAGTTACACGCTGCGCTACAAGGGCATCTCGGGCCGGGTGTGGCCGATCGCCGCCGCGGGGTCCAACACAGGTGTCGTGCTGAGGTCTAAGGGCCTGGAGGGCATGGTCGGCGAGGTCGACGACGAGGCCCTGTCGGCGCATGGTGTGCCTGGGCAGGTGGTGGACCACCAGCAGGTCGGCCCGATGACGGGGTCGCTGGCGGTGGCGATCTACCCCACCGCGACGGAGTCGGTGGCCGAGGTGGTGTCGGGGTGGCGGTCGGACTGGTCGCGCCTTGTCGGCCGCGAGGGCCTGCTGGAGCTGGACTCCCCCACCATGGGCGTGCTGTCCACGCCGGTGCGGCTGGCGGCGTCGCTGCCGCCGGTCGATGACGACCCGTACGGCGAGACCTCCATCGAGGAGGCCGAGGCGGAGCTGGTCGCCGACGGCGGTGTGTGGTCCGGTCCTCCCCAGTCCGGCACCGGCTCGGTGACGGTGACCAACACCGGGGACGTGCGGGTGTGGCCGCGGATCGGGTGGCAGGCCGCCGGGCCTGTGGTGCTGCCGTCCGGTGCCAGCTTCCTCCTGCCCGCGGTGCCGGCGCCGCGAGTGCTGGACCTGGACCCGGGCGAGTCGCTGGAGGTGACCGATGCCGCCGGGGTGCTCGACCGTGCGGTGTGGGAGCAGGTGCGCGGCGCAGTGCTGCCCGAGGGCGTGCCGCCCGGTAAGTCGCGGACCTACATCCTGCCGGCGGGTGCGTCGCTGCGGTGGCGGCTGGGCTACCTGGATCCGTGGCGATGATCGACTGGGCCGGGCACAGGTTGCACCGCCAGGCGGTGATCGCCGACGACGGCCAGTGGGTGGGGCTGCTCGACGAGGACGGCGTCCCGATGCTGTCCATGCCGCCGCTGGTGTCGCTGGACGCGCCGGAGACCCGCAATGCGCCGGAGGAGATGCGCGCCACGGTGCGGGTCGTCTCCCGTAGTGGGCTGGTACATCCGACGGTGTCGGAGCTGATCGCCGACCGGCTCGGTGTGCTCGATGCCGAGGGCCGTCTGGAGCCGGCGGCGAATGACACGCGCATGGTCGCGGTGGAGCGCGCCGGCGGCAAGCGCAGCGTGTACAAGGTGACGCACTGCGTCGCCGAGGGCGGGTCGGACGCCCCCTCGACGATGGAGGTCCACGCGATGGGGGTGCTGGACCTGCTGGACGCGATCCCGTGCTGGTCGGTGCCGCTGTCGATCACCGGGACGTGGCATCGCCTGGACCGGGACTGGGGCCAGGAGTGGGTCCGTGAGCGTGACGTGCAGATGCTGGAGATGGCGGCGCAGGCCGATGGTTTCACGGTCGACGGCCCCGCTGACGTGGTGGTGCACCGGCTGATCTCGGAGTCCCTGGCCGCCACCTACCGGGGCGTGGGCATCGCCGCCGACGAGCCGATCCGGGCACTACCCCTGGCCGCTGATCGTCCGCCGTCGCCGCGCGCGCTGGTGCGCCCCGATGACGCGTCGATCTGGGCGACCGTCGCACCCGTCGCCGCGACGGCCGGGCTGACGGTGTCGGCCCGCATGTGGTGGCCCGGCGACGACGACCCCCTCGGTGATCTGACGACGCCGACCGTGCTGGTGGAGGTGAGCTGATGGCCGTGACGCTGGTCGCCGACGGTGGCGACATGACCGTGGGCCGGCGCACCGCGGCGTTCGTGTACGGGTCGTGGCGGGTCACCATCCCCGAGGGGGTGGAGCAGGACGAGCGGGACGAGCGCACCGAGGACGGCTACATCTACCGCCCCGACGACGCCCCCCGGGGCCGGTTCGATCTTGCGTTCGTGCGGGCCGATGCGTCGATCGACATGGGCACCAAGTCCTCCGACGTGGAGAAGGTCGTGGACGCCGCCTCACGGCGGGTGACCGGGGAGGCGTTCTTCCAGCGGGACATCTCCGGTCGTGGGCTGGGTCGGGCGGTGCCGGGCCAGGACTACCGGGTGGGCGATCAGGTGTTCGTGCGGATCTGGGGGCGGCGTCTGCCGCTGCCGGTGACGGCGATCGACATGCTCACCACCGGGTGGCGTGTCCACGTCGGCGGCCAGATGATCTCGGATGCTGAGAAGCTGCGCGAGCAGAACGACAAAGTCCAGGCCGCTTTGGACGCGGACCGTCGCAAGAATCGCAAGGCGATCGGGGCGGCGACGAAGACCGCCGGCGAGGCGAAGGACGTCGCCGACGACGCGCTGGGGCGGGTCACCGACGCGGAGGGCGGGTTCCAGCGGTCGCTGGAGGCGATCGACGCGGCGGTGAAGGCGTCGGCGGGGCATGTGGCTCAGGGTGAGCAGCACGTCAAGGCGGGTCAGGAGCTGGTCACCTCGGCGCTGGGGTATGCCTCGGCGGCGGAGTTCCACGCCGGGCGCGCGCTGGAGCTGGTCGACCAGGCGGACGGCATCCTCGCCACCACGGAGGGCTACAAGGATCAGGCGTCGGCGATCCGTGATCAGGTGCAGGCTCTCAATGGGGAGATCGCCTCGCGGACCGCCGCGATGGGTCAGCTGGTGGCCTCGGGTGCTGGTCACGCGGCGCTGGCGGTGGAGCGGGCCGGGGAGGCGCAGCGCCTTGTCGGTGAGGCCGGGGCGCTGCGGTCGCAGATCGAGGCGCATCTGACGGTCGCTGCGGGGTATGTGGCGGCGGGTCAGGAGCATGTGGCGGCGGCGTTGGGGCACGCGGATGCTGCCAGGTTGTCGGCGGATGCGTCGTCGGCGTTCGCTGTGCAGGCGGGGCTGCTGGTCGATGAGGCGGACGCGGTGCTGGCCTCTACGGGTGTGTTGCGGGATGAGTCGCGGGCCCTGCGGGACCAGGCGAAGGGCTTCCGCGATCAGGCGTCGGCGTTGGCGGAGCAGGTGGTGGCGCTCAACGCGAGCATCACGACGGTGGTGGCGCAGGGTAGGGCGTTCGTGTCCGCCTCCGCCGGGCACGCCGCACTCGCGGTGGAGCGGGCGGGTCGTGCGCAGGAGCTGGTGGCGCAGGCTGATGTGATCCTGGCGTCGACGGAGGCGCAGCGGGTCGAGGCTGAGGCGGCGCTGGTGGCGGCGGTGGCTGCCCGGGATGCGGCTGCGG
>JAUNSA010000181.1 GCA_030539405.1 Propionibacteriaceae bacterium
GCTCGGAGTGGTCCCACCAGACGAGGGAGGGGTGCAGCTCTGTCTCGCCCATGAGCATCCACCCGTCGGGCAGGGTGTGGGCGTGGCCCTCCAGCCACGCGAGGACCGTGCGGAGCCGGTTGATGCGGACGGGGGTGGTCGTGGGGAAGGGGAGGCGGATCATCGGGGGTCCTCCTGGGGGAAGCCGTGGAGCCGGCGGGCCTCGCGCCAGAGGTCGCGCAGGAGTCGTTTCGACGCGATGCGCATTCCGTCGTTCAGGCTGTGGCCGGGTGTCCACTCGGGGTGGGTGGTGGCGGTGTGGCGGCGGCGGTTGTCGACCGCTACCCGGTAGGGGGAGCATCCGCAGTCGTCGTGGTGGTCGCCGATGCCGGTGTCGGTTTTGCAGTCGGCGTCGATTTGCTTCATGCAGGCTTCGACGATGAGCCAGGCGCGGGTCTTGGCGGTGGTGGGCCAGTTGGCGCGTTGGCCTTTGGTGCGACGGGCGGCGACCCCGGCGTGAGCAGAATGGGTGTCGGACCTCATATGGCCGGGGTCACCTCCCGAAGTTGAGCCCCCGCCGGCGTCGGATGCCTGGGCGTCGAGGGCTCTGTGGCCGGCGGGGAGGACGTGGAGGCCGCTGTAGGCCCAGAGCTGGCTGACGGTGCGGTACTCGCCGGTCGAGCCGTTGATGCACGGGTCGCCGATGGTGGCGAGCAGCCTCGCGGCCTGCTTCTCGCCGACGCCGCGCTGAGCCTTGACCCACGGCCCGAGCGGGTGCCTGCGCATGGCACGCTGCAGGTTGAGCACGGCGTCGTGCTCGGCTCTCTCCAGCATCTGCACGAGGGCGGCGAGGCGGGCGACGTCGGGGTGGTCCGGCGCGAGGCCGAATCCTCGCATCTCGCCGTCGGAGTCCTCCACGTCGCGGGTGAGGGACCGCAGTCTGTTCTGGTTGGCGATCTTCACCCGCTCCAGGTCGTCGAGGATGTCCGCGGCGAGGGCGAGGGTCGGGTCAGCCAGCGCAGCTCGATCGGGCGACGAGAGGACGATGGCTGGCTGGCCCTGCTCGGACCCTCCGGCGAGGGACGCCTGGGTGGCGGGCGCGCATTGGCCGGAGGGTTGATCGGTGACGACCGGGGCGAGGCATACATGGGTGTCGCTGTCTGCTCGGCCCCGGTCGTCGGTCTGGTCCCCACCGACGGTCGGACGTTGGGTGTCGCCGGCAGCTTGGTCGGTGGGGAGGTCTGCCCCCGCAGGCGATGCGCACACGGGCGTCGAGCCACTACTGGCCTGCGGGGTGGTCTGGGCCGCGACGTGATCCAAATGGGTGTCGCAGAAGGTTCGGTCGCGGCTGGTCTGGGCCCCTCCGGCGAGGGCCGACTGGGCGGCGGGTGGACATTGGCCGGAGGGGAGTTGGGCGCCACGGGCGGTGGCCCTTTGGGCGTCGGCGCTGGGATGGCCCGTGGCGAGTTCAGTGGTGAGGGTGCTCATGCCGCAACCCCCAGGTCGGACAGGACGGTCTGGTCCAGGTCGTCGGCGGTGCTCACACCAGCGGCCTTCACCGCATCGGCGATGGCCCGGATGTGCGCCGACCGGGCGGCGTGCGCCTCGGCCAGGGACTGGATCGCGTCAGCCAGCCCGACCAGCTGGTCGTAGTCGAAGGCGCCGAGCCGCTTGAAGGTGCCGTCACCGACCGCGTAGAGGGCATCCAACTCGGAGCGGCGCACCTTCTCCTGCCGGCGGATCGCGTCACGCTTCCACGACCTCGACGTGGTGGCCGGTGCCGGGGTGGAGGGGCGCGTCTCGGCGATGACGGCGCGCGCCATGTAGGGAAGCGCCTCGGCGAGCGCAGCCTTCAGGTCGGCGGTCTGGACCTTCTTGGCCACGGCGTCGGCGAGCATCGCGGGCGAGGTCGGGCCGCCAGCGGCGAGCGCCGTCTGGAAGTGCTCTCGTAGTGCTGACATAATGTCTCCTGTCTCTGGTGAGGTCGGTTCTGCTTGGCGGTAGGCCCGGCCTCATCGGTTTCTTCTGGGGGCCGGCCCCGGCGCGAAGGGGGACGCCGCGCCGGGGTCGGGATCAGGGGGTCGCGCCGGTGTAGGTACCGATGCGCGAGGCGTGGCGGCTTCGGCGGGTCGAGTTCACGTCGCGGGGGAGCCGGACGATCCGGCCCTCACGGGCGGCGATGCCCATCAGCGACGGCAGCAGGTTCGGCGCTGCTAGCGTCAGGTCCACGCCGTCCTTGCGTGCCTCGGCGGAAGCGAGTTCGCGCACCACGTCGGCGGTGAACTCGCCACCACGGATACCGGCCAGGTGGTCGATCGCGTCCTCGATGTAGCGGGCGAACTGGCGGTGCGGCGCGGCGTCACTGGCGAGGCTCGCGGCCTGGCCCTCGTGGCGGAGTGTGAGGCCGGTGGTCATGCGACGGCCTTGTCGACGATGACGCGGATCGTGCGCTCGCCGGGCCGGACCGCCTTGATCCGACCGGCAGCGATCCACCTGCGGATCGTCTTTTCGCTCACCTTGTAGTGCGCGGCAGCTTCCGCGACGGTGAGTAGGTCTGTTGTGGTCATGGGATAGACATTAGTGGACATGGCGGGACATGACAACCCTGGTGGGGTGTGGCGTGCGTCACAGATCACCCGATCCTCCCGGCAGCCTCGGCACCGCGGCGCATCGTGTCCGACGACGCCACGACGTAGCGGCCGATCGAGGACAGGTCGGAGTGCCCCAGCGCCTCAGCTGCAGCGGCGAGATCCCCCGTCGCCTCGAGGAACCTCGTGGCGTACCGCGCCCGCAGCTTGTGCGCGGTGTAGTCCACCCCCCTGCTGCGTAGGTAACGCCCGATGGCTTGGGACACAGCCTTGGGGGTGGCCTCCCGCCCGATGATTCGGCCCTCGCCGGGGTCGCCCAGCGCGGCCAGGAGGCCGGCTGAGAGGGGCACTGACCGACCTTTGGCCCCTTTGCCCTCACGGACCCACAGGACGCCGTTGGGTGGGTCCAGGTCGGCCCAGTCGATCGCGGCTATCTCGGCCGAGCGTAGGCCGGCCATCGCCGCGAGGGCGATGGTGCGGCGCATGTCGTCGGGTGCGTCGTGGATGGCGCGGTAGAGGTCCGCTTCGGGGACGGGTCGGGCCGCTGGCCGCTTCTGGCGGACGCGGGGTAGCCAGTCGGCGGCGTTGCGTTCGGTGAGCCCTTGCTGCATGGCCCATCGGAAAAATGCGCGGACGTGGGAGGCGTCCTGGGACAGGCTGGACGCGGCGCGCTCTTGTCCGTCTGCGCGTGTGCCGCGGTCCCGCCACCATTCCTGTACCTGTTCGCGGGTGACGTCGAGGACGGGGTCGGGGAGGGAGCGTAGTACGCGCTCGCGGGTGGTGAGGGCTGAGCGGGAGTAGCGGGCGCGTCGGAGGTCGGCCAGATGGTCTGCGATGGGGTCAGTCATGCCGGATCTCGCTTGGGGTAGGGCTTGATGTGCGGCTGCAACGCCTTGCGGATTGCGCGATTCACCGCAGGTGTGGAACAAGGGAGGATGTAGCAGTGCTTCGGCTTGTCAACGTCCCGCTCCCTAGTGAGCGTCTGCCCTTGGGCTGCTGCGGCGTCGGGTGCGTCCGGCCACTTCACAGTCCCGAACATGGCGCTCACTGAGCGTTGATGGACGCGCTTGCCATCCAGGAAGTAGCCATAGGTGAACGGGTTGCTCAGGCCGACGTAGAGCGCGTTCAATGCCTGGTAGATGCCGCCGTGATGGTTCTGTGCGGTGTCTGCGTAGGAGAACAGCCACTCCGCGCCCTTCTGTCGGTGGACGTAGCGCATCACCCCGGCGACGCTCTGGCTGGCGGTGTTCTTCGGTGCGTCAGGGTGGCAGATCACGCGGGTTATCTCTAGGTCACCCTTCCAGCGGTCCAGGCCCAGCCCCTTAGCCATGCCGTGCCGATTGGCTCCAGTGCCTACGCCCACGACGCAGATGAGGTCAGGCTTGAACGCCCCGTAGAACAGTGAGGAGCTGGGGATGGTGCGAGCGTAATGATAGGTCAGCGCCCACTCCCGTCCAGCAGTGGGAGCTTCCCTGATAACCATCTCACCGGACCAATCCGGCTGGAGGTCAAAGAGGGCATCTGCCATCACAGGACAGCCCCCCGCACGACGCCCTGGTGACGGCTGGTGGTGACGCTGTAGCGCACGTCCGGCACGGTCCAGCCGGTGTCCACCGTGTGCCACGCGATCGGCGTCCCGTAGGAGTGGACGATGTAGTTGA
>JAUNSA010000182.1 GCA_030539405.1 Propionibacteriaceae bacterium
CCGGCTGCCTGGACATCGACGCCTCCGAGAAGGCCGCCCGCTTCGTCCGCACCTGTGACTGCTTCAACATCCCCGTGCTGACGTTCGTGGACGTCCCCGGCTTCCTCCCCGGCGTGGAGCAGGAGCACAACGGCATCATCCGCCGTGGCGCCAAGCTGATCTACGCCTACGCCGAGGCCACGGTCCCGCTGGTCACGATCATCACCCGCAAGGCCTACGGCGGCGCCTACGACGTCATGGGTTCCAAGCACCTGGGTGCCGACGTGAACCTCGCGTGGCCGACCGCCCAGATCGCCGTCATGGGCGCCGAGGGCGCGGTCGAGATCCTGTACCGCAAGGAGCTCGCTGAGGCCGAAGATCCGGTGAAGCGTCGCGCCGAGCTCGTCCAGGAGTACAACGACGAGCTGGCCAACCCGTATGTCGCCGCCGAGCGTGGCTACATCGACCAGGTGATCTACCCGCACAGCACGCGCGAGACGATCATCCGGGTCATGCGCCTCCTGCGCACCAAGCGCGAGACGCTGCCGCCCAAGAAGCACGGGAACATCCCGCTGTGAGCGAGCAGACCGTCACGCTCGAGGAGCAGGCACCGCTGTTCGAAGTGGTGTCCGGTGACCTGTCGGACGAGGAGTTGGGGGCCCTCACGGCCGTCATCGCCGCCGTCCGGCGGGGCCGCGGGCGCCCGCACACGCCGGTCGACTCGGCGATCGCGGGCGGCTGGCGGAGCCACTGGCACCTCGTGAGGCACGACCTCCTCCAGGGCCACGGCGCCTGGCGGAGCACCGCGCGCCGCTGATCTCCTGTTCGTGGGTGGGTGACGGACGCTAGGCTCACTGGCGTCCGTCACCAACACGAAGGAGTTCGGCATGGCCGCCGTAGACGACATCAAGTCCCGCCTCGACCTGTCCCAGATCGCGCAGACGCTCGGCACCGACGAGCAGACCGCGAACCAGGCCGTCGACCAGGCCCTCGCCCAGCTCGTGGGCGGGCTGGGGACGAACGCGACGGACGCCGACAGTGCTGTTGGCCTCTCCCGCGCCGCCCTCAACGACCACGCCGGCACGACGCTCGGCGACCGGGTCGACATCAACGACGTGGACACCGCCGACGGCGAGAAGATCATCCACCACGTCTTCTCCGACAACCAGATCCAGTCGCTGAGCTCGGCCCAGGGCGGCAACCTGCTGCGCAAGCTGCTGCCGATCCTGGCCCCGATCGTCATGGGCTACCTGGCCAGCAAGCTGCAGGAGCGCATGGGCAGCCCGCGCGGCCCGCAGGCCGACCAGTCCGGCGGCGGTGGCCTGGGCGACATCCTCGGCGACCTGCTCGGTGGGGGCCGCTCATCCCAGCAGCAGTCCGGCGGTGGCGGCCTGGGCGACATCCTCGGCGACCTGCTCGGCGGCGGCTCGCAGGCCCCCCAGCAGACCCCGCAGGCGCCGACCTCGGGCGATCGCGGCTTCAACGTGCCCGGCGGTTCGGGTGGCGAGCTCCGCATGGACCCGGGCACCCCGTCCGACCCCGCCCCCCAGCAGGGGCGTCCGGCCGGCGGCGGCGACCTCGGCGGCATCCTGCAGGACATCCTGTTCGGCGGCCGTCGCTGACACCCTGACGTGCGCCTGATCCTCGCCTCGGCCTCGCCGGCGCGCCTGCAGATCCTGCGGGCCGCCGGCGTGGAGCCGATCGTCCACGTCTCCGGCGTCGACGAGTCCGGGGTCGAGGGGGCGGACGCCGCGGCCGTGGCGTCCGCGTTGGCCCGGCTCAAGGCCGAGGCCGTGCTGGACGAGGTGGGCACCGACTCCGACGTCGTGGTCGTGGGGTGCGACTCCCTGCTGGAGTTGGACGGCGTCCTGTACGGCAAGCCCGGCACCGACGAGGTCGTCCGCGAACGCTGGCGCACCCAGCGCGGGCGCACCGGCGCGCTGGTCACCGGGCACCACCTGGTCGTGGTCCGCGACGGCGCGGTCAGCCGGGACACCCGCGCCGCCAGCACCCGGGTCACGTTCGCCGACGTCACCGACGCCGAGATCGAGGCCTACATCGCCACCGGCGAGCCCCACCACTGCGCGGGCGCCTTCACCATCGACGGGTTCGGCGGCGCGTTCGTCGAGCGCCTCGAGGGCGACCACCTGACCGTGATCGGCCTGAGCCTGCCGCTGCTGCGCCACATGCTCGCCGACGCCGGCCTGGCGTGGACGGACCTGTGGCGCCGCTAGTCTGATCGCGCCATGACCGAGCTCACACCCGCGCCCTCCCCCTCGCGCCTGCCCGCCGCGATCCGGGCCATGCGGCCCCGCCAGTGGGTCAAGAACGTCCTCGTCCTGGCGGCCCCGGTGGCCGCTGGCTCCCTGCTGCAGCCGTGGGTCCTGCTCAACACGCTGGGTGCCTTCGTCGCCTTCTGCCTGGTCAGCGCGTCCATCTACCTGATCAACGACGTGCGCGACGTGGACGCCGACCGGCAGCACCCCAAGAAGCGGTTCCGCCCGATCGCGGCCGGAGAGCTCGCCCCGCGCACCGCGCTGATCCTGGCGGGCGTCTGCCTGGCGGCCAGCCTGACGCTGGGCGTCCTGATCGCCCCCCTGCTGGCGGTCACGCTGGCCGTGTACTGGGTGCTGCAGGTGGGCTACTCGCTGTTCCTGAAGAACGAGCCGATCATCGACCTGGCCATGGTGGCCTCAGGCTTCCTGTTGCGCGCGGTGGCCGGCGGTGTGGCGTCCGGCATCGCCTTGTCGCAGTGGTTCTTGCTGGTGGCCGCGTTCGGGTCGCTGTTCATGGTCGCGGGCAAGCGCTACTCGGAGATGCGCGAGCTGGGCGCCGAGGCCGGCACCCGGGCGTCCCTGGCCCGCTACACCGACACCTACCTGCGCTTCGTGTGGACGCTGGCGTGCACCGCGGTGATCCTGTTCTACAGCCTGTGGGCCTTCGAGCAGTCGAACCAGGCCAGCCCCGGCGCCATCGGCTGGCACGCGATCTCGATCGCGCCCTTCTCCCTGGCCCTGCTGCGCTACGCCTACGTCACCGACAGCGGCTCGGCCGGCGAGCCCGAGGACGTCGTGTTGTCCGACCGCGTCCTGCAGGTGCTGGGCCTGGCCTGGGTGGTCCCGGTCGCGTTGGCCGTCTTCGCCTGAGGCACCGGCGGCGGGGCTCATGGATTACGGACGCGCCCCTCTTTGGTTCTAGACTCCCGAACGGACACGGCCAAGCGCCGCTGAACGGGACTTTCAAGGAGGAAATGTGCCTATCACCAAGGTTCTCGTCGCCAACCGCGGTGAGATCGCCGTCCGAGTCATCCGGGCGGCTCGCGATGCCGGGCTGCCGAGCGTGGCCGTCTACGCGGATCCGGACGCCGAATCGCTCTTCGTGCAGCTCGCCGACGAGGCCTACGCCCTCAATGGCATGACCCCCGCCGAGACCTACCTCGACGTGGCCAAGATCCTCGACGTGGCTGAGCGCTCCGGCGCCAACGCGATCCACCCCGGCTACGGCTTCCTCGCCGAGAACGCCGACTTCGCCCAGGCGGTCATCGACGCCGGCCTGATCTGGATCGGCCCCCCGCCGGCCGCCATCGACGCGCTCGGCGACAAGGTCAAGGCCCGCCACATCGCGCAGAAGGTCGGCGCCCCGCTGGTGCAGGGCACGCCCGACCCGGTCAAGGACGCCGACGAGGTCGTCGCCTTCGCCGAGGAGCACGGCCTGCCCATCGCGATCAAGGCTGCCTACGGCGGCGGCGGCCGCGGCCTGAAGGTCGCCCGCGAGCTCGACGAGGTCGCCGAGCTGTTCGAGTCCGCCACCCGTGAGGCCGTCACCGCATTCGGTCGCGGCGAGTGCTTCGTCGAGCAGTACCTCGACAAGCCGCGCCACGTCGAGACCCAGTGCCTGGCCGACGCCCACGGCAACGTCGTGGTCGTCTCCACCCGTGACTGCTCGCTGCAGCGCCGCCACCAGAAGCTGGTCGAGGAGGCTCCGGCCCCGTTCCTCAACGAGGAGCAGATCGATCGCCTCTACACCTCGTCCAAGGCGATCCTGAAGGAGGCCGGCTACATCGGTGCCGGTACCTGTGAGTTCCTGGTCGCCCAGGACGGTCGCATCAGCTTCCTCGAGGTGAACACCCGCCTGCAGGTCGAGCACCCGGTCTCCGAAGAGGTCACCGGCATCGACCTGGTGCGCGAGATGTTCCGCATCGCCGACGGCGAGG
>JAUNSA010000183.1 GCA_030539405.1 Propionibacteriaceae bacterium
GCCAGCGCGGCGGCGGTCGGCTCGTTGATGATGCGGTCGACGGTCAGGCCCGCGATCTCGCCGGCCTCCTTGGTCGCCTGACGCTCGGCGTCACCGAAGTACGCCGGGACGGTGATGACCGCGTTGGTGACGGACTCACCAAGGTAGGCCTCGGCGTCACGCTTCAGCTTCTGCAGCACGCGGGCGCTGATCTCCTGCGGCGTGTACTTCTTGCCGTCGATGTCGATGCCCCAGTCGGTGCCCATGTGGCGCTTGACGGAGCGGATCGTGCGATCAACGTTGGTGACGGCCTGGCGCTTGGCGACTTCGCCGACCAGGACCTCGCCGCCCTTGGCGAAGGCGACGACCGACGGCGTCGTGCGGGCGCCCTCGGCGTTGGGGATGACGGTGGGTTCGCCGCCCTCGAGGACAGCGACGACAGAGTTGGTGGTGCCGAGGTCGATACCGACTGCACGGGCCATGGTGGGTTACCTCCAGTAGTTCGGGGAACTTCGTGGTTGAGCCTAGCAGACTCACTTTGGAAGTTGAGTTCACCAGACTCAACTCGGGGAAGGGTCAGGGTATTCCCACGTCGTTCGCCGAGGACCGGCGGTGTGGCCGCCGAGGACCGGCGGTCGCTGGCCGGGTCGGCGTCACCCCTGTACGATTCGGAGAGTTTGCTGGTGGACGTACATCGAGCAGCAAATCCACCGCCTCGCTCTTGACGCCCAGCACGCCTCCACCAGCAAACTCTCGAAAACGCACACCCAAGTCCTCACGCCGACCCCAGGCGTTCGCAGTCCCGACGCTGACCCCACGGCATCCCGGCCGTAGGCTGACCGCATGATCACCGCACTGCACACGCTGGTGTACGCCGACGATCCCGACGCTGCACGGGAGTTCTTCCGTGACGTCCTGGCCTGGCCTTCGGCAGACACGGGTGGGGGTTGGCTCATCTTCCGCACCGGGCCGAGCGAGCTGGGCGTCCACCCCACCTCGGGGCAGTCACCCGACGGGACGCCGTGGACCACGCCCGAGCGCCACGAGATCTCGCTCGTCTGCGACGATCTGGACGCCACGATGGCCGAGCTGCGGGAGCGCGGCGCCGAGTTCACCCGTGAACCCCGCGACGACGGCTTCGGCATCACGACCGAGATCGTTGTGCCGGGGTCGAGCCAGACGCTGATGTTGTACCAGCCCCACTACGACCCGCCCGCGCTGAGCTCCTGACCCAGCACAGCGGGGACAGCACCCCTTCTAGGATCGACCCATGACAGATCTTCGCCCCTTGGGCACCCCCGACCTCCTTGTCAGCGCCGTCGGCCTCGGTTGCAACAACTTCGGACGCCCGGGCTTCGTCACCGAGACGCTCGCCGCGACCAAGTCGGTGCTGGACGCCGCGATCGAGCACGGCGTCACGTTCCTCGACACCGCGGCCCTGTACGGCAGTCCGGCGGGCACCAGCGAGTCCCTGATGGGCGAGGCGCTGCGCGGACGCCGCGACCGCGTCGTGCTCGCCACCAAGTTCGGCCACCGGGACGGCGGCCCCGAGGGATCGGACGCCTGGGGCCCGCGTGGGGCGTCCGGCTACATCGACAAGGCCGTGGAGGGCTCACTGCAGCGCCTGCAGACCGACCGCATCGACCTGCTCCAGCTGCACACCCCCGATGAGGACACCCCGATCGGCGACACCCTCCAGGCGCTCGCGCGCCACGTCGAGGCTGGCCGCGTCCGCTTCATCGGACACTCCAACTTCACCGCCGAGCAGATCAACAAGGCGGACGCCGTGGCCACCGAGCTCGGCCTGCCGCGGTTCGTCTCCGCGCAGAACCAGTACTCGCTGCTGGCCCGCGACGTCGAGTCGGACGTGCTGCCGGCCGCGCGCGAGCACGGGCTGGGCTTCCTGCCGTACTTCCCGCTCCACAACGGCCTGCTGACTGGTAAGTACACGCCCACCTCCGGCGAGGGACGCCTGCGGCAGGTCCGCCCCGAGGTTCTGGAGAACACCGACTGGGACCAGCTGGACGCCTACCGCCGCATCTGCGAGGAGGCGGGCGTGACCATGCTGCAGGCCACGTTCGCGTGGCTGCTCGCCCAGGATCCCGTCGCCAGCGTCATCGCCGGCGCCACCACCCCGGAGCAGGTCGCCGCCAACGCCGAGGCCGGCCGGACCCACCTCGACCCGGACGTGGTCGACGCCATCAGCAGCCTGTTCTCCTGACGGACGCCGCGGGCGCGGCTCAGGCGGCGCCCGCGATGTTCACGTGCCACACGATGCCGAACTGGTCGACGAGCTGGCCGTACTCGTCGCCCCACATCTGCGCTTGGAGCGGGATGACGACCTGGCCGCCCTCGCTGAGCTGCGCCCAGTAGCCGCGCAGGGCGTCCGCCTCGTCACCCGACAGGCTGATCTGGACGTTCGTGCCCGGGTTGTACTCCCCCATGCCCTCGGCGAAGTCGCTGGCGAAGATGTTGAAGTTGTTCGGCGCCGCCACGTTCGAGTGCATGACCCCATCGATGTCCATGCCCGAATCCCGGAACGACATGATCTGGGGCTCAGCCCCGAACACCTCTCCGTAGAAGGTCATCGCCTCGGCGCAGTTGCCGTTGAACGTGATGTAGGGGTTGAGCTGCTGCGCCATGGGGCGTCCTTTCGAGTTCGTGCCCGCGAGTGGGCGGACGAATCCTGTCACTCGCGGGCACGGCTGTCGAGAGGCTCCTGGCGGGCCAGGCGTCAGGCCTTGTGTCCGTACGTGTCGATGAACTTCTCGACCAGTTCGCGGGCCTCGCGGTCCTCGATCTGCTTCGGCGGGTGCTTGCTGAAGTAGGCGGCCGGCTCGATGATCGCGCCAGACAGGCCGGCGTCCAGGGCCAGCTTCGCGCAGCGGATGGAGTCGATCGCCACGCCGGCGGAGTTCGGGGAGTCCTCCACCGACAGACGCAGCTCCAGGTGCATCGGGACATCACCGAAGTGGGTGGACTCGATGCGGAGGAAGCAGACCTTGTTGTCCTTCTGCCAGGCGACGTAGTCGGACGGACCGACGTGGATGTCACCGGCGTCGATGGACTGCCCGCGCGCCTCGATCATGGACGTGACGGCCTCGGTCTTGGAGGTCTTCTTGTCGGCGAGGCGCTCGCGCTCGAGCATGTTCAGGAAGTCGGTGTTGCCACCGGTGTTGAGCTGGTAGGTGTGCTTGACCTTCATGCCCCGGTCCAGGAACAGGTTGGTCAGCGTCCGGTGCACGATGGTCGCACCCACCTGCGCCTTGATGTCGTCCCCGACCACCGGCAGCCCGGCGTCGGCGAACTTCTGGGCCCACTCCTCGTTCGAGGCGATGAACACCGGGATGCAGTTCACGAACGCGCAGCCAGCCTCGATGGCGGCGTTGGCGTAGAACTCGGTCGCCTCCTGGGAGCCGACGGGCAGGTAGTTCACGACCACCTCGGCGCCGGACTCCTTGAGCGCGGCGACGACGTCGACGGCCTCGGCGGACTCGTCGACCTCCACCAGCTCGGCGGTGTACTTGTTGACGCCGTCGAGCACCGGCCCGCGCTGCACCGTGACGCCCGTGGGCGGCACCTGCGCGAACGTGGTGGTGTTGTTCGGCTCGGCGTAGATGGCCTCGGCCACGTCCTTGCCGACCTTGGCGTTGTTGACGTCGAACGCGGCGACGATCTCGATGTCACCGACGTGGTAGCCGCCGAAGCTCGCGTGCATCAAACCCGGGATGAAGGCGTCGTCCGCGGCGTCCTTGTAGTACTCGATCCCCTGGATCAACGAACTCGCGCAGTTGCCCACGCCCACGACAGCCAGCTTGATCGTGCGATCACCCATGCGTTACCACCCATTTCTCGTTCGGTTGCGGCGCGCGTGGCAGACTGCCCGCGTGCCTTCGTCAGACGAAATCGCTCGCCTGTTGGTGAACACCTGCGACGAGATCGTTATTCCGCTGTTCAGGCGTTTGGACGCCGACCAGGTGCGCGAGAAGTCCCCCGGCGACCTGGTGACGGTCGCCGACCAACGCGCCGAGATCGCGCTGACCACCACGCTCAGCCAGTGGTTTCCCGATGCCGCCATCATCGGCGAGGAGGCTGTCGCCGCCGATCCGGCGCTGCTCCACCGCATCGATACCGGCCATGTGTTGCTCGTCGACCCGGTCGATGGCACCGGGAACTTCGTCGCCGGGATCCCCGAGTTCGG
>JAUNSA010000184.1 GCA_030539405.1 Propionibacteriaceae bacterium
TCGTCGACCCGGTCGATGGCACCGGGAACTTCGTCGCCGGGATCCCCGAGTTCGGGATTCTGGTGGCCGAGTTGATGGACGGCGTCCCCCAGCGGTCGTGGACGTGGCGGGCCGGCGTCCGCCAGATGCTGGTGGCCGAGCGAGGCGCAGGGGTAAGGGTGGACGGCGTCCAACTCAGTGCCCCTGAACCGCAGCGCGACGCCCTCGTCGGCGGCGTGACCCGCGAATATGCCGACGTACGCGGACCCGGACTGGCGGCGCCGTGGCCGATGACCGGGAGCTGCACCGGCGACTACCCGGCGATCGCGCTGGGCGAGCGCGACTACCTGATCCACAACGGACGCCATCCGTGGGACCACTGGCCCGGTGTGCTGATGCTGCAGGAGTTGGGCGGTGTCGTCGCGTTCCTCGACGGGACGCTGTACGCCACCGGATCGGACTCCCCCGAGAAGGTGCTGGCAGCCCGCAGCCCCGCAGTGTGGGACGCCGTGGCGTCCGCCGCTCGTGCCGGTCAGTCCTCTTCGGGAGCGCCGGCGAAGTAGGCGGTCAGGTAGTAGATGAACAGCACGGCGGTCACGACGTGCACGACGGTGCACCACAGGCAGATCTGCTGCAGCATCACGAACTCGGCCCAGACCAGGTACAGGACGAACACGACGCCCAAGCCGGTGTAGATCAGCCCGACCAGGCGACCGCGGCGCAGGCCCAGCCGGCGGCCGAACAGGGCGAACGCCAGACCCGCAAGGCCGTACAGGAGCCCCAACAACGCGACGGGCAGGCCGAACAGGTAGGCCCACTTGCTGGTGGTGACGGTCTCACAGTTGACCAGTCCCACTTCGGGGCAGGCCAGCGAGGCGCCGACGGCGTAGTGGCTGTAGGTGAGGTAGATCGCGACGGCCACGTTGACGACCCAGAGCAGCTTGACCCACAACGGGCTGGGGTCGGCTGCCCGGGAGGTCGTGGCCGTCGCGTCCGTCACCGCACGACCTGCTTGGCAGCGACCACACCGGGGGCGGTGCAGACGTCGGAGGGCTGGTCACCGGTGAGCGCGCAGATCTGCGCGGTCGTCACGTTGGCCGCCCCGAGGATCGCCTGGGACTCCGGGGTGGAGGTGTCCAGCATCTTGGCGGCGATGGTGTCGCCGGGGATACCGGGCATGTAGCCGCCGTCGGTGAACGCCGAGCCGAACGGCGTCCCGCTCGTGTGCGTGCCCCAGTACAGCCACGGGTAGCCGGTCATGCCGTGCTCGGTGGCGATGGCCTGGTCCTCGGGCGAGATCTCCTCCAGGGGGCGACCCTGGGTGTCCATGGCCTCGTAGCCCTTGAAGGCCACGTAGTCGCTGGTGTAGGTCGAGTCGAGGTACGACACGGTGGGGATGCGGCCCTGGGCGAAGGCCGGCTTGAGGCCCTCGAAGTCGCCGAACCGCTCCAGCGCGATGGTCAGCGGCCAGCGGGTGAACCCGCAGTAGGAGCAGTACTCGGCGCCGATGTAGAGGATGCGGGGCTTGCCGTCCTCCATCTGGACCTCACCCCCGGGGATGGCCCGCGCGGGCGAGGAGTCGAGCGAGCCGTACCCCACGGCGTCCAGCGTCTCGGCGGGGACCTCACGCAGGGCGTTCACGTACCCCGTGCCCGCACCCTCACCGGGGCGGTTCATGCCGATGGCGATGATGACGCCGACCACGACCAGCAGCAGCGCCACCGCAGCGGCGGCGATGCCGAACACCTTCTTGCGGCGGGCGTCCGCCTCGGCCTTCTTGCGCTCGGCTGCGAGCCGTGCCCGCGCCGATTCCTGCTGCGCCTTGCTGGGCTTGCCTGACTTGGCCATGCGTGATCTCTCTCCCGTTGCTCGAATCGCCACCAGCGTAGCGGCGCACCCAATCGCTTTACTCGGTCGTGTGGTCCACCCGGTCGAGGACGGCCGGGGGCACCGTGACGCCCATGCGCTGCGCCGCGCCCGTGTTGAGCGACAGCTCCAGGTTCGCCGCGGTCTCGACGGGGATCTCGGCCGGAGTGCGACCGAACTTCAACATGGACGCCGCCATCCGGCCGGTCTGCTGCCCCTGGGCCAGGTAGTCGACCGCGTAGGCGGCCAGGGCGCCGCGCTCGACCGAGTCCGGGTCGGAGACGATCAGCGGCACCTGGTTGGCCTCGGACACCTGCACCACCGACTCGATCGCCGACACGATCGTGTTGTCGTTGCCGACGAAGAAGGCGTCCACGTCCTTGAGGGACTCGGCGGCCTGGGCGACCTCGGAGGAGTTCGCGACCGTGGCCTCCTGCACCGTCAGGCCCAGCCCGGGTGCGGCGTCCTTGACCAGTTGGGCGTGGATGTGGCTGTTGGTCTCGGCCGAGCTGTACAGCAGCCCGATGGTGCTGGCGTACGGGACGAGCTCCTTGACCAGGGCGAGCTGGTCGGCGATGGGCGGGAAGTCCGACGTGCCCGTCAGGTTGCTGCCGGGGGCTTCGAGGCTCTCAACCAGGCCGGCACCGACCGGGTCGGTGACGCCGGCGAAGAAGATCGGCTTGTCCGGGATGGCCTGGGCCACCGCCTGCGCGGTCGGGGTCGCGATGGCGACCACCAGGGCCTTGTCGCGGAACCCCGACGCGATCGAGGTCAGGGTCGCCTGGTCACCGGAGGCATTGCGGTCCTCATAGACCACATCGGTGCCCTCGACGTAGCCCGCCTCGGTCATGCCCTGCTTGAACCCGTCACGCAGGTTGTTCAGCGAGGGATGGTCGACGATCTGAGCGATGCCCACCTCGAGCGGCCCCTCGGTCGCCTCAGGCGTGCTGGCCGCTGGCGATCCGGACGCCGTGGGCGCCACCGGGACCGTGGCCGCCGAACAGCCCGCCACTGCCACCATGGACACCAGGAAGAGGGCGAGTGCTGAGCGGCGGCTGGCGGAGGACATGCCCCCATTGTCCCGCGTGCGGCAAGGGTGGTTGAACGCGGTCTCAAATCTTGCCGGCGCTTCGGACGCTGCCTGCAGCTGCTCCCGTCAGCGGTCGCGCTCCTTGGACTTCTTGTCCGCGCCGGCCAGCACCACGGCGAAGGCCGGGCTCGCCGCGATCCGCTCCTCGAGCAGGGTGGAAATCGCCTTCCAGGCGCTGGGCTGCTCGTCGGCGAACGCCGTCCCGCGCGCCCACACCAGGACGGTCTGCTCCGGCTGCCGAGCGAGAACGGACGCGAGCGCGTCGGCGCTGTCGGCCTCAGTGCGATCCAGGGCGCGCCCTAGTTCACGAATGACGGTGCCGCGCACGTCACGGCCGAGATCCTCGGGCAGTTGGAGCACCTTGGGCGTCCAGCCGCCGAGGCGCCAGTCCCCCGACGTGGATGCCGCGTCGGTCTTGGTGGTGTAGAAGCCGGGAACAAACGCAGCAGTCATGCCGCCCAGCCTACGCGAGCTAGGGTGGCCAGCATGTTCGGTGCTTGGGGAATGATGCAGCCACGCATGGTCGACCCGCGTCTGGCCCTGCCGGGGCGCAGCACGTCGGTGCTGCCCGAGGGCGTCACCCATGAGGTCTTTGGGGTCAACGTCTTGGACACGCCCGCCGGCTCCGAGGTCGCCTACGTGGCACTGGGCTGCTTCTGGGGTGCGGAGAAGCTGTACTGGGAGGCCCCGGGCGTGACGAACACGGCCGTCGGCTACATGGGCGGGTTCACCCCGAACCCCACGTATGAGGAGACCTGCTCGGGCCGCACCGGACACACCGAAGCGGTGCGCGTCTGCTACGACCCGACCGCGACCAGCTTCGAGGCCCTGCTCCGACTCTTCTTCGAGAACCACGACCCCACCCAGGGCATGCGGCAGGGCAATGACATCGGCACGCAGTACCGCTCAGCCATCTTTGCGACCTCGGCCGAGCAGGCTGACGTGGCTGCTGCGGTTCGGCACGAGTACGACGAGGCGTTCTCCAAGGCGGGCTTTGGGGCGATCACCACCGACCTGGTCAGCGAACCGACCCCCTTCTACCCCGCCGAGGCCTACCACCAGCAGTACCTGATCAAGAACCCGAACGGCTACTGCCCGATCCACGCGACCGGGGTCACCTGCCGCTGAGCGTCACCGCTGG
>JAUNSA010000185.1 GCA_030539405.1 Propionibacteriaceae bacterium
GGCAGCGCCAGCGCCGGTCCTCGGCAGCCCAACCGCCGGTCCTCGGCGGCTCAGGGGATGTAGCGCATCGGGTCGACGGGGACGCCGTTCTCGTAGACCTGGAGGTGCAGGTGGCAGCCGGTGGACAGTCCGGTGGTGCCGACGTAGCCGATGAGTTGGCCCATCTCGACGTGCTGGCCCGCCGAGACGGCCATGCGGGACTGGTGTGCATAGCCGGTCATGATCGACTTGCCGCCGATGACGCCGTGGTCGATGACGACGTAGTTGCCGAACCCACCCTGCACGCGGGCGGACACGACGGTCCCGGACTGGGCGGCGTACAAGGGCACCCCGCAGGCGGCTCCCCAGTCGTTGCCGTTGTGGGCGCGCCAGTACTTCAGGATGGGGTGGAAGCGGGGTCCGAACGCTGACCCCGGTCGGGCCAGCACCGGGCGGATGAAGCCGGCCTGGCTCAGGATCATCTGCGGTCCGGCGTTGACCAGCGGGTAGGTACCCGGGTCGGTGGAGACCACGCCCATCGCGACGAGCTGGGCGATGTCCTCGCGTGATCCACCCCGCGAGAGCTGTTCGGCCACCCGCGCGGCGATCTGGCCCTGCACGCTGGCCTCCTCGGCGAGCAACGCCTCGTAGGCGGCGGTGTCGGCCTCGAGCGCCGACTGGGCCGCGGCGCGATCCTGCTCGTGTGCGGCCAGGAGCCGGGCGACGTCCGCCTCCTGCTCCGCGGCGTCCCGCTCCAGCCGCGCGATCGTGGCGACGGTGTCGGCGGCGATCCGCTTCTCCTCGGCCACGCGCGCCTCGCTGGCAGCCTGGGCGGCCTCGGCGTCGGCGAGGCGACGCTCGGCGACCCGGAGCTCCTCGAGGCGCTGGGCGGTGGTGTCGAAGATCGTGTTGTCCCACTGGAGGCGCTGGCTCATGTCGCCGGGGGTCTGACCACCGAGCACCACGGCGATGCCCGTCAGGGACGTCTGCTTCTGCCAGGCCTCCCGCGTCGCCTCCCCGATCAAGGCCTGCTGCTCGGCCACCCGGGCACGGGCCTTTGCGGTGGCCGCCTCGGCCCGGCGCAGCAGCTCCTGCTCCCGCTTCAATCGGACGGCGACCTCGGCGTCCACGCGCTGGGCCTCGGCCAGGTCCGCGCGCGTGCGCTCCAGGGCGGCACGGGCGGCGTCCAGTTGTTGCTGGGACGCCTCGACCGCGGCCGTCGCGGTGGCGAGCTCGGCGGTGTGTTCGTCGACGCCCATCTTCGCCACGCCGAGTTCGCGCTCGATCTGCGCATGGCGGCTGGTGAGTTCGTCGGCGCCCGCGGGGAGCGCGGCGGCGCCCACGAGGAGGGCAAGGCTGGCGGCTCCGGCGGCCACGGCGCGGACGATGCGCTGGCCTGGAGCCGTGGAGCAGGCGGAGGAAGGCACCTGTCGCACGGTCGGTCCCCTATCGGATCGGGTGGCGGTGCCTCGCACGCTAGGACGCCGGGCGTCCGCCGTCGCGCACGCCGCGCCGAAAACCCTGAAGATTTCACAGGTTCTGCGGTCCACGTTCTGCGGCACAATGGCGGCCATGTCTCTTGAGTGGACGCTGCACCCGGCAGGGGATGCCCCTGCCCCGACGATCCTCGTGATCCCGGGAGGCGCCTACCAGCGGATCGCCGAGCATGAGGGCGAGCCGGTCGCGCAGTGGCTCAACGACCTGGGCCTGCACGCCGCGGTGCTGCACTACGCGGTCGGTTACCACGTCTGGCCACGCCCCCTGCACGACGCGCGCGCGGCGCTGCGGGCGCTCCGGGACGGCGACTCCACGCTGCCCGTCGACCGGCGGCGCGTCGGCGTCCTCGGCTTCTCGGCCGGCGGGCACCTGGCCGCGCTGCTCGCGACCGATTCCCGCGACGTACCCGGGGCCGACCCGCTGACGTTCGCGGGGCGTCCGGACGCCGCCCTGCTGGCCTATCCGGTGACCGACCTGCGCGAGACGATGCTGGGCCGGCTGCCGAACCTGCACACCGCCTCGGCCGACAACCTGCTCGGCGAGGATGCCCCCGAGGAGGTCCGCGCCGCCTTGTCGGTCGCCACGCGGGTGACCCCGCCCGAGGAGGAGGAACTGCCCGACCTCTTCGTGTGGACCACCAGCGACGACGCCAACGTGCCGGCCCTGCACCCGCTGACGCTGATGACGTCGCTGGCCGTGGCCGGGGTGCCGTTCGAGGCCCACGTCTTCCGATCCGGACGCCACGGGCTCGGCCTGGCCGACGAGGACCCCGCGGTGGCCCAGTGGACCAACCTGGCCGAGCACTGGCTCGCCGATCGCGGCTGGCTGCGCGACTGAGCGCGACTGAACGCAACTCAGCCGGACATCCCCGAGGAGGACCCATGAACCAGGACGCACCAGCACGCCTGCGGCTGTTCGAACCCATCGCCCCCACGCAGGCCGGCACGGCCGGGTCGGTGGCCGAGGCGCTGGCGAACGTGACCCCGGGGCGTCCGGTCGTGATCGAGGCGGTCAGCGGCGGGAGCCGCATCCAGGCCCACAAGCGGGACGCCGAGGTCCGCCTGTTCGACGCCACCCTCGCCGACGTGACCGACCAGCACCCCGCGATCGTCGACGCCGTGCGGACGATCGACGCCGACACCCTGATCGTGGACGGCACCGTCCGCACCGACGCGGCGTCCGGCGAGGTCAACGCCGTGTTCTCCGACGCCCTCCTGATCGACGGTGCCCCGCTGCTCGGACGGCCGCTGTCGGACCGCATCGACCTGCTCGGCGAGGTCGCGCCGACCAAGCTGATGGTCCAGCGCACGCTGACGCCGTTCCCGGCCGTCGCCGAGGCGTTCGCCGCACACGTGCGGGAGCAGGGTGGTTGCGAGGTCGTGGTCCGGGACCTCGATGCCCCCTACACGCCCGGCACCCCCTACATTCCCGACGAAGGCGCCGCCGCATGGGTGGTCGCGCTCTAGCCGGACCCACAACCGGACCCACAAACAGCCGTGCGGCCCGCTGGTCAGCGGGCCGCACGGGTTGATCGTTCCCGGGGGTGAGACAATCTCGGTCGCTTCAGCGACGTCTTCATCCTCGCACCCGCCATCCCGGCCCTTCGGTCGGCTGGGTCCATCTTCGGACCACCGACCTCACCCGAGGCGATCAGACGAAAGTACCGCCCAACATCGACGTTGGTCGATCACAACGGGCTGACACAGACCTTCACCCCTAGCCACACCGAGATCGACCCAACGCAACCCGGCGATTTCGTTACCGTTTCGTGACCTTCAGCTTTCCCGGCCCCGCCGGAAACGCCGCTTCAGGCGCAGGTCGGCGGGCAGGGAGGGCGCCTTCAGTCGGTCGGTCGACCCGCGGTAGCCGGCGACGCGGCCGAACCGATCCTCGGGGGCGTCGTTCCATTCCTGCCGCAACCGCAGGATGTCGTCGTGGCTGCGCCCGATGAAGTTCCACCACATCACGATGCCCTCGTCGAACGGCTCCCCGCCCAGCAGCATGAGCCGCGCGGGGGCGTCCGTGGGGTTGTGCAGGCGCAGGTGGTCCAGGCCGGCGTCGCGGACGCCGAGCACCGCGTTGTCCAGCCGCACGCCGTCGAAGTCGACGTGCCCGGCGTCGACCAGGATGCCGTGCTCGAAGCCCGGGTCGACGGCCGTCTCCCAGGTCGCACCCGGCTCCAGGATCACCTCCGAGCCCAGCAGCGGCGTCTCGGTGGCGACCGCGGAGGACGCACCGCCGAGGCGTCCGATGAACGTGCGGGCACGCACGCCGGGGGCCGGGGCGTCCACGTCGGGCACGAAGTGCTGGAACTCGCGCGTCAGGTCGGCCGACTCCTCCGGCAGCACCACCCACAACTGGACGCCGTGCAGCGCGGCCCGGCTGTGGGTCGAGACCTCCGAGTGCGCGATGCCGTACCCCGACGTCATCAGGTTCACCTCGCCGGGACGCACCATCGCGTGCACGCCACCGGAGTCGCGGTGCTCGATCTCGCCGCTGAACAGCCACGACACCGTCTGCAGGGAGGTGTGCGGGTGGGGCGGCACGTCCATGCAGGCCCCCTCCTCGGGGCCGTAGT
>JAUNSA010000186.1 GCA_030539405.1 Propionibacteriaceae bacterium
CGGTCGGCAAGGTCACGTTGGCTCAGGTCGGCCAGCCGTCGCGCGCGTCGAAGCAGGCCGGGCACGTCGATCGAGGCACTGTGTGATTCCATACCCCCAGCGTGGCACCCGGCCCCGACACTTTCGCATTCCTGTTCTAAAGGCTCCGAACCTGATGCCACGGTGGCATCAGGTTCGGAGCCTCAAGAAAGGTGTTCCAACTTTCCCGGCTGGGCGGGATCAGCAGGAACGCGGGTCAGGCCGACGCGACCGACGCGACCGGCTAAGCATCAGGCCTGGGTGTCGGGCCGGATGTCGATCCGCCAGCCCGTGAGGCGGGCCGCCAGCCGGGCGTTCTGGCCCTCGCGGCCGATGGCCAAGGAGAGCTGGTAGTCGGGCACGATCACCCGGGCGGCCTTGGCGAACTGGTCGGTGACCGTGACCGAGCTGACCTTGGCCGGGCTGAGGGCTTCGGCCACGAAGGTCGCCCCGTCCTCGGACCAGTCGATGATGTCGATCTTCTCGCCACCGAGCTCGTTCATCACCGCACGGACGCGCTGACCCATGGGGCCGATGCAGGCGCCCTTGGCCGAAACGTTGGCGTCGTGGCTGACCACCGCGATCTTCGTCCGGAAGCCGGCCTCGCGGGCCAGTGCCTTGATCTCCACCACGCCGGAGGCGATCTCGGGGGATTCGAGCTTGAACAGGCGCTGCACCAGGTGCGGGTGCGTCCGGGATACGACCACCTGGGGGCCGCGCGGCTCGCGGCGCACCGCCACCACGTACACCTTCAGGCGCTGCCCATGCGAGTAGGTCTCCCCCGGCACCTGTTCGGCCGGCGGCATGATCGCCTCGAGCGGACCGAGGTCGACCCGCACGGTGCGCGAGTCCCGATCGGCCTGCACCACACCGGTGACGATGTCACCCTCCTTGGCGGAGAAGTGGCCGAACTTCTGCTCGTCCTCGGCCTCACGCAGGCGCGAGAAGATCACCTGGCGAGCCGTCGCGGCCGCCACGCGTCCGAAGCCCTCGGGGGTGTCCTCGTACCAGCCGACGACCTGCCCCTCCTCGTTGGTCTCGGGCGCCATGACGGCGAACCGACCCGACTTGGTGTCGAGCTCGACCCGGGCGCCGGTCACCGCGTGGGCCGACTTCTCGTACGCGTTGAGGATCGCCTCCTCCATGGCGCTGACCAGGACCCCCATCGGGATCTCCTTGTCCCGCTCCAGCGCACGCAGCGCAGCCATGTCGATGTCCATGTTCACTCCGTTTCCTCGTCGTTGGCGTCCGCAACCTCCGGGGAGTCCTTGCGGAGTTCGGCCTTGACGACGGCCTTGTTGATGTCGGTCAACTCCACGCGACGCACGACGCCGTCCACGTCCAGCTCGATGCCGGTGTCATCGGCGGATGCGATCCGCCCGGTGACGGAACCGGACTCGAGCGTGAGCGCCACGAGGCGTCCGAGGTTGCGGCGGTAGTGCTTGGGCTCGGCGAGGGGGCGGCTGACCCCGCGGCTCGACACCTCGAGGGTGTAGGGGGCCGACCCGGTGGCGTCGGAGGCGTCGAGGGCGTCCGACAGGGCGCGGGTCGCCTCGGCGATCTCATCGAGGCTGGGGCCACGCCCCTCGGGGCCGTCCCCGTCCAGGTAGACGCGCAGGACACTGCGCTTGCCAGCGCTCGCGATCTCGATGCGGTCGACCTCCAGGCCACACTGGTCGGCGACGGGGCCCACGATGGCGGCGATTGCTTGTTCCTTCATGCGCTGGCTCTCCTGTTGTCGACGTGCAGTTGTGTCGGACCAGTGTAGCCCGGGCCCCGTGACCCGGCACCGGTGTAGCCTCGCCTGCGTGCTGAGCCGCAGAGCCCTCCTCGCCGGCGTCCCACTGTGGGCGGTGGCCGGCTGCGCGCTCATCCCGCCCGCGTCCGCCCCGACGCCCATTGCGGCTCCCGACCCGTCCGTGCCCGGCCATGCCGCCCTGTACGAGCTGGCGACCGCCGCCAAGACTGCGCTGGACGCTCCCCTCACCGCGCCGCAGGCCGAACTCGTCACGTGGGTGCGCAGCGTGCTGGACGACCAGTTCCCCGCCGTCTCCCTCGCCACCGCGGCCCCCGCCCCTTCGGCGACGCCGACCTCCCTACCTCCGGCGTCCGAACCCCTCGGCATGCTGGGGCAGGCACTCAGCTCCGCGGCCACCTCCTTCACGGCCCAGGCCTTGGATCGGTCCACCGCACGCCCCCTGGTGTGGGCGTCCATGGCGGCCTGGTCCGTGGCCACCGGTGCCGACCTGCCCACGGCCCAGGCCCGACGCGAGCCCGCCCGCGGCGTCCGACTGCCGGCCCCCCAGGAGCCCGCCGAGGCGATCCGGGACGCGGTGTCGGCCGCGCACGCCGCCCGCTACGGCCTGGAGGTGGCCGCGGGCGCCCCCGGGCTGACCGAGGAGGAGCAGCGCAGCCTGCGCGCACGCCTGGACGCCTGGTCAGGGCTGGCCGAGGCACTGTCCGCCGGCCTCGCCACGGCCACGACTTCCCCTGCCCCGGCGCCGCCGTGGTACGACGTCGAGCGACCCGCCGATGCGACCGCGGGGCGGGCGTTGGCGGCACGCGTCCAGGCGGCTGCACTGCCGATCCTGGGCCGCACGATCGCGCACGGTCCCGCCGAGGTCCGGCCCGCGCTGATCACCGCGCTGGGCGATGCGGCCGCCGATGTGCCGCGCTGGGGCGGGCTGCTGGAACGCTGGCCGGGGCTCCCCGCGACCTGAGCCGAACGGCCGAGGACCGTCCCAGCACCTCAGGCGAACAGGGGCGCCACCATGTCCCAGGTGAGCTTGAGCCCCAGGGCCACGATGACCACCAGGAAGACCGTGCGCACGAAGCCGTTGCCGTGCTTGAGCGCCATGGTGGCGCCGAGGAAGCCGCCGACGAGGTTCGCCAGCCCCATCGCCGCACCGAGCCCCCACAGGATGTTGCCGGAGATCCCGAACACGACGATGGCGGCGATGTTGGTGGTCAGGTTGGCGATCTTGGCCAGGGCGGTGGAGGTCAGGAAGTCGAAGCCCATCACGGCGACGATCAGGATCAGGAAGAACGATCCGGTGCCCGGTCCGATGAACCCGTCCCACAGCCCCACCACCAGCCCGATGGCGGCCAGGCGGGCGAAGCTCCGCCACCCGGTGTGGCGGACCTCGTGGTGCAGCCCCAACTGCGGGCGCCGCCACGTGTACCAACCCACCCCGACGATCGCGGCCAGCACCAGCGGGGTGAAGGCCGCCCGGTCGAGAAAGTGGGTGAGTTGCGCCCCCAGCGACGAGCCGAGGTAGGAGAACGCCACCAACGGCAGCAGCGCCGCCCACGGGATCCTCACCCGCCGCAGGTAGGTGGCGACCGCCACCAGGGTGCCCATGGCGCTGGGCAGCTTGTTGGTGCCGGCGATGGTCGGCACGGGGGTGTCCGCGGGCAGCCCGATCAGCAGCGAGGGCAATTGGATGAGCCCGCCACCCCCGACGATGGAGTCAACCCAGCCCGCCAGGAACGAGGCCGCGACCAGCAGGGCGATCGTCAGCAGCGGCAGCTCCAGGCCGGTCACCCCTTGACGAGGGCGACCACGTGGTTGGCCACCACGTCGACGCCCAGCTCCTCCTTGGCGCCCGTGGCGCGGTCCCGGACCTCGACGACGCCGTCGGCCAACGTCCGGCCGACGACCACCGACGTGGGCATACCCAGCAGCTCGGCGTCGGCGAACTTCACGCCCGGGGATGCCTTGCGATCATCCAGCAGGACCGACACCCCGGCCTCGTCGAGCTCGTGGGCCAGGCGGTTGGCGAACGCCAGGGCCGCCTCGTCCTTGCCGGTGGCCACGATGTGCACGTCGAAGGGCGCGAGCTGGCGCGGCCAGGCCAGCCCCTTGTCGTCGCAGGTGGCCTCGGCCACGGCCGCCACCGCGCGGGAGACGCCCACGCCGTAGGAGCCCATGGTGACCGTGACCAGCTTGCCGTTGGGGTCGAGGACCTTCAGGCCGAGCGCCTCGGCGTACTTGCGGCCGAGCTGGAAGATGTGGCCCATCTCGATGCCGCG
>JAUNSA010000187.1 GCA_030539405.1 Propionibacteriaceae bacterium
GGTCCGCCCCGGCGGGGACGTCGGAGAACGCGACCAGGCCGTCCACGAGCACGGCCCACGCGCGCAGGTGATCCGGGAGAGCGGCAACCACAGCGGCGACGTCACCGGGCAGCGTGCTGACGTCGATGTTCGCCTGCTCCCGGATGGGCTCGCCCAGCCAGTGCTCGAGCGCCACGCCGCCCGAGAGCCACCAGCGCGCGTCAAGGTCACCGAAGACGGCGGCGAGGTCATCGACGGTGAGGGGCGCCCACGGGGCGTCGGTGCTGGGTGGCTGGACAGGCGTCATGGCTCCCATCCTGCCAGTACCCTTCGGCTCAGTCGGACCCCGCTCGCTTCTGCTGTTGTCTCCGGGGATGCGCGCCCGGGGCACGACAGCCCCGGGCGCCAACCTCGCCTCAGTTCAGAAGGGGTAGCGTTCGATGTCGCCCTGGATGGTGACCCACTGCAGATCGCAGAAGGTGCTCAGGTTCACCGACGAGCCGAAGTGGCCTCCCGTGCCAGACGCCTTGGTGCCGCCGAACGGGGCAACGGCCTCGTCGTCGACCGTCTGGTCGTTGATGTGCACGGCGCCCGAGCGGATCTGGCCGGCCAGTTCGAGCGCCTTGAACGGGTTCGACGTGAGGATCGAGACGCTCAAGCCGAACTCCGAGTTGTTGATGATCTCGATGGCCTCCTCGATCGAGTCGTAGGCCACGACGGGCGCGACGGGGCCGAAGATCTCGTCGGTGAAGGCCGGGGAGTCGAGGGGGACGTCAGCGAGCACGGTGGGCCGGTAGAAGAGCCCGTCGTGGCTTCCGCCGGCCTCCAGGCGGGCGCCCGCCTCGACGGAGGCCTCCACGATCCCGTGGATCCTCCGAACCTGGTTCTCATCGATGATCGGCCCGAGGGCGTTCTGGGGATCCGTGGGGTCCCCGACGGGGATGTGAGTCGCCTTCTCGGCGAGCTTGCCCACATACTCCGCCATGAGTTCCCGCGGTACCAGGTGGCGTCCCGTCGTCATGCAGATCTGCCCTTGGTGGAGGAAGGACCCCCAGGCGCCTGCGGAGGCCGCGGCGTCCAGGTCGGCGTCCGGTAGAACCAGAAGGGCGTTGTTCCCGCCCAGCTCGAGGTGGACCTTCTTCAGCAGCCGTCCGGCCACCTCACCGATCTTGCGACCCGCAGGCGTCGATCCCGTGAACGAGATGCACGGGACGGCGGGGTGCTCGACGAGTGCAGCCCCGACGTCGGCTCCTCCCGGCAGCACGTGCAGGAGCCCCTCGGGGAGGCCGGCGTCGGCGAACAACTCGGCGAGCGCGAGACCTCCCGAGATCGGCGTGCGAGGGTCGGGCTTGAGGATCACGGCGTTTCCGAGGGCCAGTGCCGGCGCAACGGAGCGCATGGCGAGGATCGCGGGGAAGTTGAAGGGGCTGATGACCCCGACCACCCCGACCGGCACGTAACGGCCGATGGAGAACCGATTCTTCATGCTGCGCAGCAGTTCGCCGTAGGGCTCCGCGGCGAGCGCAGCGCACTGCTGCAGTTCCGAGGTGACGAGCATGGCCTCGAAGCCCGCCTTGCCCTGGGCGGAACCGGACTCGGGCACGAGCCAATCGGTGAGGCGCTCGGGGTTGGCGGCGAGCAGGGCGGCCGCCTTTGTCATCACGGCGGCCCGCTCGGTGTACGGCAGAGCTGCCCACGCGGGCTGGGCGGTCGTGGCCCGCTCCACGGAGGCGTCGAGGTCAGCGGTGGAGGCGGAGCCCACGCTGGCGATGGCGACCCCGGTAGCGGGGGCGATCACGGGGAACGTCCCCGCACCGCCGGGCACCCAGGCCCCGTTGTAGACGTTGTCGCTCCACGAGGGCGCGGTGTGTGTGGTGGTCATGGTCTCTCCAGGTGTCGTGGACTGCAGGTGGTCACTGGGCGGTGATGGCGTGGTCGAGCTGCTCGGCATCGGCCCACGAGCCGTGGAACGCGAAGGGCACCCTGACCGGGAGCTTGACCCGCGCGAGGGGTTCGCTGGAGAACTCGGTGGTCTCGTGGACGAGCACTTCTGAGAGTCGGGTCTGCGGGTTCCACCAGATCGACAGGAGGTAGCCGTCGTTCTCCTCCGTGGCGCCGCGCCGCTGGACGAAGACCGGCTCGCTGGGGTTGGTCAGCCCGTCAGGGCCCTCGATGACGAGCGTCTGGCCCCGAGCGAAATCGTGGCGGGCCATGCCGTCGGTCATCGTCAGCGGGGACAGGTCCCGTGTGGTCGCGAAGTACCCGTACCGCGTCTCCCGGCCCAGCCAGGCGTCATTGATCTTGGGGAACTCGCCGGCCACGCCACTGAGCATCTGGTTGCGACACTGCTTGGTGGCAGGGTCCAGGACGAACCGCCAGGCCATGGCCGGCGGGAACCACGTGTGCGAGCTGGCCGGGTCATCCGGGTGGTCGGCCGGGTTTCCGAGCCGGGAGATGACGTGCAGGTCGACGGTGAGGCCACCGGCCGTCTCGTACGCGTTGAAGAAGTGGGTCGGGGCGAGCATCAGGCCGGTGTCGTACCACGTCACTTCGTGTGTACGTCGATCCATGACGGCGAAGCGGCTCCCGTTGGGCACGGCCGACTCGTCCCAGAGGACGCCGGGGCGGCCCTGCATGATGCGGTCGAGCCGGAACTGGGTCGGCGAGATCAGGAAGATCGCGTGGCGCTCCGTGACGATGTAGTCGTGCACCATCGCGGGGCAGCCCATGTCGAAGGTGTAGGTGTCGACGATGCTGGCCGTCTTCGCGTCGGCCTCGTACCACGTGAGGTTCGGCCCCACCGCCGCGAAGAACAGCATGTTGCCGCTCTTGGGATCGATCTTGTAGTGGGCGGTGCACAGGATGTCGATGCCGCCGTTGAACGTGAAGGGACCATAGGTCTCGAGGCTCTCGGGGTGCATCGAGTGGGGGAGTCCACCCTCGAAGTAGACCAACAGGTGGTCGGCGAACACACCCACGTTGGTGTTGGCCACGTTCTTCGCCGGCGGTGCGCCCTCAGGGATCGGGTGGGGGTCGGCCCCATTCACGAAGCCCGCATAGACGGCCTCGCCGGCCTCGACCTCGACCTTCATGGAGTCCGTCATGACCCAGCGCATGCGGAAGGACGCCTTGCCGTCCCGAATGTAGGTGGCGGCGACGCCACCGTCCCCCTCCCACCAGTGGTAGCGGTCCAGGTCCAGCGGCTTGAAGCGGGGGTTGTTCGTGATGCGGAACAACGCGCCGGCGAGGTCGTCGGGCAGCTTGCCCTCGACCGGCAGGTCGAAGCTCTCGGTCTCCTCGTGCCAAGGGGCGAAGGGGCCGTTGAGGAACTTGTTCGCAGTGTTCCAGTCCTGGTCGGCAGGGTGGGACGCCTGGGGCACCAGTGTGAGCGGCGCACCGGAGACGGCGGTGGGGGGAGGAGTGGCTACGTCGCGCATGTCGATCTCTTTCTGTTCAGTGGGAGGAGGGCTGGGACCAGTGGGTGCCGGGCCAGATGCCGTGATTGCCGGGGGAGAGGACGCCGGCTGGGTCCAGGGCGTCCTTCAGGGTCGAGTACAGCCGGCGCAGGGAGTTGTCGTTCCCGCTGTAGAGGGAGGCGATCTGCTCGGAGATGGTGACGTGGCCCCGATACTCGCTCCAGCCCCACTCGGAGGCCTGGACGATCATGCGATCCACGGCCTCGCGCGCCCTGCTGGCCTCGTCCGGGTCGTTGGTGTCGAAGAGCACCATGCAGGCGCCGATGAGGCTGCGGCTCTGCGCCAGCCACCCGAATCCTGCCACGAGGTCGTACTCGTCCAGCAGATCGGTGACCATCTTCTCGTGCCGGGCTGCGGCTTCCCCTGTGAAGGGGATGATCGGGGAGAAGTCGAAGTGCCCGATCGAGGGTCCGAAGTGGGCGTGCAGCAGGTCCAGCAGGAACATGTTGGGGATGCCGGTGGGCACGAGGTCGAGGGGATGGACGGACCCCGGCTGGACGTCGCCCGGGTAGCGTCGCAGGTCGACGACGACGTCCGGGATGTGGCTGACCCGATCCCTCAGCACGGCTTCCCGGGTGGCGTTGAGTTCGGG
>JAUNSA010000188.1 GCA_030539405.1 Propionibacteriaceae bacterium
CAGGCCCTTCTGGCCTGCCGCGAGGTTGCGGCGGTAGAAGGCGTTGGACTCGGCAGCGGTCGAGAAGCCCGCGTACTGGCGGATCGTCCACGGCCGGTTCACGTACATCGTGGAGTACGGGCCACGCAGGAACGGCGGCAGGCCCGGGCGGGTGTCCAGGAAGTCCAGACCCTCCAGGTCGTCCTCGCTGAACAGCGGCGGGACCGCGATCAGCTCGGGCGTCTCCCACGAGGCGTCGGACGCCCCGGCCGCGGCCAGCGCGTCCGCGTACGCCTGCGCGGCGGACTCGGACGGACGGCCGTCGCCGAGCTCGACGGAATCGAAGCGAGGGATCATCGGGCCACTCCCAGGGTGTCGAAGACGGATTCGAGGAATGCGACGACGTCCATGCCCAGGGCGATGGTGCCGTCGAAGAGGCCCTCGGGGGCCTCCCCAGCCTCGGCGAGGTTGCCGGCCAGGTAGACCTTCTCGACGCCGGCGTCCTTCAGCGCCTGGGCGACGGGGACGGCCTGGTCGGCGTAGATCTTGGCCGAGCTGGCGAGCACGGCCACCAACTGGGCCTGCTCAGACGCCTTGGCGGCGATCTCCTCCGGCGTCCCTCCATGGGTCTGGGTGGCGTTGATGCCGCCCACCAGGAGCACATTGGAGGCGAAGCCCTGGCGTCCACCGAAGTCGCGCTGGGCGCCCAGGCAGGCGAGCAGCACGTCGGGGGCCGAGCCGGTGGCGGCCTCGTGGGCCCACGCGCGGTCGCGCAGCCCCTCGAAGATCTCGGCGTCACGGATCTGCTTCAGGCCGCCGTAGGCGGGGGCCTCGGGGCGCTCCTTGGCCTGGTAGGCCTTCTCGCCTGCCAGCGGGAACATGCTCACGCCGGTCAGCTCGATGGAGCGGTTGGCCAGCTTGGTCGCGCGGTCGGCGTTGGTGGCCTCGATGCGCTGGGCGACGTCACCGGACGCCAGCGCCGCGGCCATGCCGCCGGCGGCCTCGATCTGCTGGACCTGCGCCCAGGCGGCCCGGGCGAGCTCGTCGGTCAGCGACTCGACGAACCAGGAACCACCGGCGGGATCCTGCACGCGGCCCACATGGCTCTCCTCGGCGGCGATCACCTGCGTGTTGCGGGCGATGCGGCGGCTGAAGGAGGTCGGCAGCCCGGCAGCGTGGTCGAAGGGGAGCGCCGTGATGGCGTCCGCCCCGCCGGCCGCGGCCGCGAAGGTGGCGATGGTGACGCGCAGCATGTTCACGTGCGGGTCGACCTTGGCCATCATCCGCGGGCTGGTGACCGCGTGGATGCGGGCGCCGCGCGCGGGCTCGGGGACCCCGCACTCCTCGGCGACGCGCGCCCACAGGCGGCGCAGCGCACGGAGCTTGGCGATCGTCCCGAACTGGTCGGCGGTGGCCGCCACGCGGAACTCGAGCTGGCCGACGGCGTCGGTCGGGGAGACCCCGGCCTCGTCGAGGGCGCGCAGGTAGGCGATGCCGGTGGCGATCGCGAACGCGAGCTCCTCGGCGTCCGAGGCGCCGGCCTTGTGGTACGGCAGCGTCTCGACGGTCAGCGCGGTCACGCCCGGCATGCCGGCGACCTCGTCGATCCAGCGCTTGAGTGCACCCAGGTCGGGCTCGGTGCCGTTCAGGGCCGCGAAGGCGAGCGGGTCGACGCCGAGGTTGCCCTTGGCGGCGTTCAGGTCACCGCCGTCGCCCTTGAGGGCGGCCAGCAGGGCCTCGGCGGCGGCGTCCTGGTCGGTGCGCGAGAAGACGCGCGCCGCGGCCAGGTCGAGCTTGACGTCGGCCAGCACGGTGGCGAGCTGGTCGGCCGCGATGGCGTCGGGGTCGATGCGCAGCCAGACCGACGTGGCGCCGCGCTCGAGGTCGTCCAGGATCGCCTGCCGCGTGACGGCGACGTCCGGGTCCTCGTGCAACTGGCGGACGCCCCAGGCCACGGCCTCGCCGGTGCGCACGACCGAGCCGCGCGTGAACGGCATGGCGCCCGGGTAGCCCAGCGGGGCATCGTCATCAGAGCTGGTGTACAGGGGAGCGACGTCGATGTCGTCCAGGGTGGTCGAGGTCAGGCGCTTCAGCCCTTGCTCGATCGAGAGTTCCTTGCCTTCTGGACGCCCGCGGTTGAGGACCTTGAGGACCTCTGCCTCCCACGCCGCGTCTGTGGCCGGCGCGAAGCCGCCGGCCAGGGTGAGCTGTTCGGAGTCAGCCGACATGCGGACCTACCTCTACGTGTCGTGTCCGCCGACACCCCGGTCGGGTGCCGGACTCCTTCCACCCTAATGGTCCGGGCCGTCGAGTGCCCATCCGCGTGCACGGCCGGACGGTCAGCCGTGGGTGCGTTCGAACTCCTGCATGAAGTCGACCAGCGCCCGGACGCCCGCCAGCGGCATCGCGTTGTAGATCGACGCCCGCATGCCGCCCACCGAACGGTGGCCGGCGAGGTTCGTCAGGCCCGCGGCGTCCGCCTCGTTCAGGAAGGTGGAGTCCAGGGTCGGGTCGGCGAGTACGAAGGGCACGTTCATCCACGAGCGGGCGGACGGGTCGACCGGGTTGGAGTAGAACGACGACCTGTCGATGGTGTCGTACAGCAGGGACGCCTTCCCCTGGTTGCGGGCGGCCATGCCGGCCAGGCCGCCGTTCTCCTGCACCCAGTCCAGGGTCAGCCCGAGCAGGTAGAGGCCGAACGTCGGCGGGGTGTTGACCATGGAGTCGGCCTTCGCCTGCACCGTCCAGTCCCACACGGTCGGGGTCTCGCGGCGTGGGCGTCCGAGCAGGTCGCGGCGCACGATGACGACCACGAGCCCCGAGGGGCCCATGTTCTTCTGCGCGCCGGCGTAGATAACGCCGTGGGCGTCCACGTCGAAGGGGCGCGACAGGATGGTCGAGCTCAGGTCCGCCACCAGCGGCACGCCGCCGGAGTCGGGCACGTGGTCGAACTCGACGCCGCGGATGGTCTCGTTCGGCGTGTAGTGCAGGTAGGCGGCCCCGGTCGGCACCGTGTAGGAGCCGGGGCGGGGGAGCGTCGTGTGCAAGCTGTCGCTGGTGTCGGCGAGGACGGCGACCTCGGCGTACTTGCCGGCCTCGGCGATGGCCTTGGTCGACCAGTCGCCGGTGTTGAGGAAGGCGATCGTGTCGCCGGGCGCCGACAGGTTCAGCGGGGTGGCGGCGAACATGCCGTAGGCCCCGCCCTGCAGGAACAGGCAGGCGTAGTCGTCGCTGATGTCCAGCACCGAGCGCAGGGACGCCTCGACCCGCTCGGCGCACGCCACGAACGCCGCCCCCCGGTGCGACACCTCCATCACGGACATGCCGGAGCCGTCCCAGTCGAGCAGTTCCCCCTGGGCGCGCTCGAGCACGGCGGTGGGGAGCATGGCCGGTCCGGCCGAGAAGTTGTGGACGCGCATGCCGGCGATTCTTCCACCGTGGGCGGACGCCGCGAGTGCGCTCGTGTGCCGTGGGCCGTGATTTGCCGCGCCCGGGGCGTCCGTCGTAGAATCGTCGGGTTGCTTTGACGCCGGTGGCGGCAAGGCGCTCTTCCGAGTGTCCTCGGAGGGGTGCTCCGCCGGTGAAGCCAACCCGAGCAGGTCTGGTGGTTGACGCCGGGCCCGACCAAGTCCCAGGGGTTTCTGAGATTTGTGCGGCCCTGAAAGGCGCGACACGCCCGACCGCGGGGGTCGGAGTGACAAGGGGTTTCTCACCCGAGAGGCTCCACGCGAGGCACGGGAGTGATGCCCCGGCCACGACCAACGAAGGAAACCCATGGCGGGACAGAAGATCCGGATTCGACTCCGGGCCTATGACCACGAGGTCATCGACACGTCGGCGAAGAAGATCGTCGACACGGTCACCCGTACCGGCGCTCAGGTCGCCGGGCCGGTGCCCCTCCCGACCGAGAAGAACGTGTACTGCGTGATCCGGTCGCCCCACAAGTACAAGGACAGCCGCGAGCATTTCGAGATGCGCACCCACAAGCGGCTCATCGACATC
>JAUNSA010000189.1 GCA_030539405.1 Propionibacteriaceae bacterium
TGGCGGGCAGTGCCACCAACCTGCCCGACGGCCAGGTCGAGGTGGACGCCCAGGGCCTACCCGCCGACGTCGACGCCCTGGTCGACCTGCTGACCGGACCCACGGCGTCCGGACGCCCCGGACGTGTCACCGGCCACCTGACGCAACGGCGCGACCCCGACCCGGCGATCACCGGCTTCGAGACGCGCTGAGTTTTTCTGACCACTGATTGAGGAGCTCCCCCATGCCCGAGGTGACCGCGTACGCGGTGGCGTCACAGACCGCACCCTTTGCCAAGACCACGATCACGCGCCGTAAACCCGGCCCGACCGAGGTGTTCTTCGACATCGTCTACGCCGGGATCTGCCACTCCGACATCCACACCGCCCGCGGCGAGTGGGGGACGCCGACCTACCCGTTGGTGCCCGGCCACGAGCTCGCCGGGATCGTGCGGGAGGTCGGCTCGGAGGTCACCCGCTGGAAGGTCGGCGACCACGTCGGCGTGGGCTGCTTCGTCGACTCGTGCGGCACGTGCGAGTTCTGCACCGGCGGCCAGGAGCAGTTCTGCAACGGCGAGGGCCGCACCATCTGGACGTACAACTCCGTGGGGCGCGACGGCGTCCCCACCGCGGGCGGCTACTCCACCGGCATCACCGTCGAGCAGGACTACGTGTGCCGCATCCCCGACAGCATCGACCTGCAGGTCGCCGCCCCGCTGCTGTGCGCCGGCGTCACCTTGTATTCGCCGCTGAAGCGGTGGGGTGCCGGGGAGGGCACGAAGGTCGCCATCGTCGGCCTGGGCGGCCTGGGCCACGTCGGCGTCCAGATCGCGGCCGCGATGGGCGCGGAAGTGCACGTCATCTCCCGCACCGACGCCAAGCGTGACGACAGCCTGCGCTTCGGCGCCGTCGCCCACCACGCCACCCAGGACCCGACCACGTTGAAGCGCCTGCGCGGCACGTTCGACCTGATGGTCTCGACCGTCTCGGGCGACTCGTCGTTGGACGCCTACCTGGCCTGCCTGCGCCCCGGCGGCGTGTTCGTCGACGTCGGCCTGCCCGAGCACCCCTCGACGCTGCGGCTGGGATCGTTGACGTCCGGCAACAAGGTGCTGGCCGGGAGCCAGATCGGCGGCATCGCCGAGACCCAGGAGATGCTCGACTTCTGTGCCGAGCACGGCGTCCGGCCCCAGGTGGAGGTCATCGGCGGCGAAGACATCACGGCCGCCTACGACGCCGTGGTCAACGCCCAGGTGCGCTATCGGTATGTGATCGACACCAGCACGTTCGACGCCTGAGGGTACGGTGGGCCGGTGATCATCACCTTCACGGCCAACCCGAGCATCGACCGCAGCGCCCCGCTCGCGGGTCAACTGCGGGTGGGGCGCGTGAACCGGCTGGGCGAGGTCTACTCGGCCGCGGCCGGCAAGGGCGTGAACGTGAGCGCGGCGGTCCGAGCGGCGGGCCACCCGACCACGGCGATCGTCCCGGTGGACGCCAGCGACCCGCTCGCCGAGGCGCTGCGCGCCCGCGGTGTGCCCGCGCGCATGGTCCCGGTCGGACGCCGTGCGCGCACCAACCTGACCATCACCCATCCCGACGGCCACGCCACCCGGTTCAACGAGCCCGGCGAGCCGCTCACCCCCGAGAACCAGACCGCGCTGGTGAGCGCCCTGTTGGCCACGCTGCCGGGGGCGTCCTGGCTGGCACTGTGCGGCAGCCTGCCGCCCGGCTCGCCGGTGGACTGGTACGTGAGCCTCACCCGCAAGGCCCACTCCATCGGGGTCAAGGTCGCCGTGGACGCGACCGGCCCCGCCCTGGAGGCCGTCATCGCCGCCGCCGAGCACACCTCACCCGACCTGGTCTCCCCCAACGTGGCCGAACTGCAGCAGGCCACCGGCCGCTCGATCCGCCCGGCGTTGAAGGCCGGCGACGTGGGTCCGGCCGTGGACGCCTGTCGCGGCCTGCTCGACCGAGGCGTCACCACCGTGCTGGCCACCCTCGGCAAGCGGGGCGCCCTGCTGGCGTGTTCGCAGGGCGTGTGGCACGCGAGCGCCGAGCCCGTGCGCGCGGTGTCGGTCGTCGGCGCCGGGGACGCCTCGCTGGCCGGGTACCTGCTCGCCCGGGTCGCCGGCGGCGACCCGGTGGAGCGCCTGTGCCGCGCCGTCGCCTACGGGACCGCCTCGGTGTTGTTGCCCGGCTCGGACGTGCCGCAGCCGTCCGACGCGGACGCCGTGGACGTACGGGTGGAGCAGCTCGTTTAGATCGGTTCGGCTCAGATGCGCAGCCACCGCATCACGCGCAGCGCGCCGGTCATCACCTCGGCGAACGACTCGCGCGACAGGCCCGACGGGGTGCCGAGCCCCATCAGGCGCTGCGTGGCGACGGTCTGGGCGTCGGTGAACCGCAGCAGTCCCTCGGGGCCCTGGCGGCGTCCGAGCCCGGAATCACCGAAGCCGCCCATGGGCGCGTGCAGCGACCCGAAGCTCGCCGCGATCGCCTCGTTGACGTTGACCGATCCAACCCGCAGCCGGGCGGCGACCGCGCGCGCCCGCCGGTGGTCGCGGCTCCAGACCGAGGCGTTCAGCCCGTAGGCCGAATCGTTGGCGGCGGCGATCGCCTCGTCCTCGGTGTCGAAGGGGTAGAGCGCCACGACGGGTCCGAACGTCTCGCCGCGGTACAGCTCGGCGGACTCGGGCACGTCGGTGAGGATGGTCGGCTCGTAGCTCCACGGCGCTAGGTCGGGGCGCGGACGCCCACCGGCCAGCACGCGTGCACCGTGGGCGCGGGCGTCCTCGACGTGGGCGGACACCTTCTCGAGCTGGGCGCTGGTGGTGAGGGTGCCGACCTCCCCGGACCAGTCCAGGCCCGGCCGCAGCTCGAGCGCCACGGTGGCGGCGACGAACCGCTCGGCGAACGCGTCGAAGACCGGACGGGCGACGTAGAGCCGCTCGAAGCTGACGCACAACTGGCCGGCGTTGCTGAAGCACCCGCGGATGGCGCCGTCGACGGCGGCGTCCAGGTCTGCGTCCTCGAGGACGAGCATCGGGTTCTTGCCGCCCAACTCCATGGACGCCCCGATCAGGCGCCCGCCGGCCCGCGCGGCGACGTTGCGCCCGGTCGCGGTGGAGCCGGTGAACGTGATGTGGTCGGCGCGGTCGACGAGGGCGGTGCCGACCACGTCGCCGGGACCGGCCACGACCTGCCACACGTCATCCGGGACGCCGGCGCGGCGCAACAGTTCCAACCCGGCCAGCGCGGACAGCATGGTCTGGGCGTCCGGCTTGGCGACCACCGTGTTGCCGGCGGCCAGCGCGGCCAGCCCGTCGCTGAACGCCATGGTGAGCGGGTAGTTCCACGGCGAGATCACCCCGACCACGCCCTTGGGCACGTGGTGGACGTCGATGCGCGTCAGCCCGGGGATCACCCCGGGACGCCGCTGCGAGGCCAGCACCTTCGCCGCATGGACGCCGAGGTAGCGCGCCGTCATGGCGACGTGGAAGACCTCTTCGATCGCGTCCCGGCGGGACTTGCCGGTCTCGACGACGATCAGGTCCGCCAGCGCGGCCTGCTCGGACAGCAGCAGGTCGTGGAACTCCAGCAGGCGACGTCCACGCGCGGACGCCCCGCGCTCGGCCCACGCCGGCTGGGCCGCGCGCGCCCGGTCGAACGCGGCGTCCACATCGGCGATCGAGGACTGGGGCACTTCGGCCAGGTAGCTGCCGTCCAACGGTGACTCCGTCGCGGTCGTCTCGCCCGAGGTCGCGCACACCAGCGGCAGCAGGCGCGCCACGGTGGCGGGGGGCAGCAGGCGGGCGGTGTCGGTATGGGCGGCGGTGTGCGTTGCGTCGGTGTGCGTCGCGGTCATGGTCACAGCCTATGCTCGCTGCCGGGGGTCGAACGGACCCGGCAAGGGGGAACGACGTGGGCGAGAAACTCAAGCGCGTGTCGCAGATGCTGGGCCTGCTCGCCCGGCACGCCCGGCCGGGGCTG
>JAUNSA010000190.1 GCA_030539405.1 Propionibacteriaceae bacterium
CCCCGCCGGTCGGCGTAGCGGATCTGCTTGCCGAACTTGTCCGCCTTCGGCGCCACCTCGGTCGGGATGCCGCGTGCGCGCAGCGCCGCGGCCACCGCCATCGAATCCGCGCGCGTCGCCTCATCGTCAACGGCGACCAGCACGCAGGTCGGCACCGACCGGGAGGCCACGAGCTCTCCCTTGGCGATCAGCGGGGCCAGCAGGCGGGTGACGCCAACCGAGATGCCGACCCCGGGCCAGGTCCGCTTCCCGTCAGAGGCCAAAGCGTCGTAGCGCCCACCCGAGCAGATCGAGCCGAGCGACTCGTGTCCGACCATCTCGGTCTCGTAGACGGTGCCGGTGTAGTAGTCGAGGCCGCGGGCGATCTTCAGGTCGGCCACCAGCCGGCCGGGCACGGACGCCTGGGCGGCGGTCACGACCGCGGCGAGGGCGTCCAGCCCCTCATCCAGCAGCTCGTGGGTCACGCCGAGGGCGCGCACCCGCTCCACGAACGACGTGTCGGTGGACTGGATCGTGGCCAGCTCCAAGCACTTGTCTGCAGCCTCGACCGAGAGGCCCACCTCGTCGACCAACAGGGTGCGCACGGCGTCCGGACCGATCTTGTCGAGCTTGTCGACGCGCTGCAGGACGGCCATGTGGTCCTCGACGCCCAGGCCGCGGTAGAAGCCCTCGGCGAGCTTGCGGTTGTTGACGTGCATCACCACCGGGGGGATGCCGAAGCGGATGTGCAGCGCCTCCAGGGCCTCCAGCATCACCAGCGCCACCTCGACGTCGTGGTGGCCGGCCAGCGTGTTCTCCCCCACCACGTCGATGTCGGCCTGCACGAACTCGCGGTAGCGGCCCTCCTGGGGGCGTTCGCCACGCCAGACCTTCTGGATCTGGTAGCGGCGGAACGGGAACGTGAGGTGGCCGGCGTTCTCCAGCACGTAACGCGCGAAGGGCACCGTCAGGTCGAAGTGGAGGCCCAGGTCGTCACCGGTCTCGCCCTCGGCGGCGTGCAGCCGGCGGACGACGTAGACCTCCTTGGTGATCTCGCCCTTGCGGGTGAGGGAGTCCATGGTCTCGACCGCGCGCGTCTCGATGGACGCGAAGCCGTGCAGTTCGAACGTCTCCCGCAGCGAGTCGAGGACGGCCTGCTCCACGATCCGCCCGGCGGGCAGGAACTCGGGGAAGCCGGAGAGGGGCTTGGGTCGCATGGTCACCTCAGTGCAGGTAGGAGTCTTGGAGGTAGGGGTTGGTGGCGCGCTCGTGAGCCATCGTGGTCTCGGGTCCGTGACCCGGCAGGAGCGCCGCCGTGTCCGGCAGTGCCAGGACGACGTCGCGCAGCGTTCGTTTCATGGCGTCGTCGTCACCACCGGGCAGGTCGGTGCGTCCGATCGCTCCGGCGAAGACCACGTCGCCGCTGAAGATCAGCTCGGTCAACTCGGGCGCCTGGGGCACCGGCTCGAGCAACGGCGTCCGCCACAACAGGCAGCCCGGACGATGCCCGGTGGCGACCTCGGTGGTGAACTGCATGCCCGCCAGCTCGAGAGTCTCCCCGCCGGCCAGGTCACGAAGGTCGCTCGGCTCGACATGGTTGACGTTGAACCGCTCGATGATCTCCAGGGCCCACGGCATCAACAAGGCGGTGTCGAACAGCTCGCGGTCGGCGGCGTGCAGGTAGGCCGGGACGCCGAAGTGGTCGGCGACATCAGCCGCACCCCCGACGTGGTCGGGGTGCCCGTGGGTCAACAGGACGGCCTCGACCTCCAAGCGGCGCTCGGCCACGATCGCCTTCACCGGTTCGAAGGCGTTGACGCCGGGATCCACCACGACGCAGCGACGCCCGTCCTGGGACAGGACATAGCAGTTGGCCTGCAGCGGACCGGCGGGAAACGAGGTCAGGAACACGCCCGTTACCTTATCGTCGCGCAGACACGGCGCGTCGGCGGCCGGTTATCGGGCAAGATGGAACCCATGACTGATTCTGCAGGTCCGGCCAGCTTCGGTCGTGTCGATCCCGATGGCACCGTCTATGTGACCACGGGTGAGGGCGAACGCGCGGTCGGTCAGGTTCCCGATGTGTCCCCCGACGAAGCCCTCGCCTTCTACGTGCGCCGCTACGAGGCCCTCGATCTCGAGGTGACCTTGCTGGAGCAACGGCTCGGCTCCGGGGCCGTCTCACCTGATGACGCGCGCCACACCATCAAGAACCTCCGCAAGTCCGTCTCCGAAGCGAACGCCGTCGGCGACCTGCCCGCGCTCGAGGCCCGCCTGGACGCCCTCCAGCCGCGCCTGGCCGAGGCCACCGAGGCCCGCAAGGCCGAGCGCGCCAAGCAGCACGAGCAGACCCGCGCCGCCAAGGAGGCCATGGTCGGCGAGGCCGAGACCCTGGCGTCCGGCAACGACTGGCGCGGCGGCGTGAACCGCTTCCGCCAGTTGCTGGAGGAGTGGAAGGCGCTCCCCCGCATCGACCGCGCCACCGACGACGCCCTGTGGCACCGGTTCAGCTCCGCCCGCACCACCTACACGCGCCGGCGCAAGGCCCAGTTCGCCGAGCAGTCCGCACGCTGGGGCGAGGCGAAGGCGCTCAAGGAGCAGATCATCGCCGAGGCCCGCGAGCTGGCCGACTCCACCGACTGGGGTCCCACCTCGGGCGCGTTCCGCGACCTGATGAGCCGTTGGAAGGCCGCCGGCTCGGCCGCGCGCGACCAGGACGACAAGCTGTGGGCGCAGTTCCGCGGCCTGCAGGACCAGTTCTTCGACGCCCGCACGGCCGCCCAGAGCGAGCAGGACGCCGAGTTCTCCGGCAACCTGGTGGCCAAGCAGGAGTTGCTGGCCAAGGCCGAGGCCGAGATCGTGCCGGTCACCGACGTTAACGTCGGCAAGGCGGCGTTCCGTCGCTTCCTGGAGGAGTACAACACCCTGGGCAAGGTCCCCCGCGACGCCATGCGGGGCCTCGACAACCGCGTCCGCGCCCTGGAGCAGGCCGTGCGCAAGGCCGAGGACGATGAGTGGAAGCGCACCGACCCCGAGGCACGCCAGCGCGCCGAGGAGACCGTCGCCATGCTGAGCGCCGAGATCGAGAAGCTGAACGGCAAGGTCGAGAAGGCCGAGGCGCGCGGCGACAAGCAGGCGGCCAAGAAGGCCCAGGACTCGATCGCGACCTACCAGACCTGGCTCGACCAGGCCAAGGCCACGCTCGCGGACTTCACCCGCTGACCCTCACCGAATCATTCCGGACGCCCGGGCCGCCGCCACCGCGGCGGTCCGGTTGTCTGTCCCCAGCTTCTCGTAGACGTGGACGAGGTGGGTCTTCACCGTCGCCTCGGACAGGAACAGCCGCCGGGCGATCTGCTTGTTGGACAGGCCCTCGGCCAACAGCCCGACGACCTCGCGTTCGCGCTCGGTCAACTCGGTGGGCGGCGCCAGCACCCGGCGGGCGAGGCGTCCGGCGACGGCGGGCGCGAACATGGCCTCGATCGCGGCGACGATTCGAACTAGGGCACAAGGCCTATCCGTACATAGCCTCAGTCAGAGTGCGCTCAGGGCACGCCAGCCGCGAAGAAGCTTGGAGATGGGAGTCCTCCAACCCAGGAGACAGCCATGGACTCCAGGGGTTCGAAGAATAGTTGCCGACGAACATCTCCCTTGTCGGGACATCAGTGATCTCGTGACCTTGGTCTGCCAGACAAGGAATGAGGACGTCGGTGAAGTACTCGTGCATGACACCGAGCTGGTCCGGGGTCAGTGCCTGGGAGTACTTGGGATCCAAGCTGTAGCAGCTGACGCATTCGTAGACGGCAGCGTGGTAGGGCTGAACCTGGTCGGTTGCGATCCTCTCTCGGGGCGAGTAGCCCTGACCATCGGGCTTTGAAACGACCGCGAAACCGAGCTCGGACATGCACGCCTCCATGCTGGGGCCGATCTCCCATGGCGCAATCCATCGCTCCATTGACGGCGTCACGGGCGAGTCC
>JAUNSA010000191.1 GCA_030539405.1 Propionibacteriaceae bacterium
AACCATGTGAGGTACGGCCCCTACCTTCGCGGGGACTATGTGTGAGTGTCGTCGCACGCTTGCCACCGGGTCCGGGGGGGGGGATAATGCAGCTGTCAGCACATCCCAATCATTCAGGACGCGCACGATGGAGCTTCGGCGCTTCACTCAACGATCGAGGACAATGAACCATGGCCGCTACTGATCTTCTTCGCGCAGGCATCGCGACGCTTGCCGTGGTGTGCCTGACCGCGTGCGCTGGCACTGCGGCATCCCCCACGACCGCCACCGGGGAGTCCCGCCCGGCTCCTGATGCCACGAGCTTGGTCGGCGACTGGGACGTGTCCGGGATGGATGCCGAACCCGCGGAGTCCACCGACGAGTTGGCCGAGCTTGCAGAACTGGGGTTCTCCGGTCGCGTTGATTCGTTCAGTGACGCCGTGCTGAGCCCGACTGCCGGCGGCCCCGAGTACCGCCCGGTCGTCGTTCGGATCACTGAGGTCACCGTCTGGGACGGTTCGCTCCCCGATTCCGCCCACGGGGACGTCTACCTCACCCTGCCCGGAGCCCGACCTGCGTCCGCGTACACCGATGCCATACCGGCGGGCACGCCGATCGCGGCGTACGCCAACAGCCTGACCAGCCCCGCATCCGGTCCAGCCCACTTCTCCGTGAAGTCAGGCGTCCCCGCAGGTGAGGACCTCTACACGGTGGTGCATCCGGACGGCCTGGGCATCCAGATTGAGCGGGACGGAGGAACCTACCTGGTGCTCCCCATGGACGGTGCGGTGGCACGCGGCAAGACGGTCCAGGCCCTGGCGCCCGGGGAGACCCTGCCCGCCCGCTGATCCCGCGCCAGGAGCCCATAGAGAGAGAGTTATCCACAGCCTGCAACAGAATCACCCAACCAGGGCGAACGATGTCGGTGTCGACAACTACGATCGACGATGCGATGAGCATTCCCGACTGGGTCGCCTCCTACGGTGACCGTGACTTTGAGCGGCGCTTCGGCGACGAGACGGTGCGGCGCGCCCGGGAGTATGCGGGCGATGGTCGTGTCCGCGGCGTCCGTGCGGCTGGGGACCTGATCATGGCGAGCGTCCTGGGCAGCGCCAACCAGACCTACCAGTGCTCGGTCGTGGCCACCGCGGGCCCGACGTCGTTGGTGGCCACGTGCACCTGCCCCGTCCGCCGCGACTGCAAGCACGCCGCGGCGCTGATCCTCACCGCCCGCCAGCAAGCAGGACGGCGGGGGCCGTCCGCGTGGCAGTACGCACTCACACCCTTGGTGCCCCAACGCGGCGGCTGGGGCAACGACGGTGATGCCACCGCGCTCGCCCTGCAGGTGAACGCGTCCGGGCGCGAGTTCACGCTGCGGCCCCTGCGGCCCGGCCAGCGCGACTCGTGGGTGAAGACCGGCGCCACGTGGGACGACCTGCGCAGCCAGCCCCGGGCGTTCGACCCCGAACAACGCGAGGCGCTGCTGGCGCTGCTGGAGTCGCGTCGCCGCAACGAGTACGCCTACGGCCACCGCGCCGACGCGCTGCCCCTGCGCGAGCTGAACAGCGACGCCTGGTCACTCCTGCGCCGCGTGCGCGCGTGCGGGGTCCCGCTGATCGGCGGCCAGAGTTCGGGACGCCACCTGTTGCCCGACCCCGAAGTCCTGGACGCTCCCCTCGTCCCGGTGCTCCGCCTGGCGCGCACCGAGCAGGGCGTGCGGCTGCGGCCACTGGTCCGCTTCGAGGACCAGGAGGTCGGCCTCGACTGGCAAGAACTGCTCGGGCGTCCGGCGCACGGGGCCGCGTTCCTGCACGACGATCGCCTGATCCTGGCGCCCCTGGAGCGTCCGCTCGACCAGGCCGAACACCACCTGTTCACCCAGCCGCGCACCATCACCATCCCGGACGCCGACCTGCCAGTGTTCGGCGCGGGGTTCCTGCCCGCCCTCCGCAGCCGGATGACGGTCGAGGTCGCCGACGACGTCGAGATCCCCGAACCCGAGCCCCCCGTCCTGGTCTGCACGGTCGATGTGGGCGAGGGCACCGGGACCGTCCGGTGGCTGTTCCGCTACGAGGTGGGCGGCACCGCCCATGAGGTGGGGCTGGCCTCGCGTCCGTCCGACCCGCCCGTGCGCGACCCGGCAGCCGAGGCCGCGCTGGCGGCGTCCGTGCCCGAAGGCCCGTGGCGCACGACCAGCCCGCGCGGCACCGCCGGGCTGCGGCCGGCGTTCCTGACCGGACGCGCGCTGTTCCGCTTCCTGGCCCAGACGTTGCCGCAGATCGGCGAGCTCGACGGCGTCGAGGTACGGATGGCCGGGGCCACCCCTACGTTCCGGGAGGCCGAGGAGGCCCCGCAGGTGTCGCTGTCGATCAGCGAGCCGACGTCGGGTGACTGGTTCAACCTCGCCGTCGAGGTGACCGTCGAGGGTGAGGTCGTCCCGTTCGCGGCGCTGTTCGCCGCCCTGTCCCTGGGCCAGGACCACCTGCTGCTGGACTCCGGCACCTGGTTCAGCCTGGACCGTCCGGAACTGGAGCAACTGCGCGTCCTCATCGAGGAGGCCCGGCTCATCGTCGAGGCCGACGAGGACACCCTGCGGCTGCGCCCCGAGCACGCCGGGCTGTGGGAAGAACTGGTCGAGCTCGGGGTCGTCGCCGAGCAGTCGGCGGCCTGGCAGGAGTCCGTCGGCGCGCTGCTGGACCTGGACACGCTGCCCGAGGTGCCGATCCCCGCGGGACTGCACGCCGAGCTGCGCCCCTACCAGCAAACCGGTTTCGCCTGGCTGAGCTTCCTGTTCCGGACCCGGCTCGGCGGGATCCTGGCCGACGAGATGGGGTTGGGCAAGACGCTCCAGGCCCTGGCGCTGGCCCAGTCCGCCCACGAGGCCGGCCATCTGGACGCCCCGGTCCTGGTCGTCGCCCCCACCTCGGTGCAGGGCACGTGGGCGGCCGAGGCGGCCCGCTTCACCCCCGACCTGCGGGTGGTGACCATCAGCGGCACCCACAAGCGGCGGGGCACCGCGTTGGCCGAGGCGATCGACGGCGCGCACGTCGTGATCACGTCCTACACCCTGCTGCGCCTGGAGGACGACGCCTACGCCGACCTCGACTGGTCGGTCGTGCTGCTGGACGAGGCCCAGTTCGTCAAGAACCACCGCTCGCAGGCCTACCGCGCCATCCGCCGGCTGAACGCCCGGGTCAAGGTGGCGCTCACCGGCACCCCGCTGGAGAACAACCTGATGGACCTGTGGTCCCTGCTGTCCATCACGGCCCCCGGCCTGTTCCCCCATCCGGGCTCGTTCACCGAGGCCTACCGCAAGCCCATCGAGGCCGGCGACGCGGACGCCCTGGCCCGGCTGCACCGCCGCACCCGCCCGCTGATGCTGCGCCGCACCAAGCAGGCGGTGGCCACCGAGCTGCCGCCCAAGCAGGAGCAGATCGTCCCGGTCACGCTGGCCCCGCAGCACCGCCGCCTCTACGACCGGCACCTGGCCCGGGAGCGACAAAAGGTCCTCGGCCTGGTCGACGACCTGCGCCGCCACCGGGTCACCGTCTTGCGTTCGCTGACGTTGCTGCGCCAGCTCGCGCTGTCCCCGAAGCTCATCGACGACACCTACCCCGAGCAGTCGGCCAAGATCGACACCCTCGTCGAGCGCCTGGACGAAGTGATCGCCGAGGGCCACCGGGCGCTGGTGTTCAGCCAGTTCACCGGGTTCCTCGCGCTGGTGCGCCAGCGGTTGGACGCCGAGGGCATCGACTACTCCTACCTCGACGGCCGCACGCGCGACCGCGCCGCCCGCATCGAGGCGTTCCGCAGCGGGGACGCCCCGGTGTTCCTGATCTCGCTGAAGGCCGGCGGGTTCGGCCTCACCCTGACCGAGGCCGACCACGTGTTCATCCTCGACCCCTGGTGGAACCCGGCGGCCGAGGCCCAGGCCATCGACCGCACGCA
>JAUNSA010000192.1 GCA_030539405.1 Propionibacteriaceae bacterium
CGGCCAGCGCCCCGGGCGTCCGGCCGGTGCACCCCGTCCGGGCAACAACCCGTTCGCGCCGAGCCAGGGCATGGGCACGCGTCGCCAGCGTCCCGACGCCCCCGGTGGTGCGCGTCCCGGTGCCCCGGGTCGTCCCGGTGAGGGTGGCGCGCCGCGCATGCCGCGCCCCGGCGGTACGGGCGGTCTGCCCGGCATGCCGCGTCCCAACCCGGCCATGATGCCCAAGCAGGCCTCCAACCAGCTGAGCCCCGCCGGTGCCCGTGGTGGGCGTCCCGGTGGTGGGCCCGGCGGTCCTGGCCGTGGCCGCCCCGGTGGCGGCGGTGGGCGTCCGGGCATGGGCGGCGGTCCGTCCACGGGCCCGATCGGTGGCGGCGGTGGCCGTGGCCGTGGCGGTCGCGCAGGCGGCGGCACCCAGGGTGCCTTCGGCCGTGGGGGAGGCCCCGCGCGCCGTGGGCGCAAGAGCAAGAAGGCGCGTCGCGCAGAGTTCGACCAGATGGAGGCCCCGACGATCGGTGGCGTCCGGATCCGCAGCGGTGAGGGCCAGAAGGTCCGCCTCCGCCGCGGTGCGTCGCTGACCGACCTGGCCGAGAAGATCGGCGTCGAGCCGGCATCGCTGGTGCAGGTGCTGTTCCACCTCGGTGAGATGGTCAACGCCACCCAGTCGGTGGCCGACGACACCCTGCAGGTGCTGGGCGCAGAGCTGAACTATGACATCGAGGTCGTCTCCCCCGAGGACGAGGACCGCGAGCTGCTCGAGTCCTTCGACATCGAGTTCGGTGAGGACTTCGGCGACGAGGACGACCTCGCGTCGCGTCCGCCGGTGGTCACCGTCATGGGTCACGTCGACCATGGCAAGACCAAGCTGCTGGACGCCCTGCGTCACGCCAACGTGGTCGCCGGCGAGGCCGGCGGCATCACGCAGGCGATCGGCGCCTACCAGGTCGCCACCGAGATCGGTGACGTGGAGCGTCGGATCACCTTCATCGACACCCCGGGTCACGAGGCCTTCACCGCCATGCGTGCCCGTGGTGCGAAGTCGACCGACATCGCCATCCTCGTGGTGGCTGCCGACGACGGTGTGATGCCCCAGACGATCGAGGCGCTGAACCACGCCAAGGCGGCTGACGTCCCCGTGGTCGTCGCGGTCAACAAGGTCGACAAGGAGACCGCCGACCCGGTCAAGGTGCGCGGTGAGCTCACCGAGTACGGGCTGATCCCCGAGGAGTACGGCGGCGACACCATGTTCGTCGACGTGTCCGCGGTGGCGCGTACGGGCCTGGACGACCTCCTGGAGGCCGTCGTCCTGACCGCCGACGCGGCGCTGGACCTGCGTGCCAACCCCGACATGCCCGCCCAGGGTGTGGCGATCGAGGCGCACCTGGACAAGGGCCGCGGTCCCGTGGCCACCGTCCTGGTGCACCGCGGCACGCTGAAGACCGGCGACTCGATCGTGGCCGGCTCGGCCCACGGCCGCGTCCGCGCGATGATCACCGACACCGGCGAGACCGTCGACGAGGCTCCGCCCTCGATGCCGGTCCAGGTGCTCGGCCTCACATCGGTGCCCGGTGCGGGTGACAACTTCCTGGTCGTCGACGACGACCGGATGGCCCGCCAGATCGCCGACAAGCGCGAGGCCCGCCAGCGTGCGGCCCTGCTCGCCAAGACGACCCGTCGCAAGACGCTCGACCAGCTCTTCGAGCAGCTCGAGAAGGGCGAGACCCAGGAGCTCAAGCTCATCCTCAAGGGCGATTCGGCCGGCTCGGTCGAGGCGCTGGAGGACTCGCTGGCCAAGATCGAGGTCAGCGACGAGGTCTCGCTGCGCGTCATCGACCGCGGTGTCGGTGCCATCACCGAGACCAACGTCTCGCTGGCCGCGGCCTCGGACGCCGTCATCATCGGCTACAACGTCCGCGCCCAGGGCAAGGCCACGCAGATGGCCGACGCCGAGGGTGTCGACATCCGCTACTACTCCGTCATCTACGCCGCGATCGATGAGGTGGAGGCAGCCCTCAAGGGCATGCTCAAGCCCATCTACGAGGAGAAGACGATGGGGCAGGCCGAGATCCGCGAGATCTTCAAGAGCTCCAAGTTCGGCACCATCGCCGGCTGCATGGTGCTCGACGGCCACATCAAGCGGAACGCCAAGGCGCGCCTGCTGCGTGACGGCATCGTCATCACCGAGACGTCCATCGCGTCCCTGCGGCGCGAGAAGGACGACGTCACCGATGTCCGCGAGGGGTACGAGTGTGGTCTCACGCTCGCGAACTACAACGACATCAAGAACGGTGACATCGTCGAGACGTTCGAGATGGTGGAGAAGCCGCGCGATTGATGCAACCCCGGGCAGGGGCGGGATGACAGGCACACGGTCCCGCCCCGGCCCAGCCTCGCTGACGCTCGGCGGGGCCGATACGCCCGACCACACCCTGACCGTGTGCCTGACATCCCGCCCCTGTGGTGTGCGGGCCCGCGAGCGAGAGAGGCTGATTCCATGGGAAATCCCCGGTACATCAAGGTCGCCGAGCAGATCAAGGTGATCGTCGCTGAGTTGCTCGAGCGGCGCATCAAGGATCCGCGCATGGGCGAGTTCGTCACGATCACCGACGTCCGCCTGACCGGCGACGGCCGCGAGGCCACGGTGTTCTACACCGTCCTGGGCGGTGAGGAGGAGCGTGCCGGGACGGCCGCCGCGCTGGCGTCCGCCAACGGCATGATCCGCTCGACCGTGGGCAAGCAGCTCGGCATGAAGTTCACCCCGACGATCGCCTTCGTGCTGGACGCCGTCCCCGAGACGGCCGCCGAGATGGAGGCGCTGCTCGCCCAGGCGCGCGCGTCGGACGCCGACCTGGCGGCCCGGTCGGCGGGGGCCACCTACGCCGGCGAGGCGGACCCCTACAAGAAGCCCCACGAGGACGAGGCCGACGAGGCCGACGTCCCCAACGAGGACTGAGCCCATGGCGCAGCCCGCGCTGCTCGTCGTCGACAAGCCGTCGGGCATCACGAGCCACCAGGTCGTCGCGCGGGCCCGCCGTGCGCTGGGCACCAAGAAGGTCGGCCACGCCGGGACCCTGGACCCGATGGCGACCGGCGTCCTCGTGCTCGGCGTCGAGAAGGGCACGCGCCTGCTCGGCCACCTGCTGCTCACCACCAAGAGCTATGCGGCCACGATCCGCCTGGGGCAGGCCACCACCACCGACGACGCCGAGGGCGAGGTGACGGACGCCGTGGGCGCCACCCTGGCCGGGGTCGGGGCCGGGCTGCGCGCCGGGGTGGACGCCCTCACCGGCACGATCAGCCAGGTCCCCAGCACCGTCTCGGCGATCAAGGTCAACGGCCAGCGGGCCTACGCCCTGGCCCGCAAGGGCGAGGACGTCGAGCTCGCCGCCCGGCAGGTCACCGTCTCGCGCTTCGAGGTGCTGGACGTCCGCCAGACCCGGGCCGACTCACTCGATGTCGTCGACCTCGACGTGGTGGTCGACTGCAGCTCGGGCACCTACATCCGCGCGCTGGCGCGTGACCTCGGCGCCAGCCTCGGCGTCGGCGGCCACCTGACGGCGCTGCGGCGCACCCGGGTGGGCCCGTTCGGGCTCGAGCACGCCACCTGGGACGCCGAACTGCCCTCCCTGGAGCCGGGGGAGTTGTTCGACACCCACCCCTACCCGTTGGCCCAGATCGCCCCGTTGGCCTTCGACACCGTGGAGGTCGACGCGGCGTCGGCCCGCGACATCGGCTACGGCCGCTCCCTGCCGCTGACCGTGCCGGCCGACCCCACGGCGCTGGTCCACGACGGACGCCTACTGGCCCTGTACCGGCCCTCGGCCCACGGCAGCGAGCCCGTCGCCGTGTTGATGTGAGGCGCCGTGTCGGACCGAGCCATGGGGTTGTAGGGTGATCGGGCAGTGAA
>JAUNSA010000040.1 GCA_030539405.1 Propionibacteriaceae bacterium
AGTACGGCAACCTGTTCGACATGTACGCCCAGATCACCGGCGAGAACCCGTACGAGACGCCGATGCGCATCTACCCGGCCGTGCACTACACGATGGGTGGCCTGTGGGTCGACTACGACCTGATGAGCTCGATCACCGGCCTGTACGTGACCGGTGAGGCGAACTTCTCCGACCACGGCGCGAACCGCCTGGGCGCCTCGGCGCTGATGCAGGGTCTGGCCGACGGCTACTTCGTCCTGCCGAACACGATCAACGACTACCTGTCGAAGGCTCCCTTCGACAAGGTCGGTCAGGATCACCCGGCCGTGGTCGAGGCGCTGGCCTCGGTCAACGACCGGATCTCGCGCCTGCTGTCCATCCAGGGCACCCGCACGGTCGACTCCTTCCACAAGGAGTTGGGCAACATCATGTGGGAGTACTGCGGCATGGAGCGCACCGAGGAGGGCCTCAAGTTCGCCATCGGCCGCATCCGCGAGCTCCGCGAGGAGTTCTGGAGCAACGTCAAGGTCACCGGCGTGAACGAGGACTTCAACCAGACCCTCGAGCGGGCCGGCCGCGTGGCCGACTTCCTCGAGCTGGGCGAGCTCATGTGTGTGGACGCCCTGGTGCGCCGCGAGTCCTGCGGCGGCCACTTCCGGGCCGAGTCCCAGACCGAGGACGGGGAGGCGCTGCGTCACGACGACGAGTTCCTGCACGTGTCGGCGTGGGAGTACACCGGTGCCGGCCAGGCGCCGATCCTGCACAAGGAGCCGCTGGAGTACGAGTTCATCGAGCTGAAGCAGAGGAGCTACAAGTGATCATCAACCTGCGCGTCTGGCGCCAGGCCAACGCACAGTCGGCCGGCAAGATGGTCAGCTACCGCGTGGAGGGCGTGTCCGAGGACATGTCGTTCCTGGAGATGCTCGACCTGTTGAACGAGGACCTGACGGTCAAGGGCGAGGAGCCGATCGCGTTCGACCACGACTGCCGCGAGGGCATCTGCGGCATGTGTGGCGTCGTGATCAACGGCACCGCGCACGGCCGGGGCAACTCCCCGGTGCCGACGACCACCTGCCAGCTCCACATGCGCTCGTTCGCCGATGGTGCGACCATCGACGTCGAGCCGTGGCGGGCCGGTTCGTTCCCGGTCATCAAGGACCTGGTGGTCGACCGCACCGCGTTCGACCGCATCATCCAGGCCGGTGGCTTCATCTCGATCAACGCCGGTTCGGCTCCCGAGGCCCACTCGGTGCCGGCCCCCAAGATCCAGGCTGACCGCGCCTTCGACGCGGCCACCTGCATCGGCTGCGGCGCGTGCGTGGCTGCCTGCCCCAACGGCTCGGGCATGCTGTTCACCGCCGCGAAGATCACCCACCTGGCCATGCTGCCGCAGGGCCAGCCCGAGCGGTACAGCCGCGTCAAGACGATGCTGGCGCAGCACGACGCCGACGGGTTCGGTGGCTGCACCAACATCGGCGAGTGTGCCGCGGTCTGCCCCAAGCAGATCCCGCTGGACACGATCTCCGCCCTGAACCGCGACCTGATGAAGGCGCTGTTCAAGAAGGACGGCAAGTAGCCTTCCGTCCCGCCACACGTCAGGCCGGTCCCGCTGAGCGGGGCCGGCCTGCGGCGTTATGGTCCGGGCCTGGAGAGCTCAGCGCGGCACGAAGACGAAGGTTCCGCCCAGGCCCTCGTCGAGCACCTGCAGGATCCCGGCGGCCACGTCAGCGCGGGTGATCCGCCCGGTCGGGGCGCCGGGCGCAGCATCGGCGGTCGGGGTCAAGGTGACGTCGCCGCGCGCGGGGTCGTCGCTCAACCCGCCAGGACGGACCGAGGCCCACGGCAACCCAGAACGGGCCAGCACGTCTTCCTGGGCGCCATGGTCGGCCAGGGCGATGCCCAGCGCGACGCGCGCGATCGTGCGCACGGGCTGCTTCATCAGGTCCAGGGAGTCGCCGACGCCCAGGGAGGAGTGGGCGACGACCGGCCGGGCGCCCACCCGTCCCAGCGAGGAGACCACCGCCTCGGTGACCCGGGTGCGCGGCCGGCTGCGGTCGAAGCCGGAGGCGCCCACGGCCACCACCACGGCGTCCGCGCCCGTCAGCACCTGATCCAGCCCCGCCGATGCGGTGGCATCCAGCCGGACGTCCTCGACCCCCTCGGGCGGGTCGGTCCAGCCGCTGCGGGAGACGCTGACGACCTCGTCGCCGCGCTGGAGAGCCTGGTGGACCACGTGGGCCCCTGTCCCGGCGTTGCCGCCGATCACCACGATGCGCATGGGAAAAGTCAACCAGAAAGTGCTAGCCAGTGGCGGGTGCGGCTGGCTAGGTTGGTCGGATGAGCCGCCCGTACTCCTTCCACGGCGACTGGGATGCCCGCGTCGTCGCGACCGCCATCCACGCCGGCCACGACCTGCGCCCCGAGGTCGCCGGGCAGATGGTGTTGCCCGAGGTCGACCGACTCCGCGAGGAGGACCCGCACACCGGACGCCTGGCGTCCGTGGTCGGCCCTCACGTGGTGGTGCACCGCTCCCGGTTCGAGGTCGACCTCAACCGGCCCCGGGAGGATGCGGTCTACCGCACGCCCGCGGACTGCTGGGACCTCCAGGTCTGGCGCGACACCGCCCTGCCCGATGATCTCGTCGCGGGCTCGCTCGAGCTCTACGACGCCTTCCACGCCGACCTGGCCGAACGGCTGGACGCCCTCGCCGCGACCGGGCCGTTCGTGCTCTACGACGTGCACAGCTACAACCATCGTCGCGACGGGGCCGACTCCCCGGCGTCCGACCCGGACGAGAACCCCGAGGTGAACGTGGGCACCGGCACGCTCGACCACGCCCGCTTCGGTGGCGTCGTGGACGCCTTCATCACGTCGCTGAGCGCCGCGCAGGTGCCGTGGGGGAGCCTCGACGTGCGCGAGAACGTCCGCTTCAAGGGCGGGCACCTGAGCACGTGGGTGCACGAGCGCTACCCGGGCGTCGGCTGCGTGCTGGCCCTGGAGTTCCGCAAGTCGTTCATGGACGAGTGGACCGGCGAGGTCGACCAGGCCCGCCTCGACGGCCTGGCCGCCGCCCTGGCCGCCACGGTGCCGCCCGTGGAGGACGCGCTGGGCCGGGAGCCGCGATGACGGGACTCGCGACCACCGACCTGGTGATCGATCACGCGGTGGCCCAGGTGGCCGGGGCCATCCAGTTCCTGTTGGACGTCACCCCGATCAACTCCGATGAGGTGCTGACCGCCTACGCCGAGGGGGATCGGGTCCCTCGCTTCGCCTACCGCGAGCTGCAGACCGACCCCGACGTCGCCCAGGGCATGCTCGACCTGATCGACCTCGACGCGGTGTCCGACCCGACGCTGGGCGCGTTGCTGCGCGCCAAGCACCGCGAGATGACCCTCCAGCTCGACCTGCTGCGCGCCCGGGACACCCCCGACTTCCTGCCGCTGTCGCTGGAGCTCTACGGGGGCGTGGCGCCCTCCCTGCGCGAGATCGCCGAGGACCTGCTGGAGCATGTGCCCCGCGGTGCGGGACGCGGCGAGCAGGTGGGCGCGGTGGAGTTCCACGCCCTCGCCTGCGCCGAGATCGAGCACTACCGGGGCCAGGATCCCGACATCGAGATGAACGCCGAGGTCCGCGACGACGTCGCCGGGGTCCTCGTGTCGGGCGACACCTTGTTGATCGCCGCGTCGTCGGCGGTGCAGTCGGCACGGACGAACGCGCTCCTCCAGCACGAGGTCGGCACGCACCTGGTCACCCAGGTCAACGGGGCGGCCCAGCCCATCCGGGTGCTCGGCACCGGGCTGGCCGGTTACGACGAGACCCAGGAGGGCCTGGCCGTCCTGGCCGAGGTCGCCTGCGGTGGGCTGACGCCGTTCCGGCTGCGCCAGCTCGCGGCGCGGGTGATCACCGTGCACCGACTCGTGTCCGGGGCGTCCTTCTCGGAATCGTTCGAGGCGCTGATGGAGCTGGGCTTCCCCCAGGGCAGCGCCTTCAACACGACCATGCGGGCCTACCGTTCGGGCGGCCTCACCAAGGACGCCATCTACCTGCGGGGGCTGGTGGAGTTGCTCGACCACGTCCGCGACGGTGGCGACATCGCACCGCTGTTCTTGGGCAAGTTCGCCCTGGCCGACCTGCCGCTGATCGTCGACCTGCGCGATCGCGGCATCCTGAACCCACCCCGCCTTCACCCCCGCTACCTCGAGGACGCCGACGCGTTGCCGCGTATCGTCAAGGCCTCGCAGTTGGAATCCCTCAGTGAGTTGATTGGAGTCGCCGCATGAAGATCGGATTCGTCGTCAACGACGTGCAGACCGAGCTGCCGCAGTACACGACCACGCGCCTGGCCCTGGCAGCGAGCCAGGCCGGGCACGAGGTCTCGCTCATGGGGCTGGGGGACTTCGCCTACGAACCCGACGGCTCGATGAGCGCCCGGGCCCGCCAGGCGTCCGGCAAGCGCTACCGCTCGCTGGAGCGCTACCTGGAGGACGTGCAGAAGCCCGAGGTCGTCAAGCAGCTCAACATCGGTGAGTTCGACGTCGTCATGCTGCGCAACGATCCCGCCGAGGACGCCAACGAGAAGCCGTGGGCGGCCACCGCCGCGATCGCGTTCGGGCAGCTGTTCGCCCAGGCGGGCGTCCTGGTGGTGAACGATCCCTCCTCGCTGGCCAACGCCCTGTCCAAGGCCTACTTCCAGCACTTCCCCGAGACGGTGCGGCCCCGGACGCTGATCTCGCGCGACGAGGGGTTGATCTCCGACTTCATCGACGACCTGGGGGGGAAGGCGGTGCTGAAGCCGCTGCAGGGCTCGGGCGGCAGCGGCGTGTTCCTGGTCAACCGCAGCGAGTCGCCCAACCTGAGCCAGATCATCGAGGCGATCGCCCGCGACGGCTATGTGGTGGCCCAGGAGTACCTCCCCGAGGCCGAGGAGGGCGACATCCGCATGTTCGTGATGAACGGGACGCCCCTGCAGGTGGACGGCGCCTACGCCGCGTTCCGGCGCCGCAACTCCGGCAGCGACCTGCGCTCGAACATGAAGGTCGGCGGCAAGGCCGAGGCGGTCGAGGTGACGCCGGAGATGCTGCAGATGGTCGACGTGATCCGACCCAAGCTGATCAGCGACGGCATGTTCTTGATCGGGCTCGACATCGTCGGCGACAAGCTGATGGAGGTGAACGTCTTCACCCCCGGCGGGCTGGGGAGCTGCCAGGCGCTCTACGACGTCGACTTCGCACCCGCGGTGATCGCCGACCTGGAGCGCAAGCGCCGGGTGGGGCAGCATTACGGCTCCGAGCTGGACAACCTCAGGCTGGCGACCCTGTAGGCGATTTCGTGCGGGGCGGGCGCATGTGGCAAACTTGCTCAGGTTGCGCTCGCCCCTGCCACAGGGGGACTGGCGGCGCACCTATCGATCATCTGACAGGTGACCTGTGGCACCGCGAAGGAACACCATGAACAAGCTCGTTGCCGAGGTCTCGGCCGCACAGATCCGCTCCGACGTCCCGACGTTCCGGGCCGGCGACTCCGTCAAGGTCCACGTGAAGGTCGTCGAGGGCAACCGCTCCCGCATCCAGGTGTTCGCGGGCGTCGTGATCGCCCGCAACGGCTCCGGCATCACCGAGGCCTTCACCGTCCGCAAGGTTTCCTTCGGCACCGGTGTCGAGCGCACCTTCCCGCTGCACTCCCCGATCATCGAGAAGATCGAGGTCGAGCGCCGCGGTGACGTGCGTCGCGGCAAGCTGTACTACCTGCGCGGCCTGCGCGGCAAGGCTGCCAAGATCAAGGAGAAGCGCGACAACTGATCGCGCCGGAGCACGCGATGGACGAGGAGGGCGGCGGCTTCGGCGGCTTCGTGAAAGAAGTCGCGATCGTCGTGGTCGGCGCCCTGATCGCCTCCACCCTGCTGCGCCTGTTGGTGCTCCAGGTGTTCTCGATCCCGTCGCGTTCGATGGAATCCACCCTCAATGTGGGGGACCGCGTCGCCGTGCAGAAGGTGCAAGCCTTCCAGCGCGGCGACGTCGTCGTCTTCCGTGACGACCTCGAATGGCTGGGCAACCCCGACCGGTTCCGCACCGAGCCGTGGCAGGACGCCCTCGTCTTCCTCGGTCTCATGCCCGACACCTCCTCGGCCCACCTGGTCAAGCGCGTGATCGGGGTGGAGGGCGACCACGTGGTCTGCTGCGACGCCGACGACAAGCTGACCGTGAACGGGGTCGCGCTGGAGGAGTCTGACTACCTCTATGCCGACGGCGGCATGCCGGACGCCCCGTCCGCCTACGCCTTCGACGTGGTGGTTCCCGCCGGGCGGATCTTCGTGCTGGGCGATCACCGCAGCGCCTCGGCGGACTCGCGCTGCCACCTCCAGGAGAAGGTCCTGGGGGTCGACCATGCGGGAGGCTTCCCCACGGTCGAGTCCGTGGTGGGTGCGGCGTCCTTCACCCTCTTCCCGTTCGACCGCTGGCGCACGTTCACCACACCGGCCAGCTTCGCGGCGATTCCCGCGGCGTCCGGGCCCGCGCCGGCCGAACCCGTCGTGGCGGTCGGCGGCGACGGGCTCTGCTGAGATGGCGTTCGTCATCCGACGCGACGCCGGGCTGTACGGCTACGAACGGGCGCTCGCCCGGGCCGGCTTCACCGCCGTCGCGGGAGCCGATGAGGCGGGCCGCGGCGCCTGCGCCGGGCCCCTCGTGGCCGCGGCCGTCATCCTGCCCCCGCGGCCGATCCCCGGCCTCAACGACTCCAAGAAGCTGACCGCCCGTAGTCGCGAGCGGCTCCATGACGCCATCACCCGGGCCGCGCTGGCCTGGGCGGTGGTCCGCGTGGAACCCGACGAGTGCGACGCCCTGGGCATGCACGTGGCCAACCTGGCGGCCCTGCGGCGTGCGGTGGCGCGGCTCGAACGGCGTCCCGACTTCGTGCTCACCGACGGGTTCGCCGTCGACGGGCTGGAGGCACCGGCCCTGGCGATGTGGAAGGGGGACGCCGTCGCCGCCAGCGTGTCGGCGGCCTCCATCCTGGCCAAGGTGACCCGCGACCGGATCATGACCGCCTACGCGGCCGACCACCCCCGCTACGCCTTCGACGTGCACAAGGGTTACTGCACGCGCGAGCACCAGGCCGAGCTCGACGCGCACGGGCCCTGCCCGATCCATCGGATGAAGTGGGACAACGTCGCCCGAACGGTTAGGCTGGGCCAGTCATGAGCACCGAGGACCTAGAGCAGTACGAGTCCGAGCTGGAACTCCAGCTGTACCGCGAGTACAAGGACGTCGTCGGCATCTTCACCTACGCCGTCGAGACCGAGCGTCGGTTCTACCTGTGCAATGCGGTCGACCTCAAGGTTCGCACCGAGGGCGGCGACGTGTACTACGAGGTCTCCATGGGCGATGCCTGGGTGTGGGACATGTACCGTCCCGCCCGGTTCGTGAAGTCCGCCAAGGTGCTCACCTTCCGCGACGTGTCGATCGAGGAGATCGCACACTCCGAGCTGCAGGTTCCCGACAGCCTGTGAGGACGGCTAGGGTCGCGACATGATGCGACTCGACGCCGCCACCCGCGACCTCGACGCCCCGCTGGCCGCCCTCGACCTGGCGGCCTTCGACGCCAACGCCGACGATCTCGAGCGTCGCGCAGGCGGGTTGCCGATCCGGGTCGCCTCCAAGTCGCTGCGTTGCCGCGAGGCTCTGGGCCGGGTGCTGTCCCGCCCCGGCTGGTCCGGGGTGATGGCCTACGCGCTGGCCGAGGCACTGTGGCTGGTCGGGACCGGCGTGCGCGACGTCTTCGTCGCCTACCCCACGGCGTCCACCTCGGCGCTGGCCGAACTCGCCGCCGACCCGCTGGCCCTGTCCGAGATCACCCTCGCGATCGACTCGGCCGAGCACGTGGCCTTCCTGGCCCAGAGGGTGGGCCCCGGCGTCCCGCTCCGGGTGGCGATCGACGTCGACTGCTCGGTCGTGCTGGGGCGCGCCCACCTCGGCGTCCGGCGCTCGCCCGTGCGCACCCCCGCCGACGCCGTGGCCGTCGTCCACGCGGCCCAGGCGGCGGGGTTCACCGTCGTGGGCGCGATGTTCTACGACGCCCAGGTGGCCGGCCTGCCGGACGCCTCGCCGGCGATCCGCTGGCTGAAGCGACGCACGCTGTCCGAACTCCCGGATCGTCGGGCGGCGGTGATCGACGCGCTGCGTGCGGTCGCCGACCTCGCCTTCGTCAACGGTGGAGGGACGGGCTCCTTGGAGAGCTTCGGCGGCACCGCCGGGGGGTCGGGGGTGACCGAGGTGGCGGCCGGGTCGGGCCTGTACGGGCCGACGCTGTTCGACGGCTATCGCGCCTTCCGCCCACGCCCGGCGCTGCAGTTCGGACTGCCCGCGGTGCGGCGTCCGACACCGGGAGTGGTGACGCTGTTCTCGGGGGGTTACGTCGCCTCCGGCGAGCCCGGCTGGTCGCGGGTCCCCAGCCCGGTCGCGCGGGGACTGCGGCTGACCCGCACGGAGGCGGCCGGTGAGGTCCAGACCCCGGTGCGCGGGCCGGCGGCCGACGGCGTCCGGATGGGGGAGACCGTCTGGTTCCGGGGCGCCAAGGCCGGCGAGTTGCTGGAGCGGTTCGACGGGGTGCACGTGGTGGAAGCGGACGCGGTGACGGCCATCTGGCCGACCTACCGCGGCGAGGGGAGGAACTTCGGATGACATGGCAGAACTGGTCGGGGTCGCTCACCGCGACGCCCACGCAGGTGGCGGTCCCGGTGGACGCCGCGGCGGCGGCCGAGGTGCTGACGCGGGCCGGGGAGCAGAACCGGCGGGTGCGTCCGCTCGGCTCGGGGCACTCCTTCAGCCCGATCGGGGCACCGACCGACGTGGCCGTCAGCCTGGCCGCGCTGACCGGCGTGGGCGACATCGACCCGGCGACCGGACGCGTCTGGGTCGGGGCGGGGACGCGGTTGCGTGACCTGAACCGTGGTCTGCAGCAGCGGGGGCGGGCCCTGCCCAACCTGGGCGACATCGACGCCCAGACCATCGCCGGCGCGGTGGCGACCGGCACCCACGGCACCGGGCTGGGCTTGCAGGGCATCGCGGCCGCCGTCACCGGGGTGGAGCTGGCCACCGCCGATGGCCGGGTCACCCGCCACGCCGCCGGCGACGGCACCTTCGAGGCGGCCCGGATCAACCTGGGCGCGCTCGGCATCGTCACCGCACTGGAGCTGGAGACCGTGCCCGCCTTCCGGTTGCGCGCGGTGGAGGGGCCGCTGCCGCTGGACGCCGTCCTGGCCGACCCGCGCGGTTTCGCCGCGAGCGCCGACCACGCCGAGTTCTTCTGGTTCCCCCACACCGACGTCGCCTCGACGCGGCGCAACCACCGGGCGGGTGCCGACGAGATGGGGCCCCTGCCGGCGGTCCAAGGATGGGTGCAGGACGAACTCCTGGCCAACGGCGCCTACGCGGTGGTGAACCGGGTGGGGGCGGCCATCCCGCGGCTCGTGCCGGCCCTGAACCGGCTCAGCGCCGCGACCCTGGGTGAGCGCACGTATGCCGACGTCTCCCACCGGGTGTTCTGCAGCCCCCGCCGCGTCCGGTTCGTGGAGAGCGAGTACGCGGTGCCCCTGGAGGCGGTGGCCGACGTGCTCGGCGAGCTGCGCCGCTGGTACGACCGCACCCAGGCACCGGTGCAGTTCCCGGTCGAGGTGCGCTTCCTGGCCGCCGACGACGTGTGGCTGTCCGGGGCGTATGGGCGCGACAGTGCCTACATCGCCGTGCACCAGTACCACCGGGGCGACGTGGGCGACTCCTTCGACGTCTTCGAGCGGATCGTCGCCGAGCACGACGGGCGCCCCCACTGGGGCAAGCAACACACGCTGGACGCCGCCCGGCTCGCCCAGGTGCACCCGCGCTGGGAGGACTTCGTCGCCGTTCGCAACCGCCTCGACCCCGCCCGGGTGCTCGCCAGCCCCCACCTGGACGCCATCCTCGGGCCCTGAGCCGGTGTCAGCGCGCGGGGGCGGTTGTCCACAGGGCCTGCGGGGTGGGTGAGGTTGTCCACAGGCGCCCAGATTCGGTGACCGATTTCGGCCTGTTCCGCCGAATGTGGGGGCCATGGACCCACGACGCATCACCGGAGACCGCGGGGAGGACCTTGCGGCGCAGTACCTGACCCAGCGCGGCTGGCAGGTGCTGGAGCGCAACTGGCGCACGACCGAGGGCGAGATCGACCTCGTCTGCCGCGACCCCGAGGGGGTCGTGGTCGTGTGCGAGGTGAAGACCCGCCGCGGGCTCGGGTACGGGTCCCCGCTCGAGGCGATCACCCACACGAAGGCCCGCCGGCTGCGCCGCCTGGCGGCCGCCTACGCCCGCCAGCACGCCGGGCCTGTGCCCAGCCTGAGGGTCGATGCCGTGGGCATCCTGTGGCACCCGGACGGGACGGCGGCGATCCAGCACGTCCGGGGGATCGAGCCATGAGGCTGGGGCGCGCCCGATCCGTCGGGCTGGTGGGGCTGGAGGCCACCATCGTGGACGTCGAGGTGTCGGTGGGGGGCGGCCTGCCGCGCACGGTCATCGTCGGGCTGCCGGACGCCGCGCTGCACGAGGCGCGCGAGCGCTGCCGGGCTGCGGTGGGGCACAGCGGGCTGGGTGGCTGGCCCGAGCATCTGGTCACGATCAACCTGTCGCCGGCCTCCCTGCCCAAGAGCGGTACGCACTTCGACCTCGCCATCGTCGCCGCGGTGGCCGAGGCCCAGGGGTGGGTGCCCCCGGACCTGCTCCACGACGCCGTCCTGATGGGCGAGGTGGGGCTGGATGGCAGCGTGCGGCGGGTGCGCGGGGTGCTCCCGGCGGTCCTGGAGGCCGCACGAGCAGGCTTCTCCCACGCGATCGTGCCGGCCGCTCATGCACGGGAGGCTGGGCTGGTCGAGGGCATCACCATCCACCCCGTCTCCACGATCCACGACCTGGTGGCGGTCCTGCGTGGCCACGACGTCGGCGCGGTCGCGGTCGAGCCGGTCGAACCGGAGGTCATCGGCACGCCGCTGGACCTGGTCGACGTCGCCGGTCAGAGCGAGGCGCGCTGGGCGTTGGAGATCGCCGCCGCCGGTGGTCACCACCTGTTCTTGAAGGGCCCCCCGGGGGTGGGCAAGACCCTGCTGGCAGAACGGTTGCCCGGCATCCTGCCCGACCTGGTTGATGAGGACGCCCTGGACGTGGCGGCCATCCGGTCGCTGTCGGGGCTGCAGGTGGGGGGTAGCCTGCCGCGGCGGCCACCGTTGTCGGCGCCGCACCATTCGGCGTCGGTGGCGGCCGTGGTCGGGGGTGGTTCACGCATCCCGCAGCCCGGGGCGGTCTCGTTGGCTCATCGTGGCGTGCTTTTCTTGGATGAGGCACCCGAGTTCAGCCCACGGGTCCTCGAAGCACTCCGCACCCCGCTGGAGTCGGGGTGGATCGAGCTGGCCCGGTCGCGGGCCGTCGCGCGGTACCCGGCGCGCTTCCAGCTCGTGCTGGCCGCCAACCCGTGCCCGTGTGGGCAGTCCGGTCTGCGCTCGGCGACCTGCACCTGCGTCCCCGCGGCGGTGCGGCGTTACGGCCAACGCATCTCGGGGCCGATCCTCGACCGCATCGACCTGACCCAGGTGCTCAAGCCGATGACGCAGGCCTACCTGCGCGCCGTGCGCCGCTCCTCGGAGGACAGCGCCACCGTCGCCGCGCGGGTTGCCGAGGCGCGGGCCCGCCAGCGGGCGCGGCTGGCCCCGTGGGGGTTTGCGACGAACGCCGAGGTGCCCGGTCCGGTCCTGCGCCACGACCTGCCTCGCGTGGGCGGTCTCAGCCTGGTGGACACCGCGGTCGCACGGGGTCAACTGAGCGCTCGCGGTGTGGACAAAGTGATGCGGATCGCGTGGTCGATCGCGGACCTGGCGGGGGTGGACCGGCCCCGTCATCAGGATGTTTCGTTGGCCCTCGCGCTGCGGCGCGGGGACGAGTTGGAGGAGGCACGCTGTGGTTGACGAGGAGGAGCGGCGGGCGAGGCTCGCCCTGAGTTGTGTGGTGGAACCGGGGGACCTCCGGCTGCGCGAGCGGCTGCGGACGACCACGCCCACCCAGGTGTGGGCGGCGCTGGAGGCGGGCCTGGGGGAGCTGGCGTGGCGGCGACGAGCGGCCGTGCTCGACCTGGACGACGTCCAGCGGCGGGCCGAGCGGCACCGCCTCCGGTTCCTGGTGCCGGGCGACCCGGGCTGGCCGGCCGGGGTTGCCGACCTGGCCCACAGCGAGCCGGTCTCCGACTCCGGGGGGACGCCGCTGGGGCTGTGGGTGCGCGGCCCCGGCGACCTCGACCTGCTGACCCGCGGCGCGGTCGCCGTGGTGGGCGCCCGCACCTCCACGGCGTACGGGGACCGGACGGCGGCCGAGATCGGCGAAGGGCTGGCCCGCGCCGGGCGCACCGTCGTCTCGGGCGGGGCCTTCGGCATCGATGCCGCCGCCCACCGTGGCGTCCTCGCCGCCGACGGGCCGACCGTGGCCGTGCTGGCGCGCGGCCTCGACGAGATGTACCCGCGGGCCCACACCGGGCTGTTGGCCGAGGTGGAGGCCCACGGGGTGCTCGTCAGTGAGGTGCCCCCGGGGGAACACCCGACGCGGCGTCGCTTCCTGACCCGCAACCGCCTGATCGCCGCGCTGTCGGACGGGGTCGTCGTGGTGGAGGCGGGAGCCCGCAGCGGGGCTCGCAACACGGTGACCTGGGCCTCCACCCTCGGTCGGCCGGTGATGGCGGTGCCGGGGCCGGTGAGCAGCGCGGCGTCCTACACCCCTCACCGCCTGATCCGGGACCAGGAGGCGATGTTGGTCACCTGCGCTGAGGAGGTGCTCGAGATGGTCGCACCGATGGGGGAGTGCCTCGTGTCCCATGCCAGCCGAACGCGGCTCCTGGACACGGTGGGGCCCGACGAAATCGCCGTCTACGAGGCGTTGCCGAGCCGGGGCAGTCGCGCCACCGGGGAGGTGTCGCTCCGGGCGGGCCTCTCGCTCCCGGAGGCGATGGTCGCCCTGGAATCCCTGCGGGCCCGCGGCATGGTGGCAGCCGCCGAGGACGGAGGCTGGAAGCTCGGTCGGGTCCAGGACCAACCGGTGCCAGCGATCGGAACCGATTGACAGTGCGTGATGCGCTTCCTAGCCTTGGCGGGATGAACCCCACCAACCGGCAGGAGGGGCTTCATGCCGGATTCTCCCGCGTGCTACGTGTGGTGCTGACCGTCGCCATCACAGGGGCTCTGCTCGGCCCTGGTCGGGATGCCCCGCGGGAGCCGATCTGGGCCGTCGCGCAGGAGGCGCCTGCTGAGGAGCTCGCGCAGGATTTCCTCCGCGGCGTCGTCGCGGACGACGCGCTGGCAGCTTGCTTCAACGTCAGCCCCAACTTTGCCTGGATCAACCCATGCCTGAATGACGTGGAGCGCCGGAAGGGGCGACTCGACGAACTGCGCGCTTCGGTGTCCCCGCTCGTGCGCGTCAGACAGGGGGTCGTGGTGTCCTCCACGCGCGTGGATTTCACCTCCGAGCACCTCATTCCTCGTCCGGAGTTGGACCTGACCCTCACGGTGGAACGGGACCGCAACAACGACTGGCGGGTGTCCGGGCTCGACGGACTCCCTTTCTCCACCGGCTGATTCCCTTCCTTGCCGACACTGATGTGGCCCTGGGGCGTCAGCGCACCAACAGGATGGCGGCTGAGACGGCGGAGGCGATGATGGTCACGACCTCGAACTGACGCTGGGTGACCCGTCCGATCACCCACGTGCCCGCCCATGCGCCGAGCAGTACGGCCGGGACGAGCACCAGGTCGAGGGCCAGGGCGTCCGGGGTGAACAACCCCAGCGAGGCTGCCAGCGGCACCTTCGACAGGTTCACCAGCGCGAAGAACCAGGCATTGGTGCCGATGAAGCGCGCCTTGTCGATGCGCGCGGCCAGGAAGTACAGCGCCATGACGGGGCCGGCGGCATTCGCGGTCATGGTCGTGAAGCCGGCGGCGGTGCCGGTGGCGCTGGCCCGCAGCCAGTTCGGGTGGGTCTCACTCGCCGGCTGCGTGGCGGTGCGCCAGCGTCGTTGCCAGAGTTGGAGCAGCACCATGCCCAGCAGGAGGGCACCGATCGTGCGCCGCATGGTGAGGTCGTCCACGACGTTCATGAACAGGGCGCCCAACAGGAGGCCGGGCACCACCCCCGGCAGCAGGGTGACCAGCAGCCGCCAGGACACGCTGCGGTACCGCAGGATGGCGATGAGGTCACCCACCAGCAACAACAGCAGCACCGTCGCGGTGGACTCCTTCGCGGGCATGGCCAGGGCGAACACCGCCACCGACAGCGCCGCGATCCCGCCGAAGGAGGTCTTGGAAAAACCGATGACCATCGCGGCGCCGGCCAGGGCCGCCAACAGCGGCCAGCCGTGGAGGGCGACGAGATCAGGCACTGGGCGAATCTACTCCGTCCCGCTCCGCGCCGCGGAGGAGTCCGCACCCGGACGCCGTGGGCCATAGGTTGGACTCCTACCGAAGTGAGGAGGCGCCATGGGGCGATTGGTCACGTTCCTGCGGGAGATCCCGGGCAAGTTCTGGTTCATCCCGATCGTCTGCATCCTGATCGCGATCGCGTTCGCGCAGTCGCTGGTGACGATCGACCAGAGCGGCCTGACCTACCCCGAGCCCATCCGGGGCTTCTTGGTGGAGGTCGGCGTCGACGGCGCCCGGGCACTGCTCTCGTCGGTCGCGACCTTCCTCGGGGTGGCCGGCACGGCGTTCTCGATCACCATCTCGGTGGTCAGCACGGCGTCCACCACCTACGGCCCGCGCTTGGTGCGCAACTTCATGCGGGACCGCAACAACCAACTCGTGCTGGGTGTGCTGGTGGCCACCTTCGTCTACACGCTGCTGGTGTTGCGGACGATCCATTCGGCCTCCGACGACGGCGCGGCGTTCGTCCCCCACCTCGCGGTCAACTTCGCCATCGTGCTCGGCACGATCGACGTTTTGTTGTTCGTGTGGTTCATCCACCACATCGCCGAGTCGGTGCAGGTCGAGACCCTCTCCGACAACGCGCGCGCCGATTTCGAGCGCACGGTCCGCGACAACTTCCTCGACACCGACGAGCGGCGCATCGAGAGCCACGACGTCCCCACCGAGGGCGGGGCCAGCATCACGCTGGGGCGTTCGGGCTACCTGGTGCGCGTGGACCGGTGGGCGCTGGTCCAGGACATGGAGCAGTGCAAGGCCCGGCTCCGGCTGCTCAAGCGCACCGGCGACCAGGTGATGGCCGACGAGCCCGTGGCCGTGGTCTGGCCGCCCGAGCACGCCGCCGAGGCCCAGGCCCAGGTGCGCGACCACCTGCACGTGGCCCCGAGCCGGTCCACCAGCCAGGACGTCCGCTTCGCCCAGCAGCAGGTCGTCGAGCTGGCCGTGCGCGCGATGTCGCCGGGCACCAACGACCCCTACACCGCGATCAACGCCATCGAGCAGGTCACCTACGGCGTCCTCGCCGCGGTCAAGCGGCCCGGGTCGGGCAACACGCTGCTCGATGATGACCTGGCGCATCGGGTGTACGTGCGTCCGGTCACCGTGCAGGAGATCGTGGACATGCCCTTCGACCACCTGCGGCCCTTCTGCACCCAGACCCGCTCGGTGCTGGAGGCGTTGGTGGACCTCGCCGCACGCATCCGCGAGGCCGCCGAGGACCCGGACGTCGCGGCCAGCGCCGACCGTCACGTCGACCACCTGGTGGCCACCGCCGACCTGGACGAACGTGACCACCCCGCCTTCCTGGCCCATGTGGCGCTCAGTCGCCGCCACTCGGTGACCGCGCCCCCGGCACAGCCCTGACAGGCAAGCGCCGGCCGACGAGCCCTGACATGCGAAACGGGTGCGGGGAAGAAACCCCCCGCACCCGTTTCGTGACTCACACGCTGTCGGTCAGTTCGACCGAGGTGGCCCACCGTTCGTAGTGGTCCAACACGTCGTGGCAGACCTGATCGGTGCTGTAGGCCATCAGGCTGTAGCGGCCGCCGGTGGGGAGCTCGGTCTCGACCACATGGGTGAGGTCGTCGCTCTCCATCAACCGCGCGCCACCGAAGCTGGGAGCCGGCAGGCTGCGCACCTGGACGGGGTAGCGGAAGTCCGAGGTCTCGCCCGGGACGACCAGGGTCACCGTCCGGCCGACCCGTCCGTGGCCGACGCCTTCCTCCAGGTGGGATTCCACACCCTGGCCCACGAGCTCTTCGCGGACCTCGGCCAGCGCGGGCAGGACGACGGCCTCGAGCTGGCGCTCGGCCTGCTTGCGGCTGACCGCGCCGAAGCCTTCCGACAGGCGCCGACGCCACGAACCCGAGCCGGACGGTGCCGCGACCGAGGAGGTGGCCAGCGTCGTCCGCAGGGCGTCCTCGAGGGTGCGCTCGTTCTCGAGCGCCCGGTGCAGCCCCCACATGACCAGGATCATCACGAACGCGAAGGGCAGGCCCATGATGATCGTCGCCATCTGGAGGGCGGGGATGCCGCCGACGATCAGCATCGCGATCGTCAGGACGCCCGTGGCGACGGCCCAGAACACGCGCAGGACGGGGCGTCCGTCGGTGTCGGCGGTGGGCAGGTGCGAGGACAGGTTCGCCATGACCAGCGAGCCGGAGTCGGCCGAGGTCACATAGAACAGCAGGCCGACGAAGGTGGCCAGGCCGACCAGGAACAGGGCCCCCGGCGTGTCCATCAGCAGGGTGAAGAATCCCGCCTCGGGGCTGTTGACGGCCATCTCGCCGAACTCGGCGTCACCGTCCATGATCTTCTTCACCGCGGCGTTGCCGAAGATGGTGACCCACATCACGATGTAGAGGAACGGGATGGTCAGCGTGCCGAGCACGAACTGGCCGATCGTGCGGCCCTTGGAGATCCGGGCCAGGAACATGCCGACGAAGCAGGCCCAGGCGATCCACCAGGCCCAGAAGAACAGCGTCCAGCCGTTCATCCAGTCCGGATCGTGGTCGAAGGCCATCGTGTCGAGCGTCATGCCGGGGAACAGGTTGACGAAGTCACCGATGTTCATGACGGCCGCGCGCAGCAGGAAGGCGGTGTCGCGCGTGACGAGCACCCAGCCGGCCAGGAACAGCGCCAGCAGGACGTTGAGCTGGGACAGGATGCGGATGCCCTTGTCGACGCCGGTGAGGGCGGAGACCGTGGCGACGGCCACCGCGAGCACGACCAATCCGATCTGGGCGGGGATGCCCTGGGGGACGCCGAACAGGATGTCGAGACCCACGTTGAGCATCACCACGCCGATGCCGAGCGAGGTGGCCACACCGAAGATCGTGCCGATCATGGTCGCCACGTCGACGGCGTCGCCGGGAGCCCCGTTGATGCGCTTGCCGATCAGTGGGTACAGGGTGGAGCGGACCGCCAGGGGCAGCCCCTTGCGGTGGGCGGCGAAGCCGAGCGCGATCCCCATCAGGGCGTACATGCCCCACCCCGTGATGCCGTAGTGGAACAGCGTCCAGACGGTGGCCTCCCGGGCGGTGTCGAGGGTGCTGCCGTCGCCCTGGGGCGGGTACATGTACTGCGTGGCCGGCTCGGCGACCGCGAAGAACATCACGTCGGTGCCGATGCCGGCGGCGAACAGCATGGACGCCCACGCGAACGTGGAGAACTCGGGCCGGTCATCGGCCTGGCCCAGGCGCACCTTGCTGTACCGGAAGCCCACGTAGATGACGAACACCAAGATGGCGGTGGCCAGCGCGATGTAGAACCAGCCGAACCAGTTCCCGGTCCACGTCACGGCGGCGCCGAGGATCTCGGCGGACTGCTCCGGGGCCACGAGGGCCCAGCCGGCGACCAGCAGGATGATCAGGGCCGACCCGATGATGACGCGGGGCTTGTAGGCGGTACGTGCCGGGGCCTCGGCCACGGCGTCCGGTTGGGGCGTGTTGCTCATCGGCCGCCCCGATCAGCGGTGGCGGCGACCGCGGCAGCGGCGCTGGGGATCTCGGCCTGGGCGTTCCAGGCGTCGTTGCGGGGGTCGCCCTCGGGGTAGAGGGGCATGCCCGCCTTGGCGCGGTAGACCGGCGGGTGCTCGGCCGACAGCGGCGTGTTGCCGGCGATCAGGTCGGCGGCCTTCTCGGCCACCATCATCACCGGGGCGTAGATGTTGCCGTTGGTGATCGAGGGGAACACCGAGGCGTCCACGACGCGCAGGCCCTCGGTGCCGTGCACCGCCAGCGTGTCGGGGTGCACGACCGCCATGTCGTCGGTGCCCATCTTGGCCGAGCAGCTCGGGTGGAGCGCGGTCTCGGCGTCGCGGGCGACCCAGTCGAGGATCTCCTCATCGGTCTGGACGTCCGGCCCGGGGCTGGTCTCGCCCCCGTCGAACGCGGCGAACGCGGGCTGGGCGAGGATGTGGCGGGCCGCGCGGACGACCTCGACCCACTCGCGCCGGTCGTTCTCGGTCGACAGGTAGTTGAACAGGATGGACGGGCGGTCCGTCGGGTCGGCGGTGCGGATGTGCAGCCGGCCCCGCACGTCGGAGTTCATCGGCCCGATGTGCACCTGGTAGCCGTGCTTGCCCTCGGCGGCGGTCCCGTCGTAGCGGACCGCGATGGGCAGGAAGTGGAACATCAGGTTCGGGTAGGCGACCTCATCGTTGGTGCGGATGAACCCGCCGGCCTCGAAGTGGTTGCTGGCGCCCACGCCCCGGTTGAGGAACAGCCACTCGGCGCCGATGTAGGGCGCCTTCCACATCTTCAGCCACGGCGCGATCGACACCGGCTGGATGCTCGCGTGCTGCAGGTAGACCTCCAGGTGGTCCTGCAGGTTCTCCCCGACGCCGGGCAGCTCGACGCGGGTCTGGACGCCCGCGGCGTCCAACACCTCGGACGAGCCGACGCCGGACAGCTGCAGCAACTGCGGGGAGTTGAACGCGCCACCGCACAGGATGACCTCGCCGGCCTCGACGCTGTGCGGACGCCCCAGGCGGGTGTAGTCCACGCCGGTGACCCGGGTGCCCTGCCAGCGCAGGCCCGTGGCGAACGACAGGGTCGAGATGGTCAGGTTCTTCCGGTTCCGGATGGGACGCAGGTAGGCGCGCGACGCCGACAGGCGGCTGCCGCGGTACACATTGCGGTCGAAGGGCGCGAACCCCTCTTGGCGGTAGCCGTTGACGTCATCGGTCCGGGCGAAGCCGGCCTGGGTGGTGGCCTCGAAGAAGGCCTGGAACAGCGGGCTGCTCGCGGGGCCACGCTCGAGCTTGAGGGGGCCCGATCCGCCACGCCACGCGTCCGCGCCGGCCAGGCAGGTCTCCATGCGCTTGAAGTAGGGCAGGCAGTGGGCGTAGTCCCACTTCTCCAGGCCGGACTCGGTGGCCCACTTGTCGTAGTCGCCGGCGTTGCCGCGCTGGAAGATCATGCCGTTGATCGAGGAGGAACCCCCGAGCACCTTGCCGCGCGCGTGCGGGACCCGGCGTCCGCCCATGTGCGGTTCGGGGTCGGTCTCGTAGGCCCAGTCGTAGAGGGGGTTGCCCGAGGGGAACATCAACGCACCCGGCATGTGGATGAGCGGGTCGAGGATGAAGTCGGAGCGGCCCGCCTCGAGGACGAGAACGCTCGTGCCCTCGTCAGCGGACAGGCGGTTGGCCAGGACGGAACCGGCCGAACCACCCCCGACGATGACGTAGTCGTAGCGTTTGGACATGGATTCTCCTTGCTGGTTGGTGGTCGTTCAGGAGTGGT
>JAUNSA010000193.1 GCA_030539405.1 Propionibacteriaceae bacterium
GAGCAGGACTTCGGCGACCACCGAGGCGTCGACGACCAGCGTCACCGAGCCGGCCGTTCCTCGGACAACACGCGCTCGGCGGGTGGCAGGTCAAGGCTCGGACGGCGGCTGATCCGCTCGAGGAGCTCCGCACGGCTCGGCCGCGACGCGATGCGATCCAGCTCGGTGAGCAGGTAGTCGCTCAGCGAGCGCCCTTCGAGGGCTGCCTTCGCCTTCAGGGCGCGACTGACCGCCTCGGGCACGTTGCGAACCTGGATCGTGGTGGTCATGCATCAAGCATAGCCTGCATGCGCCGTGCATGTGACCCGTTCGCCGCGGTGCGTCTAGGGTGGTGGCATGCCCGTGACGCGCCGGCTGGGGGCGCTCCTCGCCGTAGTCATCGCCCTGCTCTGGGTCGCCGCCCCCGTGGCCCGGGCCGACGAAGAGTCCGTCCGCCACCTCGATGCGACCTTCGCCATCCAACCCGACGGCACGGTCGACGTGCGGTACGAACTCCAGTGGCACTTCGCCGAGACTGGACGCCACGGGATCACCTTCGGCATCGCCACGCGCGAGCCGTGGGGAGCCGACGACACGATGGACGCGGTCTATCGCGTCGACGACGTGCGCGTGAGCAGCCCCTCGGGAGCACCGGCCGAGTTCAGCACGTCCGAGGCGGGCGAGGGTCGCCGAACCAGCACGCAGGTGCGGATCGGCGACCCCGACGTCGCCCTGGAGACCCAGGACGCCACCTATGTCATCGAGTACACGCTGCGCGGCGCGCTGCGCACCTTCGAGACCGGACCTGAGCTCCACTGGGACGTGACCAGCCCCGACTACCCCACCATTGAGCGGTTCACCGCGCGGGTCACGGCGCCGTCCGGGGTGGAGCGCGTGCGCTGCCTGGACGGTCCGGGCGAGTGTGCGGGCGAGGTCCGCGAGGGCGCCGGCGCCTACTCGGCGGAGTCACCCCGGGGCGTCCTGACGGTGGTTGCCGGGTTCGCCGCCGACTCGGTGGCGAACGCCGAGCCCATTCTGGAGCCGGCGCGTGTCACCGAGGCGACCCTCGATCGCTTCGACGCCACGATGGAGGTGCGTCCTGACGGACGGGTGGACGTGACCCAACGCCTGTCGTACCGCTTCCCGTCCGGGGCCCTGCCGGTGCGGTGGGCGGGCCAGCAGGTGCTGGTCCACCAGCCGTGGGCGAGCGGGCAGAGCCATGCGGTGCGCGTCCGCGACCTGGAGACGACGGCCGCTGACGGCTCCCCCGTCCTGACCCACCTCCTCCCCTCCCCCTTGGACGGGTCCACCCAGCGAGGCCTGCTGCTGGTGGCCGCACTGTCCGGGGCGTCCGAACACGAGTTCACGCTGAGCTACACCGTCGACGGGGCCGTGGTCCGAGACGGAGACGTTGCCCGGTTGCGCCTGCAGTTCGCACCCGACCTCGAGGAAACCACGGACGCCCGCCTGGCCGTCACGCTGCCCGCGGCACCGCACGAGGTGGCCTGCCGTCGGGTCTCCACGGGCGAGCTCGGTCGCTGCAGTGCGCCCGACCACGAGGTGGCCGACTCGACCGTGACGTTCAACGATGTAGCGAGCGCTTCGGGGGCCTACAAGATCACCGACATCTCCTTCCCTGCTGCTGCCCTCACCGGGCCCGGCGCCACCCTCGTGGACCATCCCGATGACGCGCTCCTGAGCCGCGCGCGCACCGGGCTGATCGGCGGGGCGGGCGCCGCAGTCGGGCTGGGTGCGGTCATGCTGGGCGTCGCCCGGTCCAACCGCCCGCGCGATGAGCGCTACGCCGGCACCCCTCCCGGAGAGATGGGCAGCGACGATCAGGTGCGGCCCGTGGACGCGGCTGAGCCCACCACCGTTCGGTTCACGCCGCCGGACGCCTCGCTGATCGAGGCCGGTGCCGTCCGGGACGGGCACTACCGCTCGACCCACCTGGCCGCCACGCTGGTGCAGATGGCGGTGAGCGGGCAGCTCCAGCTGTCCTCGCGGCCGCTCAACGTGGTCGCCGTCCCGGACCGGCGCCCGAGCACCGAACCGGAGCGGACGATCCACGAAGCCGCCGCCGCGCCGGGATCGCGGGTCGACAACCGGACGATGCGCGCGATGCGTGCCGCGGCCCTCGCGTCCAGTACGCGCGTGATCGGCGACGCGGAGCTGTGGCGGCACCCGGACAACCGGGGCCGCAAGCGCGTCCTGAGGTTGCTGGCCTGGGTGCCGTGGGTGCTACTGATCGCCGGACTGCTCGGCGTGGGCGTTCGCTACCTGCCGGCAGCCTTCGGGGCGTCCTTCCTGCCGACGATGCTCGCCTTCCTGCTGGTCGGCTCGATCGCCGTGAAGTTCGCGCGGCGGCGGCTGCCCACCCGGACGCGCCGCGCCCGGGGCACGGCGATGCTCGACCAAGTGGAGGGGTTCCGGCAGTACCTGGCCACGGCTGAGGCGGACCAGCTCGACTTCGAGGCAGATCGGGACATCTTCCGGAGGTACCTGCCGTGGGCGGTGCTGTTCGGTCTCACCGAGCGGTGGACGCGCATCTGCCGCGAGTTGGCGATGCAGGACAGGATCGACCTCGACACGTCCTTCCTGGCCGGTGCAACCCTTCACACCCTCGACAGGGACTTGGATGACTTCTCTTCGCGGGTCGCGGACTCCTCGACCCCGTCGACGTCGACGTCTTCGAGCGGTGGCTCGGGGAGTTCATCGGGGTTCTCGAGTTCGTCGTCCGGTGGCTCGGGTGGCGGAGGCACCAGCGCCAGCAGCTGGTGAGGCCAGGGGGATCGCTCCCGGTAGCCTTGCCGGACCGAACTCATGCCACCGGTCGGGCTCGCGCAGGACTCCGGTCGGGCTCCCCCCGGGCCGAACTCATGCCACCGGATGACCTTGGCGCAGATTTTGGGCGAATCCGGCGACAAACTCATGCCGCAGGCTGAATCCTTCCCGGCGACCGTCGATGAGCCGCGCGCTGGAGCACGGCGCCCAGGCAATAGCCTTGAACCATGGACGAGTCCGGGAGTGCCCGCATCGACGACGCCGCGCGGAAGCGGTTCTTCACCCGACCCGGGCGTCGGCGCCCCGGGCAGGGCTGGGGCAGGGTCATCGCGGCGTTCGCGCTGCTGGCGCTCGCTATCACGCTGCTGACGGTGGCAGCGGGCCTGTTCGCCGCAGCGATCGCCCCCATGGACGAGTCGGGCCGGGCAACCTCAACCGCCGGGCAGATCGTGCACCTCGCGCTGCCGGTCGCCTCGTGGTGGCTCGCGGTGATCGGCGTCGCCCGCTTTCTGTTCGGGATGCGCCTGGGCGATCTCATCTCGCACACGCGCCGGGTCCGCTGGGGCCTGCTGCTCACCTCACTCGCCGTAGGCCTCGTCGGGTTCGGCGTGTCGGCAGCGATCATCACAGCGATGAGGGGGCAGTCCATCGGCGGCCTGACCGCGCCGGCGCTCGTCGCCCTGGCCGCCATCGTCGTGCTGGTGCCGCTGCAGGCCTCCGCCGAGGAGGTGGTGTTCCGCGGGTTCGCGATCCAGACGGTACTCGGCAAGATCGGATGGTCGACGACGAAGTTCTGGGTCGCGGCCTTCCTGTTCTCAGCCGGCTTCGCGGCGGCACACGCGACGTCCGATGTCGCCACCGGGGTGAGCTACGTGTTGTTCGCCCTGTTGTTCGCCTGGCTCGCGTGGCGCTTCGCGGGGCTCGAAGCGGCGATCGGCGTCCACGTGGCCAACAACGTGGTGTCTCTCGCCGTGGGCGTCCTGCGCGGTGAGGACCTGCTCGGCAATCAGTCCGACGTCTCGGCCGGCCTGCTCGAGCTCGGCGTCCAGCTCGCCCTCGCCGCGCTCGTCTGCCTCGTGGTGGTGCTGG
>JAUNSA010000194.1 GCA_030539405.1 Propionibacteriaceae bacterium
GGGGGGGCGGGGGGGGGGGCCGGGCTGGTGGCGAGGCCGGGTGCGGGCGAGAAGGGGGACCAAGGTGAGTGCCCGTCGTCGGGAAAGAAGTGGCGGAAGGTGCGGAGGGCGCGCGAGACTGGGGAGGTACGCCGAGACCCAAGGAGGACACCATGGTGCAGGGAAAGACTGCGGGCGAGAAAATCCGGAACCAGGCCCCCTCGAAGGAGCAGGCGGAGGCGCAGGCGGATCTCGCCAAGGAGGCGCTCGCACAGCAGCAGGCCGAGGTGGCCCAGGAGGCCGCGGCGGGTGATGAGCCGGCCGAGGTAGACGAGGATGAGGCTGGCGAGGGGGGCGACGACGCCGGCGACGAGGCGCCTCGCGAGGCTCCCGCGCCGGCGGGGCACGTGGAAGGCGATGCCGAGGCCGTGAAGTCGAAGATGCGGGAGGCACTCGAGAAGAAGAAGTCGCAGAGCCACGGGGGTGGCGGAGCCGCAGGCGGCAAGGTGAAGGGGCCGCACGGTGCGGCGGCGGGTTCGCAGCGCAGGGTGTTCCGGCGGAAGTCGGGCTGACGCGGGCCACAGGTCCGGGGCGGGGAACAGCTCGAGCAGGAGTGGCCGGCGATGACGACCTTTACCGAGGCGTTCGAGGAGCTAGCGCCCGAACTGATTGCAGCGGCATGGGACTTCCTCGATCGCGACCCGCGCGTCGAGGTGGTGTGGGTATACCTCACCCAGGAGGACCGGGTCACGGTTGTGGACCCGTTCTTCCGGATCGACGGGGACGTGTACGACCACTTCGACGCGGCCCAGTTGCTGGGGTGCGACACGTCCTACGAGGCGCAGCGGGAGATGCAGGATCGCCAGTCCGATGCGGTGCAGGCATTCGCCGATTCCCTCGAATCCGAGGAGGCGCCGACCCGCATCATTGTGCGCTTCCGTACCGCTGATCAGGACTTCCACGCGGAGTTCTTCCACGGCGAGCTCCAGCCCGGGGTGGCGGAGGAGGACTACGTCACCGACCTCGAGCTGATGAATCGGTGGTTTGCCCGCCTCCGCGAGACGGGCAACGATTCCGCTGCGCTCTAGCTCGAACTAGCGAGCTCTTGTAGGTGGGCTTCCGGGTGTCAGGTGAGCCAGTCCTCGACTGGCCGCTGGGTGACGTCGTCGCGCGAGAGCCAATTGTCGATCGCCGAGACGATCGCGGCTGCGCGATCACCTCTCCCCCGGGGGAATCGGCGTGGAGGCACCAGCAGCAGCGGGGCGTATCTGCTCCCAGATGTGCTGGCCTGGATGAGAAGCGGGCGGAAGTCCTTGATGTTCTCCGTCACGATCCGACGGCCAGCCTCGGCAGCCCAGCGAAAGACCACGGAATCGGCTGCACCCCGGATATCCGAGTTTGAGACGGCGGCAACTACGTCATGCCCACGCGCCCGCAATTCTGTGGCGATCACCTCGGAATAGTGCTCATCGAGCAGCAGACGGGGTGTACTCACGTCAACAATCGCCGCTGGGCTTCCCACGACTGGAGAGCCGACTCCGCCGCGGCCCGATTCGCAGCGACCTCGGAGTCGATCTCATCGGGGTAGGCGCCGTAGTACGACATCGCGATGTGAACCGCACCGGGAGTGAGACTCAGGTCTTCAGCCACGGCATTCACGGCGGCATCACCTCGCGGATCCGACTCCTTCAACGCCGCCACAACCTCCCACACATCCGGACCATACGGAAGTCCAGCGCGCCGACCAGAAGGTCCGTCACGAAAGACGATTCCCGGCACCTCCTGAATGCGAAGACCCTCGTCAATCAGCCGTTGTGCGAGTCCCGACGGGGTCGTATCGCGTCTCTGGGCAGCCAGGCGGAGCCGGTCAAGAAGTTCGTGCTCGAAGCGAATGGAGAGGGGCGTGCTTGCCATGCGCTACATCGTAGCGCATGGCTTAGTTGGAAGAGTGCGGCCCAACCCGACCCCTCGATCCGCTTGATCATCAGGATCAGTTGACTTCCCCCTCATCTGGCCCAATCAATTCGATGACACATGCCAGGCCCGGGGCATGCGCGAGGCGTCGATCTCCGGTCAGTAGCGGGGCATCCAGCGCTTCGGCCACGGCAACATACGCGGCATCATAGGTCGTCAGATTCTCGCGGAGATCCCAGCAACGCGCGATGAGGGAGCGATGGTCGACTCGCTGCATCGGCAACGCGTTCAGGTCGTCGATCGCCTGCCCCACGCGTCTCTCCTCGACCTCGCCGCCACGGACAAGCCTGCGCCACACCGAGAGAACCTCCAGGTCAATCACGCCGGGGGCGATGAGGTCCTCGCCGCGAAGCCGGGCACGAAGGGCGCCACCGTGCTGCCCATCGTCGAGTAGAGCAACCGCAAGGACACTGGCATCAACTACGAGCACGCTCGGACCTCACTGCCGCAACCGCGTCAGCAAGCGAGAGTCGTCCTCCGGTGCGACTCCCTGCACGAGCAAGCACCTCATCCAGAGTCGGCTGCTGGGCCTCCCGGACGAGCCGGGCAAGCAGGTATTCCTGGAGGGACTGGTGGGCCGCAGCGGCGCGCTGCTTCAGGATGACGTGCGTCTCCGCGGGCACACCCTTGATCTGAATGTTCGGCATGGCTCCATTATGGCTCCAGCGCGTGCGGAGCGGAACCGAGTGTCTCTCTCCTCCGTTGCTCGGTCTGTGGGGCACCGGCAGGACACGTCATGCTGATACACGTCACCAGCCAGCCGAGTCCACCCCCGTGTCGACAACGTCATGACCTCATACAGCTACGCGACGTGCCTTGATGTGCACCAATGCTCGACTCTCCCCAAAGTCGTACATCACGGGTCGGCCGCCAGGGCTGGTCCACGATCTCGCCATGCTCACCGGCAGCCATCAAGCACCTCGGCGGGGGCGACGCGCGTGTGCCTACGCCTTAAATTGGCCGGAACCGTAGTTCATGCCTCGAGAAACTGGTCGACCTCGCACCACAGCTGGGCTGACGCGGGGTGCGCAACCGTCAATGAGTCGGTTCGTGGTGGGCCAGCCAGGCGCGAAGCGAGTGCTCGAGGGCGACCTGATCGGCGGCTGGGAGCTGGTCGAGCAGGCGCCGTTCGTTGGCCATGTGCTCGGTGAATGCGACGTCGATCCTGCGCCTGCCCTCGTCGGTCAACTTCACCTGGGTGGCACGGCCATCCCCAGCGGCCGGCTTGGTGCGCTCGACCAGTCCCTGAGCCTCCAACCGGTCCAGCCGCTTGCTGATCCCGCCCGTCGTGACCATCGTCGAACGGGCCAGCTCGGCCGGGCGACGGGCGTACGGTGCCCCGGCCCGCCGCAGCGTGCACAGGATGTCGAAGTCGATCTCGGCCAGCCCGTGCGCGGCATACACAGCCTCGAGCTCACCGGTGAGCACCTGCGCCAGCCGGTGCAGCCGCCCGATCACCCCCTGCGGGTCGACGTCCACGTCGGGCCGCTCACGCCGCCACTCGGCCTGGATGGCATCGACCCGGTCACCCTTGGTCTCCATGCATTCATTCTAATGCTTCCGTGGAAGTGGTATATTGCTTCCATGGAAGCGACTAGAGCCATGATGCGCCCCACCCTGCTGGGTGCCGTGGCGCCGGTGGTGTGGGGGACGACGTATGTAGTGACCACCGAGCTGCTTCCCCCGGGGCACCCGATGACCGCCTCGGTGCTGCGAGCGGTGCCGGCCGGGCTCCTGCTCATCGCCCTGACCCGGGCCCGGCCGCGCCAGTGGGGTCGGCTGCTCGTGCTGGCCGCGCTGAACATCGGGGTGTTCTTCCCGCTGTTGTTCGTGGCCGCCT
>JAUNSA010000195.1 GCA_030539405.1 Propionibacteriaceae bacterium
TGGGCAATGCCTCGTCGGGGCGCCAGGGGATCGCGCTGGCCCAGGCCGCGGCCCTGCGCGGGGCGCGGGTGACGCTCGTGGCCGCGAACGTGACGCTGCCGCTGCCCGCCGGGTGCGAGGTGAAGACCGTGCGCTCGACCGCCGATCTGGCCGAGGCGATGTTCGCCCTGCAGGCCGAGGCCGACGCCATTGTGATGGCCGCCGCGCCCGCCGACTTCACCCCGGACGCGGCCAGCGACACCAAGATCAAGAAGGACGGCGACGGCGGGCTGACGCTCACGCTGCTCCAGACCACCGACGTGCTCGCCACCCTGAGCGGTGCGCGTCCGCGGGAGCAGGTCATCGTCGGGTTCGCTGCCGAGACGGCCACCGACGAGGCCGACCTGATGCGCCTGGGCCAGGCCAAGCTGGAGCGCAAGGGCTGCGACCTGCTCGTCCTCAACAACGTCTCGGGCGGGGCCGTGTTCGGCCAGCCCGACAACACCGTGACCATCATCGACGCCGGCGGCGTCGTGGAGGCGGCCGCCGGCGACAAGTCGGCGATCGCCCATCGCATCTGGGACGCCGTCGTGGCGGCCGGTTTGGAGAAGAAGTGAGTCGTCTGTTCACGTCGGAGTCCGTCACCGAGGGGCACCCCGACAAGCTGGCCGATTCGGTCAGCGATGCCGTCCTGGACGCCCTCCTGGCCCAGGACGTCAACAGCCGCGTGGCCGTCGAGACGCTCGTCACGACCGGGACCGTCGTGGTGGCCGGCGAGGTGTCCACCGAGGCGTACGCCGACATCTCCTCGATTGCCCGTGAGCGGATCCTGGCCACCGGATACGACCGGGCGGCCGCGTCGTTCGACGGCAAGAGCTGCGGCGTGCTGGTCTCGCTCGGCTCGCAGAGCCCCGACATCGCCCAGGGTGTCGACCACGCCGAGGAGGCGCGCGACGGGCTGGCCGTCGACGACCTCGACCGCCAAGGCGCCGGCGACCAGGGCCTCATGTTCGGCTACGCGTGCACCGACACCGCGACCCTGATGCCGCTGCCGATCGACATCGCCCACCGGCTCTCGGAGCGGCTGGCCGAGGTGCGCAAGAACGGCGAGCTCGAATGGGTGCTGCCCGACGGCAAGACGCAGGTGACCATCGAGTACGAGGGCGATCGTGCGGTGCGGGTGGACACGGTCGTCGTGTCGACCCAGCACACCGAGTCGGCCTGGCGCGACGGGGTGGTCAAGGACGCCCTCGTCCGGCACGTGATCGACCCGGTGCTGGCGCGCTACGACATCTCATCGGACGGGCGCAAGACCTACACCAACCCGACCGGCAAGTTCGTGATCGGCGGGCCCATGGGCGATGCCGGCGTGACCGGCCGCAAGATCATCGTCGACACCTACGGCGGCATGGCCCGCCACGGTGGTGGCGCCTTCTCGGGCAAGGACCCCTCCAAGGTGGACCGCTCGGCCGCCTACGCGATGCGGTGGGTGGCCAAGAACGTCGTCGCCGCCGGGTTGGCGTCCCGCTGTGAGGTGCAGGTGGCCTACGCCATCGGCCGTGCGCACCCGGTGGGCTTCTACACCGAGTGCTTCGGCACCGAGACCGTCCCGGTGGAGCAGATCAACGACGCCGTGCTGTCCGTGTTCGACCTGCGCCCTGCCGCGATCATCCGGGATCTGGACCTGTTGCGTCCGATCTACTCGCGCATCACCAACTACGGCCACTTCGGTCGCGAACTGCCCGAGATGACCTGGGAGCGCACCGACCGCGCCGATGCCCTCGCGCGTGCAGTGAAGGGCTGATTGGCGGCGCTGACGGATTGTCGGCACGGACCCCTACCATCGGGCACATGAACGAGGTCCGGGTGGCGCGGGTGGCGGTGGATGTTCCGCTTCCCCACCTGGATCGGGTGTTCGACTACGCGATCACCGAAGCCCAGGCGGAGGCGGTGCGCCCGGGCGTCCGGGTTCGGGTGCGGTTCGCCGGCAAGCTGCGGGATGCGTGGGTGCTGGAGGTCGCCGACAGCACCGACGTCGCCAAGCTCGCGCCGTTGGAGCGGGTGGTCTCGCCCGAGGTCGTCCTCACCGACGAGGTGGCAGGGCTGATCCGGGCGGTCGCCGACCACTGGGGCGGGACGTTCTCCGATGTGGCCCGGTTGGCCATCCCGCCCCGGCATGCGGCGTCCGAGGCGGCCGCGCGGCCGGACCGACCTGAGCCCGCGGCGTCCGCCGCGTCGGGGGTGTTGGGCAGCTACCCGGGTGGGGAGCGCTTCCTGGAGGGGCTCGCGGCGGGGGAGCCGCTGCGGGCTGCGTGGACGCTCGTCCCGGTGTTCGGGGTCCCGGAGGGCTGGGCCGAGGGCCTGCTGGATGCCGTGGCCGCGACGCTTGAGTCCGGTCGGGGGGTGGTCGTGGTCGTGCCCGACGGCGACGCCCTCGCACACCTGGCGGCCCGGTGCGATGAGCGGTTCGGCGCGGGCAGCCACACGACGCTGAGCGCGGAGTTGGGTCCGGCGGCGCGGTATCGGAACTTCCTGGCCGTGGCGCGCGGTGATGTGCGTTTGGTGTTGGGGACGCGGGCAGCGGTCTATGCACCCGTCCAGGACCTGGGGTTGGTGGTCGTGTGGGACGAGGGCAACGACGCCCTGGCCGAACCACGCGCGCCCTACCCCCACGCCCGGGAGGTCGCTGCCCTGCGGGCCGGCATGGAACGCTGTGGCCTGCTGCTCGCCGGGTACGGGCGCACGGCGGAGGTGCAGGCGCTGGTCGAGAAGCACTGGTTGGTGCCGTTGGCCCACGAGGCGCGCGAGGTGCGTCGACTTGGGCCGGCGGTCCGTGTGGCTTCCCACGACGAGCGCGCCCAGGATCGTGATCCGGCCGCCCGGGCGGCTCGGCTGCCCCATGACGTCTTCGGGGTGATGCGTTCGGGGCTGGCAACCGGGCCGGTGCTGGTCCAGGTGCCCCGGGCGGGGTACGCGCCGGCGATGGCGTGCCAGGGCTGTCGCTCGCTGGCGCGCTGCCCGCAGTGCGCGCGTCCGCTGCGGGGCGAACGCTCAGGTCTCGTGTGCACCACCTGCGGGCCGTTGACCGAGCCCTGGTCGTGTCAGGAGTGCCAGGACACCCGGCTGCGGGCGCCGAGGGTCGGCGTCCGGCGGACCGCAGAAGAACTGGGGCGGGCGTTCCCGCAGGTGAAGGTGGTCCAATCCTGGTCGGGCCATGTGGTCGACGACGTGGGGGAGGAGCCCGCGCTGGTGCTGTCCACACCCGGGGCCGAACCGCGGGCTTCCCACGGGTACGCGGCGGCGATTCTGATGGACACGGGCCTGCTGCTGGGGCGTCCGGACCTGCGAGCGGCCGAAGAGGCCCTGCGACGCTGGTTGCACGTGTGCGCGTTGGTCCGTCCGGCGAGCCAGCACGGGACGGTGATGGCGGTCGGCGAGCCGGACGCCCGGGCGCTGCAGGCGTTGATCCGGTTGGACGCCCCCGGGTTCGCGGCTCGGGAGCTGGCCGAGCGCGTCGAAACCCGGTTCCCGCCCGCCGCGCGTCTGGTGCAGTTGGACGGTCCGCGGGCCGCCCTGGATGAAGCTGAGTCGGCGTGGCGTCCGGTGCCGGGTGCTGAACACTTCGGTCCGGTGCTGCTGGACGACGAGGCCGACGAGCAGACCTGGCGTCTGACCGTGCGGTGTCCGCCGGCTCACGGGGATGATCTGGTTGCGGGGTTGAAGTCCGTCGTCGCCGAGCGCCTGGCCCGCAAGGCGCCGGGCGCGATGCGTCTGCAGGTCGATCCCGTGTGATCTGGCGAGCCT
>JAUNSA010000041.1 GCA_030539405.1 Propionibacteriaceae bacterium
GGTCGCCGAGGACCGGCGCGCTGGTCGTCGAGGACCGGCGAAACCGCCCGGGTAGCCTCGGTTCATGGGACGACCGCTGGGAACACGACCACGAACCTGGGCCGCCACCATCGCCGCGGCGACGCTTTTGGCCGGCTGCTCCGCGCCGGGCACTGAGGGGCCGGGCAGCGAGCAGAGCGCGCAGCCACCCTCCCCGCAGGCCACCGTCGACACGACCGCCCCACCCGCGCCCACCGCGTCCGAAACGGCGGCGTCCGAACCGCGACTGGCACCCGATGGGCGTCCGTTCGTCGTCACCGAGGTGGCCGAGTTCGACGAGCCGTGGGCGATGGCGTTCCTGCCCGGGACGCCGTGGCTGGCGATCACCGAGCGCACCGGGACGCTGCACCTGCGCGACCAGGAATCGGGACGGACGCTGGAGGTGTCCGGGGTGCCGGAGGTCGTGGTGGGGGGCCAGGGTGGCCTGGGCGACATCGTCGCCGGCCCCACGTTCGCCGACGACAACACGGTCTACCTGAGCTGGATCGAGCGCGGCGACGGTGGGACAGGCGCCGTCGTGGGGCGTGCCCGACTCGTGGTCGAGGGGGACACCGCGCGCCTCGACGGCCTGACCACCGTGTGGGAGCAGACGCCCAAGGTGTCCGGCAACGGACACTTCTCGCATCGTCTGGCCTTCTCACCCGACGGCCAGTACCTGTTCGTGAGCTCGGGCGATCGCCAGAAGATGGAGCCCGCCCAGGACCTGTCCAACACCCTCGGCACCATCGTCCGGCTCACCCCCGACGGCGAGCCGGCCCCCGGCAACCCGTTCGCCGATCGTGGCGCGCCGACCGACCAGATCTGGAGTTATGGGCACCGCAACCCGCTCGGTCTGGCCTTTGACGAGGCAGGACGCCTATGGTCCAGCGAGATGGGCCCCCAGGGTGGCGACGAGATCAACCTCATCGAGGCCGGTGCGAACTATGGCTGGCCCGAGGCGTCCAACGGGTCGCACTACGGCGGCGGGGAGATCCCCGACCACGCCGACGGGGACGGGTTCGCCGCGCCCAAGGTCGGCTGGACGCCGTCGGTCTCGCCGGGCTCGTTGATGATCTACCACGGCGATGCCTTCCCCGACTGGACCGGGGATGCGTTCGTGGGCGCCCTGTCGGGCCAGGCGCTGATCCGGGTGGACCTGGACGGGGAGTCGGCCACCGAGGGCGACCTGTGGGAGATGGGTCAGCGGATCCGCGCGGTCGCCGAGGCTCCCGACGGCTCGATCTGGTTGTTGGAGGACGCCCCGGGTGGCCGACTGCTGCAGTTGACCGCCCCCTGACCGGTCCTCGGCGCCAACACCGCCGGTCCTCGGCGGTTTGGGCAGCGCCAGGTGCGCGGTGCCCCGGGGCGTAGGATCGCCGCCGTGATGGACGACTACGGACTCGAGCTCCCCCTGGTCTACGCCGGCAAGGTCCGCCGGATGTACGAGTTGCCCGACGGTGACGAACCGGGCAGGACGCCCGGACGGCTGCTCATGGTCGCCACCGACGCCATCTCGGCGTTCGACCACGTGCTGGTCTCCACGATCCCCGACAAGGGGGCGGTGTTGACCCGGTTGAGCGTGTGGTGGTTCCGCCAGCTCGCCGACCTGGTCCCGCACCATGTGGTCAGCACCGACGTGCCCGGCCCGGTCACGGGGCGCGCGTTGATCACCGAGCGCCTGGACATGGTGCCGGTCGAGTGCGTCGTCCGCGGGTACCTGACCGGGTCGGGGTGGGCCGAGTACCAGGCCGACGGCACGGTCACCGGCATCGCACTGCCCCCCCGGCCTGCGCGACGGCGACCGCCTGCCCGAGCCGATCTTCACCCCGGCGATCAAGGCCGAGGTGGGCGAGCACGACGAGAACGTCCCCTTCGAGCGGATCGTCGAGCTGCACGGCGCCGACCTGGCCGAGGAGCTGCGCGCCACCTCCCTGGCGGTTTACGAGCGGGCCGAGGAGATCGCACGTGAGCGCGGCGTGATCCTCGCCGACACCAAGTTCGAGTTCGGACGCCGACCTGACGGCACGCTGGTGCTCGCCGACGAGGTCCTCACCCCGGATTCGTCCCGGTTCTGGGACGACCAGCAGTGGTCGCCCGGCGGCGTCCAGCCCAGCTTCGACAAGCAGTTCGTCCGCGACTGGCTGGCCCACGAGTCGGGCTGGGACAAGGCGTCCGACACGCCGCCGCCCCCGCTCCCGGCGTCCGTGGTCGCGGCCACCCGCGACCGCTATGTGGAGGCCTACACCCGCCTCACCGGCCTGCCGTTCGGCTGAGCGTCGGAGGCGACATTCCCCCTAGACCGCACCGCTTTCGGCGGGGCGTGGCAGGGGCAGGGGTCAAGCTTCGCTAGGATCCGGGCCATGGTGCAGGCGTACGACACGCGCACGCGGGAGGGGGGCCGGTGACCCGAATCGGCCTTGTCACGTCACCGCGGGCGCCTCAGCGCGCCCTGGTGCGGGCTGTGACGTCCGCCGGGGCGTCCGTGGTGCACCTGGAGGATCCCGCCGCCGTGGCCGGGGTCGATGCCGTCATCTGGCCCAGCCCGATCACCGCCGCCGAACGGCCGTCGCAGGCCGTGGTCGACGCCCTGGTCGGTGCCGCCGAGGCCGGACTGCCCGTGCTCGGCATCGACGGCGGCTTCGACGCGCTGTGCCGCGCCGGACTGCTGCCGGGACGCCTGGAGCCCAACGAGGGTGGCCACTTCGTGTGCCGCGACCAGCCCCTGCGGGTCGAGACCCGCGACACCATCTGGACCTGTGCCCTTTCCGCCGGCGACACCGTGACGTTCGTCCATGCCAGCCACGCCGGCCGCTACACCGCAGACCCTGACGTGCTCGACCGGCTCGAGGCAGACCAGCAGGTTGTGCTGCGGTACCTGGGGGAGAACCCCAACGGGTCGGCCAACGCCATCGCCGGCATCACGAACGCGCGCGGCAACGTCGTCGGCCTGGTGCCCCGCCCCGAGGACGCCATCGACCTCCTCACCGGCCCCTCGGCCGACGGACGCCGCCTGTTCGACAGCCTCCTGGCGTTCGTCCAGGTGCGCGGCTGAGCGTCCTCTCACCAACTCCGGGAGTAGATGAGAAAACTCCCACTGACCGGTCATGGTCGGCTCATCGCACCTCAGCAGAGTTGCTCCCACGCGGGGCCACCGAGAGCCCCACCGCCCCCCGGAGGTCAGCCCATGACGACGCCGCTGCGAGTGTTCCTCTACAGCCACGACTCCCAGGGGCTCGGGCACGTGCGGCGCAACCTCGCCCTGGCCCAGCACCTGGCCCAGGCGCTGCCCTCGCTGGTCGGACGCCCCATCTCCGGCCTGCTGGCCACCGGGCTGCCGCAGGCCAGCCAGTTCCCGCTGCCGCCCGGCTTCGACTGGTTGGCCCTGCCCGGCATCAGCAAGGGCGACGGCGGCTACCGCCCGCGCCACCTGGACGCCACCATGGACAGCCTGGTCGCCCTGCGTTCGGGCCTGCTGGAGACCGCGCTGATGTCGTTCCAGCCCGACCTGGTGATCATCGACCGGCACCCCTTCGGCGTCCGCAAGGAGCTGCGGCGTCCGCTCAAGCGGCTGCGCCGCACCCTGCCCGGCACGCGCGTCGTGCTCGGCCTGCGCGAGGTGTTGGACGCCCCCGACGTCGCGGTCGCCGAGTGGAACGCCCTGGGCAAGACCGCCCTGCTGGGTGACGTCTTCGACCAGGTCTGGGTCTACGGCGACCGCGGCGTCCACGACTCCTCGGCCACCGGCGAGGTGCCGCCCGTGCTGGCCGACCGCGTCGCCTACACCGGCTTCCTGGCCCACGGCCGCGACCTGGGGCCCGTCCCGAGCGCCTTCGAGGCCACCGTCCCGTTCGTCCTCACCACGGTGGGCGGCGGCTCGGACGGCTGCGACGTCGCCCTCGCCGCCGCGGCCGCACCCGTGCCGGCCGGCCACCAGCACCTCGTGGTCACCGGCCCGCAGATGGCCGAGGCCGACCACCAGCGGGTCGTCGACGCCGCCGCCCCCGGCGCCCTGGTCGTCCGGTCGATCTCGGGGCTGAGCCACCACATCGACGCGGCGGCGGCGGTCATCTCGATGGGCGGCTACAACTCGGTCGCCGAGATCCTCGCCACCGACACCCCCGCCCTGGTGGTGCCCCGCGAGCACCCGCGCACCGAACAGCTCATCCGGGCGCGCGACCTGGCCTCGGTGGGCGCCCTCGACGTGCTGCGCGAGCCCTACCTGACCCCCGAGGCCATCGGCGCCTGGCTGACGCACGCCGTCGCCCGCCGCGTCGACCGCTCGCGCATCGAGCGCGACGGCCTCACCACCGTCCCCCACCTGGCCGCCCGCCTGCTGGCCACCGACACCCTGGAGGTTGTGGCATGAGCCGCATCGGATACGTCCTGAAGGTCTACCCCCGGTTCTCGGAGACGTTCGTCGTCACCGAGATCCTCGCCCGCGAGGCGATCGGCGACGACCTGTCCATCTACGCGCTGCGGCCCACCACCGACGCCCGCTTCCACCCCGAGATCGCCCGCGTGCAAGCCCCCGTGACGTGGATCAGCCGCTACCCCAAGGGGGCCGACCTGTGGGCGCGCGTGGCCGCCGGCAGCCGCGACCCGCTGATCGGGCCCCGCCTCGCCGAGCTGCTGCCGGTGCTGGCCGACCTGCCCGGCGACGAGGTCGCCCAGGGCGTCGAACTGGCCCAGGCGGTCCTGGCCGACGGCATCACCCACCTGCACGCCCACTTCGCCTCCCTGGCCGGCCGCATGGCGTGGATCGCCTCCCGGCTCACCGGCGTGCCCTACACGCTGACCACGCACGCCAAGGACATCTACCACTCCTCGGTCGACCCGGCCTGGCTGCGCCGCATCTGCGCCGACGCCGACCGCGTGATCGCGATCAGCCGCTTCAACGAGGACCACCTCGCGCGCGTCCTCACCGACACCGGCGCCCGGATCAGCCTGCAGTACAACGCGCTCGAGCTAACCCGCTTCCCCTTCACCGCGCCCGGCCCCGTCCACGACCCGCTGCGGATCGCCGCGGTCGGCCGCATCGTGGAGAAGAAGGGCTTCCACCACCTCGTGGAGGCCGTGGCCGCCCTGGTGGCGTCCGGACGCCGCGTCGACGCGCGCATCGCCGGCACCGGTGAGCTCGCCGGGGCCCTGCAGGCCCAGGTGGACGCCGCGGGCCTGGGCGACAGCGTCCGCCTGCTCGGCCCGCTCCCACAGAACGAGGTGAGCGAGCTGGTGGGCTGGGCCGATGTGTTCGCCGCGCCGTGCATCCCCGGCGAGGACGGCAACATCGACGGCCTGCCCACGGTGGTGCTCGAGGCGATGGCCCTGGGCACCCCGGTGGTGGCCACGGCCGTGACCGGCCTGCCCGAGGTGATCCGCGACGGCGAGACCGGCGTCCTGCTCGCCCCCGGCGACGTCGACGGACTGGTCGAGGCCCTCGCCCGCTTCGCCGACGGCGCCCAGCCCAGCGACGACCTCGCCCGGGCGGCCCGCTCGGTGATCGAGGAGCAGTTCGACGCGCGCGTCCAGGCGCGCACCCTGTCCACCTGGGAGGTTGCAGCATGAAGATCGCCTACGTGAGCGTCGACCCCGGCATCCCCGTCTTCGGGACCAAGGGCGCCTCGGTCCACGTCCAGGAGGTCGTGCGCGTGTTCCGCGCCGCCGGCCACACCGTGGAGGTGTTCGCCACCCGCATCGGCGACGAGGTCCCCGGCGACCTGGCCGACCTGGCCGTCCACCACACCAAGGTGGGCAAGGGCGCCGACCCGGCCGCCCGCGAGCGCGCCCAGGCGCAGGCGTCCGACGCCATCGCCGAGCAGGTGATCGCCTACGGCCCCGACCTGGTCTACGAGCGCTACTCGTTGTTCAGCACTGTCTTGGCCGACGTCACCGCAGCGACCGCCGCCCGCGGCGTCCTCGAGGTCAACGCCCCGCTGGTCGAGGAGCAGGCCCGCCACCGCGACCTGGTCGACGCGGACGCCGCGTGGTCGGCCCTGCGCGCCCAGGTGGCCGCCGCCGCGGTCTCGATCTGCGTGTCCGACCCGGTGCGGGCGTGGGTGCTCGAACACACCGACGGTGGCAACGTGCACACGGTGGCCAACGGGGTCAGCACCACCCGGATCCAGCCCGCCCCCGAGGCGCCCGGCGACCCGGTGGTCACCTTCGTCGGCACGCTGAAGGCCTGGCACGGCGTGGACGTCCTCGTGGACGCCCTCGCCCGCGCCGAACAGCCATGGGCCCTCCGCGTCCTCGGCGACGGACCCCAGCGGGCGTCTCTGGAGCAGCAGGCCGCCGACCTCGGCGTCCGGGTCGACTTCCGCGGCGCGGTGCCGCCGGCCGCCATGCCCGCCGCGCTGGCCGGGTCGGCGATCGGCGTGGCCCCGTACCCGGTCATGGATTCCGAGGCCGACCAGTACTTCAGCCCCCTGAAGATCTATGAGTACCTCGCCGCCGGGCTCCCCGTCGTGGCCTCGGCCGTCGGCCAGGTGCCGGGCATCGTCCGCGACGGCGTCACCGGCGTGCTGGTCGCCCCGTCGGACGCCGCCGCGCTGGCCGCTGCCCTCGACGCGCTCGCCGCCGATCCGGACGCCCGCGCCCGGCTCGGTGCCGCCGCGCGCCGCGACGCCGAGGAGCACCACAGTTGGGCCGGCGTCGTCGAGCGCACGCTGGCGTTGGCCGGGATCGAACGCGCCGGCACCGAGGGGGCCTGATGGGCACCCAGCGCGAGCAGCGGCCGCTGCAGCGCACGCTGGCGTTGCTGCGCCCCGAGCTGGCCGAGCACAAGCCCCTGATGGGGGGCGGGATCGCCGCCCTGTTGCTGGAGGTCGTCTTCCGCGTGCTGGAGCCGTGGCCGCTCAAGATCGTGGTGGACGCCGTGTCCACTTCGCTGGGTGCGGACCTGCGCGGCGGCCCGGCCCCGGCCAGCCTGACCCTGCTGCTGCTGTGCGGCGCCGCCCTGGTGGCCATCACGGGCATGCGCGCCCTGATGAACTACCTGGCCACGGTGGCGTTCGCGCTGGTCGGCTCCCGGGCGTCCACGAACTTGCGCGGGCGGCTGTTCCGCCACGTGCAGGGGCTCTCGCAGGGCTTCCACTCCACGAACCGGTCGGCCGACACCGTCCAGCGCATCGTCACCGACGTGGGCCGGCTGCAGGAGGTGGCGGTGACCGCCGGCCTGCCGCTGGTCGCCAACATGCTGACCCTCGTGATCATGTTCATCGTCATGGTGGTCATCGACCCGCTGCTCTCGGTCGCCGTCGTGGTCGCCATGCTGCTGTTCCTGCTCGGCTCGAAGCGCTCGACCAAGAAGATCACCGAGGCATCGCGGAAGACCCGCAAGGGCGAGGCGCAGTTGGCCAACACCGCCCAGGAGTCGCTGTCGTCGATCAAGGTCGTGCAGGCCTACGGGCTGGAGGAGCACATCGCCGGCCGGTTCACCTCCGCCAACGCCAAGTCGCTCAAGGAAGGCGTCCGCACCCGCCGCCTGTCGGCCGGACTCGAGCGCCGCACCGACGTCATCGTCGGCCTCGCCACCGCCGTGATCCTGGTGGGCGGCGGCCTGCGCGTCCTCGAGGGCGCCATGACCCCGGGCGACCTGGTGCTGTTCACCACCTATCTGAAGACCACCATGAAGCCGCTGCGCGACCTGGCCAAGTACACCGGCCGGATCGCCAAGGCCGTCGCCTCCGGCGAACGGGTCGCCGACCTCATGGACCAGCGCGCCGACGTCGCCGACCGGCGTCGGGCCGCCCGCCCCGACCGGGTTCGGGGCTGGATCGAGTTCGACCGGGTCAGCGCCGCGCACGGCGACCGCCAGGTGCTCCACGACGTGGACCTGATGATCCGCCCCGGCGAGCGCGTGGCCGTCATCGGGCCGTCCGGGTCGGGCAAGTCGACGCTGGTCTCCCTGCTCGTGCGCGGCATGGACCCGACCGCCGGCGAGGTCCGCCTCGACGGGCACCCCCTCACCGAGATCCAGCTCGAGAAGCTGCGCGAGCACGTGTCGATCCTGCTGCAGGAGGCCGTCCTGTTCACCGGGACGATCCGCGAGAACATCCGCTACGGCAACCTGTCCGCCACCGACGACGAGGTGGAGGACGCCGCCCGCGCCGCCCAGGCCCACGACTTCATCGTGGCGCTGCCCGAGGGCTACGACACCACGGTGGGCGAGCGCGGCGGCACCCTGTCCGGCGGGCAGCGCCAACGGCTCGCCATCGCCCGCGCCCTGCTGCGCGACAGCCCCGTCGTCCTGCTGGACGAGGCGACCACCGGGCTCGACCCGGCCGCCGCCGCCGAGGTGCTGCGCGCCATCGAGCGCCTGATGGAGGGGCGCACCACCCTGGCCGTGACCCATGAGGTCAAGGTGGCCCTGTCCGCCTCGCGCGTGATCTGGGTCGAGGACGGCCGGATCCTGTTCAGCGACACCCCCGATGCGCTGCTCGAACACAACCAGACCTTCCAGGCCTGGGTGAATGCCGGTGAGGCCGAGCGCGACGACGTCCGAGTGGAGGCCACCCGATGACCCCGACCCTCACCCCGCTGCTCGACCTGCTGTTCGACCCCGACCGGCTCAGCGCGATCGTCGGCCGCCCGGTGCGACCGGTCGCCGCCCGGATCAAGCCGGGCGTCCAGGTCAGCCTGGGCCTGGCCGACCCCCACTCGGGGCGTCCGAACGGCTGGGTGCGCGTGCTGTGGCCGGACGCCCACGTGAAGGGCGACAAGGTCTCCGACTGGGCGCAGCGCCACGGGTTGGGCCTCGTCGACACCATGCTGGACGCCGACCTGCGCCTGCAGGCCGGGGCGATCTCCACCGACCCCGCGCTGGGCAAGGCCCTGCGGCGGGAGGCGCCACGGGCCGCCGCGCTGGTCGATGACCCGGACGCCGTCCTGCGCTACAACCCGCTGCGGCGGGTCCTGGTCCGGGACGCCGACACGGTCGTCAGGGTGGCGGCGGCCCCCGATGCGTTGGTCCAGAATCTCCTGGACTGGCTGGTCGCCCGGGGCTTCCCGGCACCCGCCAGCGTTGCCGACCCGGGGCGTCCGCATGTCACCACCCGGCCCTTCTTCGGCGACGCGAACCTGTTCGACGCCCCCGACGCGGACGGCCTGGCCTGGGCCGGACGCGCCCTGGCCGGCCTGCACGCCCTGGGACCCCGGGCGCTGGCCGACCCGGACCTGCGCCCCCTGGCCGCCCGGCCCACCACCGCGAACGCCGACGTCCTGGCCCGCGACCTGGCCGGGTTGGACGCCGACCTGGGCGCCCGCGCCGCCCGCGTCGCCGCCGTCCTGGCCGCCCGCCCCGCCCTGGCCGACACGGCCAGTACCCCCGCGCTGCTGCACGGGGACGCCTCGGCCGACCAGGTGCTCCTTGAGCGCGCCACCGGACGCCGGATCCTCAACGACTTCGACCGTGCCGCGATCGGCCCGGCCGCGCTCGACCTGGGTTCGTGGCTGGCCGTGGGCACCTGCGCGGGTGCGGGTGGGGGTGACGGCCGGAGCGGGGAGGACGCCTTCCTGGCCGGCTACGCCGAGCAGGGCGGGCAGGTGCCGGACGCCACCACGCTCACCACCGCCCGCGCCCACGCCCTGTTCGCCCGGGTGATGGGCCCGGTGCGTGCGGCCGACCCCGCCTGGCGCGACGGCGTCGCCCGGCGCCTGACCGAACTCGAGGAGGTCCTGTCCTGACCGCCACCATCCCTGCCGACGCCCTGGGTGCCCTGGACGCCCTGGCGCAGGCCGGCACCGCCGGGGAGGTCCGCCGGGCCTGGCCCGGGCGCGACGGCAGCCTCACCGTCGAGCTGCGCGACGCGTCCGGCCTGCGCGCCGGCCGGCTGGACGCCGACGGCCTGGCCCTCACCCCGCCCGGACACGACCGCAAGCTGCCCGGCCTGATGGTCGCCGACGGCGAGGAGCTCGTCGTCCACCGCCTGCACCGGCGTGCCGTCGTCCGGGCGGCCGAGGGCTACCGCAAGGTGGTGCGGCCCGGACGCGCCGGGGCCGTCGCGTCGGCGTCCGGGACCCTCGCCGAGCCGTGCGCCGACGCCGGCATCGCCACCGCCGCCGTGCTGGGCGCCACCGACGACACCGTCACCTTCGCCACGCTGCCGGGGCGCACGCTCCACGAGCTGGGCGCCGCCGGCCTGTCGGGCTGGATGGCGGTGGCCCAGGCGTGGCCCCGCCTGGTGCGCGCCGTGCCTGAGGGCGGGGAGCTGGGCGTCCACGACGCCGCCCGCGAGGCCGACACGCTGCTGACTTGGGTGGGTCACGCCGAGCGGTTCGGGGCCTTCGGCGACCGGGTGCGCGTGCTGCGGGCGGCGGCCAAGTCGGTCGCCGCCGAGCTGGTGGCGGGGCGTCCGGACGCCGAGGGCGTGGTGCACCGCGACCTGCACGACAAGCAGGTCCTGTGGGCGGCGGCCGGCGACACCCTGGGCCTGCTCGACCTCGACACGGCCGCGCGCGGCGAGCCCGCCCTCGACCTGGCCAACCTGAACGCGCACGTGGACCTGCGGGTGCGCCAGGGCGTGTGGTCACCTGCCACCGCGGACGCCATCGCCTCCGCGCTGGCCCCGATCGCGGGCGCCGTGGGTGCCAGCGCCGAGCGGCTCGGGACCTACGAGCGGTCCGCGCGCCTGCGGCTGGCGTGCGTGTACGCCTTCCGGCCCGGCTCGCAGGCGTGGCTGGAGTCCTGGTTGGAGGACGCGCTGGCCGGCTGAACCTGTCGGCTCAACCCGGTGGCCGGCTCAGCGCCGTGCCGTGCTGAGGTGCCCGAACAGCGGATGGTCGGCGGGCAGCCGGAGCAGCGCGTCGGCCCCGTCGAGGGCGTCCCCGCGCGGTTCGGTCAGGGCGAACTCGGGCCACGGCAGAGTGAGGAAGTCGGTGAACCGGCGCACCACCTGGGCGTTGGCGAACACCGCACCGATCGCCGCCACCCGGGGCGCCTCGGTGCCGAGGTGGACGCGCCGGACCGCGGCCTGCACGGCCTCGGACAGGTGCGCGGCCGCCTTGTCCAGGATCGTGTTGGCGACCCGGTCGGTCGGTGCCAGGTCCATGACGACCGAGGCGAAGGACGCCACCCGCGCGACCCGGTCGGGGGCAGACTGCAGGTCGAGGTAGGCGAACTCGGGTTCAGGGAAGACGTCGGCCATCGCGGCGGTCAGCGCGGTCATCTGGCGGCGCCCGTCGTGGCCGCGCAGGGCCGCCTCCAGGCCCGTCCGGCCGATCCAGTAGCAGGATCCGGCGTCGCCGAGCAGGTGGCCCCAGCCGTCCACGCGCGCGGTGTCGCGCGGGCCGACGGCCAGGCAGATCGTGCCGGTGTTGCCCGAGATGACGCAGCCGGTGCCGTCGCCCAGGGCGCCCAGGTAGTTGGTCACCGAGTCGTGGGCGAGCACCACATGGCGCACCGTCGTGTCGGACAGCAGCGCCAGCACCTCGTGCGCGTTCTCGCGCCCGAGCCCGCTCGCGCCGACGGCGACGGAGGTGACGCCCGCGTCGGCGTGGTCATCGAGGAAAGAACGGATCGCGTCGGCCCACTGGGCGGGGAAGGGCCGGTCGGTGGACACGCCGGGCGCCACCGTTTCGAGGGCCTGCGGACGGTTCAGGCGCAGCCGAATGCCGGACTGCCCGGCATGGACCACGAGTTGGGCGTTGTCATCGGACATGTGTCGTCCCTCCTCACGCGCAGGTTGGCGTGGCCAACGGCTGTCCTCACTCTACCCACGCGCGGGGCCGAACGGGCTGGAGTCGCGCGGTAGATTGGCGCCGTGGTCGACACGGTTGAGAACGCCCGGGTTCCGGCGGAGCCCGGCCCGCTGGACGTGGTTTCCCTGGACATTGCTTCTCCGGACAGGGGCTGGGCTGAGAGCGGCCCGGACGCCGAGGGGGTCGACGGCTGGCACGCCGTCGCCGTGCTCGCGCCGGACGCCGCCGCCGTCCTGCACGCGCTGGAGGAGGCAGGCACCCGCCCGGTCGCCCTGATGGACGCGGTGCGCTGCGGCGCGCTGGATGGTCGCGATGCCCCCGCGGTCCTGGCGGCCGTCGCTGCCGAGGTCGGGGCGCTGGCCCGCAGCGCTGGCGTCCCGGTGGTGGACCACCGCCTCGTCCTCGACGCGGCCAACGAGGGGGCCGCGGGCCTCACCGTGCTGGGCGTCGGCGTCCGTCAGGGTGCTCGCCCGGACGCCCCTGCTGTCGCCCCCGGTTGTGCTGCGCCTGCGACGGGGGCGGCCCGTCCGGACTGGATCGACCGGGTCCACGCCGACCGGGCCGAGGACCTGCCGCGGGCGGCGTCCGGCGCGGAGCTGGCCGAGCAGGTGACCGCTGTCCTCAGCGCGCCCACCCTGGCCGACCACGCGTGGTACACCGAGCAGTTCGACCACGCGATCGGCGGGGACACCGTGGTGTCCCGCACCGGCGGGGCCGGGGTCGTGCGGGTGGACGAGGGCGGCCCGGCCGTGGCGCTCACGCTGGCCGGCAACCCCCGCGCCTGCCTGCTCAACCCCTACCTCGGCGCCCAGCTGGCGCTGACCGAGGCCCACCGTGCCGTCGCCGCCACCGGCGCCCGGCCCGTCGCCGCCCTGGGCCGGCTCACGGTCGGGCCCGGCGCCGACCCCGACGTCGCCTGGCAGGTGGAGGAGTCCCGGCTCGGCTGGGCCGACGCCGCCCCCGCCCTCGGCCTGGACAGCAGCCTGGCCACCGTCGACCACGTGGACGCCCCGGCCGGCAAGATCCACCCGTCGCCGGTGGCGGCCGTCCTCGGCGTCCTGGAGCGCCCCGAGGAGCGGCTCACCCCCGCCTTCCACCACCCCGGGGACGCCGTGGTGCTGCTCGGCGAGACCTCCGAGGAGCTGTCCGGCTCGGCCTGGGCCGAGGTCGTCCACCGTCACCTCGGCGGGCTGCCGCCGCGCCCCGGACTGGATCGCGAGCAGGCGCTCGCCGATGTGCTCACCGCGTCCGCCCAGCGCCGCCTGGTCACCGCAGCCTGCAGCTTGGGGGCGGGCGGCCTGGCCCACGCGCTGGTCACCGCGGCCCTGCGCGGCCGGGTGGGCGTCGCCCTGACCCTGCCCGAGGGCGACCCCACGGTGCACCTGTTCTCCGAGTCCGCGGCCCGTGCGCTGGTCGCCGTCTCGGCCCACCACTACGACGCGCTGCGCGCGCTCTGCGCGGACGCCGGCGTCCCGCTCACCCGCCTGGGCGAGGTGCTGCCCGACCCCGTCCTCGAGGTCGTCGGCCAGTTCAGCCTCGACCTCGACACCGTAGGCGCCCGCCGGGCCGCCCGACCGCAGGAGGCCATCCGATGAAGCTCGACGCCCTTCCCCTGGACGGACTGATCGCGGGGCTCAGCAGCGTGCTGGCGGCCGAACCGGACGCGGCAACGGCCACCGCGACGTTGTCCTGGAGCGACGGCTTGGGCCGGATGCAGCTGGAGACCGCGGACGCCGCCGGTGAGGTGGTCGGGGATCCCGACTGGGACGCCCTGATGGACGCGTTCACCGACCTCGACGAGCGAGGCATCGTCACCGACGGCGTCCTGGAGCTCTCCCTGGATCGCGACGGCCACTGGAACGCGCAGGCCGCGACCGGCGACCCCACCGAGGTCACGCTGCGGACCCTCCAGCTAGAGGCCGACCCCGTGCCGCTGCCGCCGCTGGAGCCGGCCCAGGCGACCGAGCTCGCCGACCTGTGGGAGCGCGGTGCCGACGACTACGAGGCCCAGCCGGGAGCCGACGACGCCGCCCTGGCCGCGCTCGCCGAGGCCCTCGGCCAGCCCGTCCCCGAACAGCTCGCCGCGTTGTTGCGCCTGGTCGATGGCGCGGAGGTGGAGTTGGAGGAGGACGAGGACTGGGACGAGGACGCCATGGAGGAGGCGTACGCCCGCACGCTCACCGCGGGGTGGTCCCTGCTGAGTGCCGACGAGATCGCCGAGGAGCACGCCCGCTGGAGCACCCTGGCGCTCGACCCGGTCTATGGGGGCGTGGCCTTTGACCTGGGCCCGGACGGGCTGACGCAGCCCCGGCTGGCCCACCCCGGGTGGATCCCGTTCGCCCACGACTTCGGCGGCAACCACCTGGCCCTGGACACCGTGCCCGGCCCCGCCGGCACGCCCGGGCAGGTGCTCGAGTTCGGCCGCGACCTGAACGACGGACCCCGCGTGCGCGCCTCCTCGCTGCTCGACTTCTTGGCCGGCCGCCGGAACGAGGAGCCAGACCGGACGACCGACGCGATGGTCACCGGCGAGGGCGACCGCGCGCTGGAGCCCGCCGACGTGGACCCCGACACCCAGGGGCTGCGGATCTTCTCCTTCGGCCGGGTCGACGGCCGCGTCATCGCGACGGCCGGCGCGCTCAAACTGCTGCTCATCCGCGGCGCCGGCACCGTCGACCTGACCGGCCTGGAGGCCCTGCCGCTGCAGGACATCCGGCTGATCGACCTCGAGCGCGTCGACCTCGGCCCGCTCGCCGACCACCCCACGCTGCGCCTGGTGACCCTCGAGAACGTGGCCGAGGTGGCCGGTGCCGACGTGCTCGCCACGCTGCCGGCCCTGGAGCAGGCGCGCCTCGTCGCGCCTACTCACGATGTGCTCGCTGCGCTGTCCCGCAACCCCACCCTCGCCCAGGTCGAGCTGGACCAGCGCCAGGGCACCCCGCTGGCCGAACTCGTCGAGCAGGTGCGCGCGCTGGACGCCACCACCGACCTGGCCGTGGACACGGCGTCCGGAACGGTCGGGAGGTGACCGCGAGCGCCTGGCACGGTGACTCCCGGCAGGGTGTCTCCCCGCAGGCCGACCCGTGGCGCGGGGACCCGTGGGGTGGGCGTCCGCTCGCCGGCGACGAACGCCGCTGGGTGCCGGCCGCCCATTGGCTGCCGTTGGTGACCTCGTGGCTCGGGCCGCTCACCGTGCTGCTGACGGTGGGGGAGCGCGACGCGCGGGTCCGGGAGCACGCCAAGGAGTCGCTGAACGCCGAGATCACCGTGTGGCTCGGGATGCTGCTCGCGGCGGTGCTGTCCTATGTCGGGGTGGGGTTCGTGCTCCTGGGCGTGATCCCCGTGGCGGCGCTGGTGCTCCGCGTCGTCGCGGCGGTCGATGCGGGCCGGGGCAAGCTGGTCCGCTATCCCATCGTGCTGCGCCTCGTCCGGTGACTCGGGATAGACTCCGTGCCGTGACGGACCCGCGCGGCACCTCGGTTGCCCTCGACCCCCTCGGCGACCCGAAGCCCCGCGAGGAGTGTGGTGTCTTCGGCGTCTGGGCCCCCGACGAGGAGGTCGCCAAGCTCACCTACTTCGGCCTGTTCGCCCTCCAGCACCGCGGCCAGGAGTCGGCCGGCATGGCGGTCAGCAACGGCGACCGGATCATGGTCTTCAAGGACATGGGGCTGGTCAGCCAGGTCTTCGACGAGCCGACGCTCAACTCGCTCACCGGCCACCTGGCCATCGGGCACACCCGCTACTCGACCACCGGCAGCTCGGTCTGGAAGAACGCCCAGCCGACCTACCGCGCCACCTCCGAGGGTGGCCTCGCGCTGGCGCACAACGGCAACCTGACCAACACCGCCGAGCTGCAGGACTGGCTGCGCGAGAAGGACACCAAGGTCGCCGTCGCCGCCAAGGACTCGATGGATTCGACCAACGACACCTGGCTCGTCTCGGCGCTGATGGCGTCGCGCCAGACCTCGATGTGGGACGCCGCCCTGGAGGTCCTGCCCCGGCTCGAGGGTGCGTTCTGCTTCACGTTCATGGATTCGGGTGCCCTGTACGCCGCCCGCGACCGTCACGGCGTCCGCCCGTTGGTGCTCGGACGCCTCGAGCGCGGCTGGGTGGTGGCTTCCGAAACCGCCGCGCTGGACATCGTGGGCGCCACGTTCATCCGCGAGGTCGAGCCCGGCGAGCTGATCTGTGTCGACTCCGGCGGCCTGCGCTCGGAGCGTTTCGCGGACGCCAACCCCAAGGGCTGCCTGTTCGAGTACGTCTACCTCGCCCGGCCCGACACGGTCATCGACGGACGCCGCGTGCACTCCACGCGCGTCGAGATCGGACGGACCCTGGCGCTGGAATCCCCGGTGGACGCCGACCTGGTCATGCCGACCCCCGAGTCCGGGATCCCGAGCGCGATCGGGTACGCCGAGGCGTCCGGCATTCCCTACGGCCTGGGCCTGGTGAAGAACTCCTATGTGGGGCGCACGTTCATCCAGCCGTCGCAGACGCTGCGCCAGTTGGGCATCCGGCTGAAGCTGAACCCGATCCGCGACGTGATCGAGGGCAAGCGGCTCGTGGTGGTCGATGACTCGATCGTGCGCGGCAACACCCAGCGCGCCCTGGTCAAGATGCTGCGCGAGGCCGGCGCCGCCGAGGTGCACGTCCGGATCGCGTCGCCGCCCGTGGAGTGGCCGTGCTTCTACGGCATCGACTTCGCCACCCGCGCCGAGTTGATCGCGCCCGGCATGTCGACCGAGGAGATCTGCCGCTCCATCGGGGCCGACAGCCTCGCCTTCATCTCGCTGGAAGGGCTGGTGGCCTCCACCGGCCTGGCCAAGAAGCGCCTGTGCCGCGCGTGCTTCGACGGCCAGTACCCGATCACGGTGCCCGACGGTGCCGCCGAGCAGATGCGCCTGCCGGCGCAGGAAGGTGACCACGATGAGTGAGGTCACAGGAACGCCGAGCGCGTACGCCGCCGCCGGCGTCGACATCGAGGCCGGTGACCGCGCCGTCGAGCTGATGAAGGCCCACGTGGCCCGCACGCGTCGCCCCGAGGTGCTCGGCGGGCTGGGTGGCTTCGCCGGCTTCTTCGACGCGTCGGCGTTCAAGGGCTACGACCATCCCGTGCTGGCCACCTCGACCGACGGGGTCGGCACCAAGGTCGCCATCGCCCAGGCGCTCGACAAGCACGACACCATCGGCTTCGACCTGATCGGCATGCTCGTCGACGACCTGGTGGTCGTCGGCGCCGAGCCGCTGTTCGTCACCGACTACATCGCCTGCGGCAAGGTCGTCCCCGAGCGGATCGCCGCGATCGTGCAGGGCATCGCCGCCGCCTGCGAGGTGGCCGGGGCGTCCCTGCTGGGCGGGGAGACCGCCGAGCACCCCGGCCTGCTGGACGCCGACGAGTACGACATCGCCGGCGCCACCACGGGCGTCGTTGAGAAGGACAAGATCCTGGGCCCGCAGCGCGTGCAGGCCGGCGACGTGGTCGTGGCGTTGGCGTCCTCGGGGTTGCACTCCAACGGCTATTCGCTGGTGCGGCACGTGCTGCTGAACCAGGCCGGCTGGGCCCTCGACCGGGACGTCGCCGAGCTCGGCACGACCCTGGGCGAGGCGCTGCTCACCCCCACGCAGGTGTACGCCCGCGACATCCTGGCGCTCATCGAGGCCGCCGAGGTGCACTCCATCAGCCACATCACCGGCGGCGGCCTGGCCAACAACCTGGCCCGCGTGCTGCCCGAGGGCATCGCCGCCACGCTGCGCCGCGACTCGTGGACGCCTCCGGCGATCTTCTCGCTGGTCCAGCAGGTGGGGGCGGTCAGCCAGCCCGACATCGAGGCGACCCTCAACATGGGCGTCGGCATGGCGCTGGTGGCCCCGGCCGATTCCGTCGACCAGCTGGTGCGTACCGCGTCCGAACGGGGGCTGACGGCCTGGGTGCTGGGCGAGACCGCGTCCGTGGACGGCGAGGCCCGCGTGGAGATGCTGGGGGAGCACCCCCGCTGACCTGGCTGGTGGCGCGCGTGGCGGTTGCCGCGCGTGCATGAAACCTTGCTTTGTTACCGGTCTGAACTCGGGTAGCATCGGCGTCACGACAAACACATCCTCACGCGGCTAGACCGCCAGAAGACGCTAAGGGGGTCGACCCGGACATGGGGCGCGGCCGTGCAAAGGCGAAGCAGACCAAGGTCGCTCGCGATCTGAAGTACCGTACCTTCGACACAGACTTCTCCTCCCTGGAACGGGAGTTGCGAGGCGGTAACGCCTCCTACGAGGAGCGCACAGTAGGTGAGGAGCCCGAGGAGTACGAAGACCCGTACTCAGCGGACGATGACGATGGCTATTCGGGGCAAGGCCGCCAGTACGGCTGAGCCGGTCCCGGACGACCAGCCGCCCCCTCCTCCCGAGCCCACGCCGCCACCACCGGCTGGCTGGCAGCCGGACGCGTTGGTGGAGGGCTTCGAATCCCTGACCCTCCCGTTGGAGACCCCTCCCTTGGAGGAGGAAGGTCCCGACGCCCTGTGCGTGACCGTGGTGCGCCGGGCCGACCCGGCGCTGCGCGGCCCGCGGCGCAGTGTGGTCCAGGTGCATGGGTGGAACGACTACTTCTTCCACCCGCACGTGGCGGAATTCTGGGAGTCGCTCGGCTTCACCTTCTACGCGGTCGACCTGCGCCGCTACGGGCGCAGCCTGCGGCCGGGTCAGCTGCGCGGCTTCATCACCGACCTGGCCGACTACGCCGAGGACCTGGACGCCGCCTTAGCTGTCGTCCGGGCCGACCACGACACCATCGTGTTGACCGGGCACTCCACCGGTGGCCTCACCGCGTCGCTGTACGCGGCCGAGCGGCCGGGTGAGCTGGCGGGCCTGGTGCTGAACTCGCCGTGGCTGGACATGTGGGGCCCGCCGGCGGTCACGTCGATGCTGAAGCCGCTCCTGCGGGAGTGGAGCCGCCGCTCGCCCACCGCGGTGTTCCCGCTGCCCGAGGCCGAGGAGAACGTCTACGCCCGGGCCATGCACGCCTCACACGGTGGGGAGTGGGACTACTCGTTCGACCTCAAGACCGCCGAGGCCGAACCGATCCGCGTCGGCTGGCTGCGCGCGATCCTGCAGGGGCACGCGCGCGTCGCGCGCGGTCTGGAGATCACCTGCCCGGTGCTGGTGACCACCTCGGCGCGCACCGTCTGGCTGCGTCGCTACACCGACCAGGCCCGCGAGGCCGACATCGTGCTCGACGTGAACCGCATCAACGCGGTGGCCTGGCGGCTGGGCTCGGTCGTGACGACGGCCCGGATCGAGGGCGGCACCCACGACCTGGCGCTGTCGCCCAAACCGGCCCGGACGCGCTGGTTCGCCGAGATCGAACGCTGGGTGCGGGCGTACGTGCCCGCGTCGGAGGCGTCGGAGTCGGCTGGTGGCTGAGCGGTTCTAGGCGCCGGCAAGCGCCAGCGCGGACGCTGCGGCGTCGGCAGCCTGCCGGGCGTACCCGCCACCGAACAGCACCGCGTGGACCAGCAGCGGGTGCACCTGGTGCA
>JAUNSA010000196.1 GCA_030539405.1 Propionibacteriaceae bacterium
GAGCCGCGCTCGGAGACCTGATGCGATGTCTGTTCCGACCCAAACGCAGGGCGAACGGGGGTATCGGGGAAGCACGCGCTCGAATCGTGCATGTGCCTCTTCTCAGTGATCTCCTGCCAATCTTCCCAGCACGAGGATGCCCCATCAGGCTCGCGCCGCAGGTGGACGTCCCTGTCTGAGGCCGGCTGCCATCCGGCGCAGGTGCGGGTCCATGTGGGAGAAGAACGCGTAGTAGCCGGCGCAGAGGTGGTTGAGGCCGGGCTGGCCGTCGCGGGTGGTGGCGAAGCGGTCCTTGGGGCAGCCCCCGTGGCAGTAGCCGCGCACCGGGCAGCCTAGGCATTGGGCCGGCAGGCTCGTCAGCTTGTCCCGGCCGAACGCCACCTGCTGGTCCGAGGCCAGCAACGCGTCGAAGCGATCCCCCGCGACCACGTTCCCGAGCAAGTAGCCGGGCTCGACGTAGTGGTCGCAGCTGTAGACGTCGCCGTTGAACTCGAGGGCGAGCTGGTTGCCGCACTGAGGTGCGTGCACGCACAGGGTGTACTGCCCGAACAGGGCGGCCAGCGCGGTGTCGACGTGCTGGACGAAGACGGTGCCCACGTCATGGGCGAGCCACTCGTCGAAGATCGCGATCATGAAGCGGCCCCAGGCGTCGGGGTCGACGCTGCGCGAGGTGACCGCGTCCCCGGCCTGCCGGTAGAGCAGCGCACGAGGCCGGTTGACTCCCCAGCCGGCCTCGGCCCGCTCCAGCTCGGCGGCGGGCGCCCGCTCCACGATCGGGATGAACTGCAGGTAGCGCGCCCCCAGGTCGTCGCGGAAGTAGCGGTAGACCTCGAGGGGGTGGCCTTGGTTCGCGGCGTTGACCGTGCACAGGATGTTCGTCTCCACCCCCGCCTCGGAGAGCAGCCACCAGGCCCGTTCGACCTGGGCGTGGCTCCCCCGCCCGGCACGGTTGACCCGGTGGGCGTCGTGCAGCGCCGCCGGCCCGTCCACCGACAACCCGACCAGGAACCCCTCGGCTGCGAAGAACTGACACCATTCGGCGTCCAGCAGCGTGCCGTTGGTCTGCATCGCGTGGGTGACGCGCTGGCCGGGCCGGCTGTACTGCCGCCCCAACTCGACGGCGCGACGGTAAAACTCGAGCCCACGCAGCGTGGGTTCCCCGCCCTGCCAGATGAGCGTGACCTCCCCGTCGGGCTGCGCCTCCAGGAACGCACGCACGTACGCCTCCTGCGCCGGCGGGGTCATCATCTGCCGCTGCTGGTCGTAGAGCAGCTCTTTGGACAGAAAGAAGCAGTACGAGCAGTCGAGGTTGCAGGCGGCACCGGTGGGCTTGGCCACCACCGAGAACGGGATCCTGCGCGTCACGGCTCGACTGTAGCCACAGGCTCGACCTCGACCTCCAGGACGCCGTCGGGCGCGTCGGTCCACATGTAGGTCCGGTCGTCGGGGTGGCCCCGCCACACGGGGTGGACCTGGCCGTACCCCCGGACGTCCCGGGTGAAGGCCGACCGGTCTGCCCGTTCGTGGTGGGCGAACCAGTCCGCCAGCGCGGCCGCGAGCTCGTCGCGGCGTCCGCGATGGGCCGGGTCGTCGACCAGATTGGTGCGCTCGCCCGGGTCGGCGACCAGGTCGTAGAGCTCGTCGGGACCGGCGTGACGCACGACCAGCTTCCAGGCCCCGTCGGTGATCATCCGCCCCCCGCCATACTCGCTGTGGACCACCACCACTCTCGGGCCGGCGTAGTCCTCCCCGCGGATCAACGGCGCGAACGAATCCGCCCCCAAGGCGTCCGCTGGTAGGGGGACTCCGGCCAGCTCGCACAGGGTGGGGTGAAGCCCCGCGGCGGAGACGAGGGTCTCGGTGACCCCGCGCCGGCCGTCGGGCACGCGCACGACGAAGGGGATGCGGACCGAGGTGTCCCAGAAGTTCATGGGGTACGTGCCGTTGCCCTTGCCCCAGATCCCGTGGTGGCCGCAGGCGAACCCGTTGTCGGACAGGTAGATCAGGATCGTGTCGTCCTCGACGCCCTGGGCGCGCAGTTCGTCGCGCAGGGCCCCGAGACCGTCGTCGACCGCGGTCAGCGACGCGCAGTAGCCGGCCAGGTTCGGTTCGGGGTCGGCGAACGCGTCGGCGAAGTCGCGGTGGCGCGGCTCCACCCAGGGGTGTGGTTCCTCGCGCGGCACGCTGGGGAAGTCGCAGTCGCGGTACAGGTCCACGTAGGCGTCCGGGTGGTTGTCCAGCCACGGCGTGTGCGGCGCGGTGTAGTTCACCTGCAGGTAGAACGGACGCCCTGCGTCGCGGGTCCGTAGGAAGTCGAGGGCCTGCTCGGTGACCGCCTGGGTGAAGTAGCGCGGCTCCTCGGCCGGCTCCCCCTCGACCCAGATGGGCGCCCCGTAGTAGGGGCCACCGCCGTAGCGGTGGGCGTACCAGTACTCGAAGCCGGGGGCGGGTTCGCGGGCGTCCCCCACGTGCCACTTGCCGGTCATCGCGCACTGGTACCCGGCTCCGGCGAGGACCACCGGCGTGGTGGGGATGCCCTCCAGGTAGTGGTCGGGCTCGGCGTCGGGGTGGCGGTCACCCACCAGCCAGTCGTGGACGCCGTGGGCCGAGGGCGTCCAGCCCGTGAGCATCGAGGCGCGGGCTGGCGAGCAGACCGGGGAGGCGCAGTACGCCTGGGTGAGCTCCAGCCCCTCCTCGAGGAGCTCGGCCACGTGGGGCATGACGAGCTCGGGCATGCGGTGCGGCATGGCCCAGTGCCCCTGGTCGTCGGTCATGACAACGACGAGGTTGGGACGCCGCCCCCCGGTCACTTCACGCTCCCCGCCGTGATGCCGCTGGTGAAGTACCGCTGGCCGAACAGGAAGATCAGCGCCACGGGGAGGCTCATCAGGAGCACGACCGCCATCAGCAGGTTCCACTGGGTGCTGTTCTCCTGGTAGAAGACGGTCAGGCCCAGTTGCAGGGTGCGCATCTCGTTGGACCGCACCACGATCAGCGGCCACAGGAAGTCGTTCCAGGCGGACTGGAAGGCCAGCACGGTGACCACGGCGACCGCCGGCAGGGTGAGCGGGGTGTAGACCCCGGCGAAGATGCGGAACTCCCCGGCCCCGTCAACGCGGGCGGCCTGGCCGATCTCGTCGGGCAGGTCGGCGTAGAACTGGCGCATCAGGAAGATCGCCAGCGCCGAGGCCATGTGCGGCAGGAACAGTGCGGCGTAGGAGTCGAGCATGCCGATGCCACCGGCGCCGAAGATGTCGTTGCCGCCCAGCAGCGGCACCCGGGTGATCATCACGAACAACGGGATCATGATGATCTCCGGCGGCAGCACGAGCAGACCGATCAGCAACATCAGGATCGTGTTGGACTCGCGCAACCCTGACTTCGCCAGCGCGTACCCGGCCATGCACGACAGCACGATCTGCGACAGCGCCGAAACCAGCGTCACGATGGTTGAGTTGAGGAAGAACAGCCCGAAGTCCGACGCCGCGAGGGCACGTCCGTAGTTGCCGAACTCCAGCCGGCTCGGGATGCCCGTGGTGGGCTCCCCCACCGGGGTGAGCGAGACCAGCAGGATGTAGAGCATCGGGATCAGGTACAGGGCCAGCAGCAGGAGCATCAGCGGGTAGGCCAGGCCCAGCCCGTGGCGATTGCGGGTGCGGGTACGGCGCTCAGGCATGGGACGCCCTCCTACCCTTAAACTCGGCGGCCAGCCGCT
>JAUNSA010000197.1 GCA_030539405.1 Propionibacteriaceae bacterium
TACCCTGCACGCTAAATCGGCCAGCCCGGACACGGGGCCTGTTTGCCAAAGTTGCATCGATGCCGATGGATCGCGATCGTGGGGAACACTGAACCCAGCCAACGCGGGCTGACAGCACATCAGGAAATTGGGAACGGGCCAGACCAGCACTTTCCAGCGCTACGCTCGCACCACCGACCCACCCCTCGGGCCGGCAGCATCCTGGAGATTGTCATCATGCGTTCACCTGTTTTCGCGCGTTCAGCCGCGGCGGCCCTGGCGGCGGCCGCCGCTCTGCTGCTAGCCAGCTGCATGGCCGCGCCGGCCCAGCAACCTGCCAGCGAAGTCAGGGACACGGCGAGCCCCGCTCCCAGCGCGTCCGCCCCCGCGACCCCGCCGGCCGGCTACGGCCCGGCACCGGTACCCCTTCCGCCGGGGGCTCCTGTACCTACCTTCACCGGGCCCTACGCCTCCCAGTTTGACCAGGCCTACCGCTCCTCCCAGAGCGACCTGCAACGCACCGTCCTGGCCGACGGAAGAATCACCGATGCTGAACTCGTAGCGATGCAGGACGAGTATCGAAAGTGCATGGTCGGCGCAGGCATTCTCCAGGTGAATTTCGACGTTGGCGGCTCAATGCTGGTCAAACCTCCCGACGACTGGGCCGAGGACCAGGTCCATGACGTCGTCTTTGGCTGCGCGCCGACCACGCTCAACAGCGACTTGGAACTCCTTTACGACAGAATGCGCAGAAGCCCCACCACCCCGGACACCGTCGCCGTGACCGTGGAGTGCCTGACCCGCACCGGACTCGCGCCCGCCGGGTACACCCGCGAGGACTGGGAACGCGACAGCCCCGACGCCTACCCCTTCGACATCAACGACCCGCGGTTCGCCCAGTGCACCACCGACCCGGCGAACGGAGGCTGATGACTCCTCCGTCAGCCAGCACCCGCTGGGGGCTCTTCACCCTCGCCCTGGTCAGCGCCGCCGCGCTGGGGGCCAGCGCCGCCCTGGGCGCCTCAGGTGCCCTGGCACCCGCGTCCACGCGGCCCGCTTCCACGGTGGAGCGCGTCGACGTCAGCGTGAGGCCATACCTGGACCCGCGCGCGGTCTCCCTCACCCTCGAGTCGGGAGGCGCCCGCGCCCTGACCTCCCCCGTGGACGGCGTCGTCACCCGCGCCGCCTGCTCCCCCGGCGAACCCCTCCAATCAGGCACCTCGCCGGTGTCGGTGAACGGGGTCGCGCTGGTCGGATTGGCAACCACAACCCCCCTCTGGCGCGATCTCGAGCCGGGCGCGCGAGGGGCGGACGTGGACGCGCTGCACGCGGAGCTCACCCGCTTGGGCCACGACGTCGCCGGCGACGGCAACCGTGCCGGGGCGCGCACCCGCGCCGCCCTGAACGCCATCCTGAAGCAGGCCGGATCACCAGTTCTGGAGGGCAGGACCGTGCCACGCGCACGTTTCCTCTGGCTCCCCGCCGCCGAATCTGCAGTGCTCACGTGCTCGGCAAGTGTCGGACAGACCGTCTCCTCGGGGGCGACCCTCGCCACCCTCCCGCCGAGCCTGGTTTCGGCGCGAGTGGCTTCGCTTCCCTCACCCGTGGCCCCCGGACCGCGGGTGATCGCCGTCGACGAGGTCACGCTGCCGGTCACCGAGGACGGACGGATCACGGACCCGACCGCCCTGGGCCAGCTGGCAGCCACGCGCGCCTACGCCTCCCACCTCGCGGACGAGAGCGCCCCCGCCCTCCGCGCCACCTATCAGCTCGTCGATCCCATCGAGATCGCCGTCGTCCCGCCGGGAGCCGTCGCCGGGGGCCCCGACGCTACCTGCGTCGTAGGGGACGCCGGCCCTGTACCGGTGGAGGTGATCGGTTCGGAGCTCGGGCAAAGCTATGTCATCTTCCGCGGTTCACCCCCTGCCACGGTCGCTACCTCTCCCGACCGGGAGACCGCGTGCGGTTGACCTTGGCTGGCGTGGGCCACCGGTTCGGCGACCAGCCCTGGCTCTTCGAAGATCTGGACGTGGACCTGTCACCCGGCGCACCCACTGCCCTCGTCGGCCCCTCGGGGTCAGGCAAGAGCACCTTGCTCGGCATCATCGCCGGATGGCTCGACCCTGCCCGGGGCACGGTGACCCGCGACGGCATCACCCGCACCCAGTGGGTGTTCCAGTCACCCCACGGCGTGGCGCGCAGGTCCGTCCTCGACCACGCCGCCCTCCCCGCACTGGCGCGTGGGGCGTCCCACGATGAGGCACGTGGAGACGCCCATGCGCTCCTGGAGCGGTTCGGGCTCGGTCACCGGGCCGACGCGCGGTTCTCGGACCTGTCCGGTGGCGAGGCCCAGCGGCTCATGCTCGCCCGCGCCGTCGGGGCACGCGCCGACCTCCTCCTCGTCGATGAACCGACCGCGCAACTTGATCCCTCCACGACCCGGAGCGTCGCGGAGGTGATCGGCCAACTCGCCGACGACGGAACGATCGTCGTCGTGGCGACCCACGACGCCCACGTCCGCGAGGCCTGCTCGCGGGTCATCGACCTCGGTGATCCCGCTACATGGGGGGACTCATGAGACGAGGCGTCCAACTCCGGGAGGCTTGGCTCAACGTCATCTCAGGCACCACGCGGGCGGTGACACTGGGCGTGGTGGCCCTGACGTTGATGCTGCTCGCAGGCGCCCTCGACCTCCAGGCCATTCGTTCCATCGACCAGCGAGCTCACGCGTTTCAGACCCAAGGGGCAGCGACGCTCGTCATCGATGCGCAGGGAGCCGTGGACGGCCCCCTCTGCACCGCGCTGGCCGGTCAACCCGGCGTCCGGGCGGCAGGCGCGCTACGCCGGGTCGAGGACACCACGTACGCAGCGGCCCCACAGCGGTCCCTCCCCGTCTACGAGGTGACCCCCCAGTTCCCCGCCGTCGTGGACCCGCAGCTCCCGCTGTCCCCACCCGCGGGCGTGGTCCTGTCCGAGGAGGCGGCCGCAGAGGTCGGCCTGTCCGCGGGCGACACGCTCCACACGGCCATGGGGTCGGCCCGGATCTCGGGTGTCTACCGCTACCCCGAGGACGGTCGACGCCGCGGGTTCGGGTACGCGTTGCTGGTTCCCGTCCGAGCCGAGGGCGCCTTCGACTCCTGCTGGGTCGAGCAATGGCCCCGAACGGAGAACTTGGACCGGCTCATCCGGGGCGTCCTGGTGCCCGGATCCAGCCGTCAGGACGTGCAGCCTGCCGTCGGGCAGCTCAATCCAACCCTCGGGGTCTCCTTCGACGCGCGCGAGGCGCTGCTCACCCGCCCGACCCTTTGGGCGCTGGCTGCCACCTTCATCGGGCTGTTCTGCGTCGCCTTCGCAGCGGGTTGGCTGCGACGCCTCGAACGCGCCGCCGCACTCCACCTTGGGGTCACGCCACGTGACCTCACGAAGATCGCCCTCGCCGAAACGGCCCTGTGGATCGCTCCCGCTCTCGCCCTGGGGGTCGCGGGCGCCATCCTGCACGCAGCGTCGGGTGACCCCGCGGATTTCCTGACCTCCCTGTCCTACGGCTTGGGCTTCCCCTTGTTCGCTGCCCTCGGCGCATTCCTGGGGGCAGCAACCGCCGTCAGGTCCATTCGCGAAAGCGATGCCTTCCGGCTGTTCAAGGAGCGCTGACCCACTGGGTAGCCTCTGCAGCATGCAGATCACCGTGATCGGGAGCCATGCGTGGTCCCTGCCGCCGGAGCGGGCG
>JAUNSA010000198.1 GCA_030539405.1 Propionibacteriaceae bacterium
CCGCTGCACCCGCTCGGCCGTGGCGAGGGCGTCCTCGCCAGCGTCCTGCCCCCGCACCCGGTCACCGAGGGACCCTATGTCGTGGAGGAGTGCATCGCCCACGACGGCATCGACCGCAAGCTGTACGTCGCCGGAGCGGAGGTGTTCGGCCTGCTCAAGCCCTCGACGCTGCTGGCCGAACACACCACCAGCGGCGAGCCGTTCCATCCCGACGACGCCCTACGCGCCCTGGCCCTCGCCGCCACCGCGGCCGTCGGACTCCACCTCGCCGGCGTCGACGTGGTGATCGGCCCGGACGGTCCCGTGGTCGTGGACGTCAACCCGTTCCCCGGCTACCGCGGCGTCGCCGGCGCTGCGGACGCCGTGGCGGCCCACCTGGCCGCGCATGCGGCCGACCGCCCCACCTGACAGGATGGCCCGATGACGCCACGCATCGCGCTCACCGGGGGGATCGCCTCGGGCAAGTCCTCGGTCGCCGACCTGTTGGCCGCCCGCGGCGCCGTCATCGTGGACGCCGACCTGATCGCTCGCGAGGTGGTCCAGCCGGGGACCGAGGGGTTGGCCGCCATCGTCGACCGCTTCGGGGCCGACGTGCTCCGCGCCGACGGATCGCTCGACCGGCCCGCCCTGGGCGCCCTCGTCTTCTCCGACCCGGACGCCCGCGCCGACCTCGAGGCCATCACCCACCCGCGCATCCGCGCCCGCGCCGACGAACTGCGCGCCGCCGCGCCGGACGGGTCGATCGTCATCGACGTCATCCCGCTGCTGGTTGAGGGCAACCTGGCGGGTCGCTTCGACGAGGTGATCGTCGTCGACGTCCCCGAGGAGGTCCAGCTCGAACGCCTGCGCCGCCGCGACGGTTTCACCCAGCAGGACGCCCGGGCCCGGCTTACTGCCCAGGCCACCCGCAAGGATCGCCTGGCGGTCGCCGACCACGTGGTCGAGAACACGGGCACCCGCGCCGAGCTCGAGGCGTCCGTGGACCGCCTCTGGCGTGCGTTGCGCGGTGGGGTCGAGCGGGGTTGATCAGACGGCCGGCTTGCACGTGCAGGTCGGGCACTGGCAGTCCCGGCATGCGCAGGCGCCGCCGTCGTGGCAGCCGCAGATGTGGGCCTCGCTGGCGTTGATCAGCATCGTCGTGAGGTCGGGCGGGCGCAGGCTGTCGCGGCGCAGCTCGGGGGAGAGCCGGCGGGCCTGGGCCAGCCACGCGCGGCAGTCGGTGCAGGCCGCCAGGTGGGCGTCCAGCTTCTCGCGGGGGACGGGCAGTGGCTCACCATCCAGCAGCGCCGACGCGGCCAGCCGCCAGCGGCGGGGCTGCGGGCACGTCGGATGGGGCATGCGCCGAGCGTAGCGTTAGGGTGCTGGACGTGCCCCACAGCGACCGCACCGCCCTCGACGACGAGGCCACCAGCCTCGCGCTGGCGGCCGGCCGCGGCGACCGAGTCGCGCTGGGGGAGTTCATCGCCCGCACCCAAGGGCACGTGTGGCGGTTCCTCGCCCACCTCACCGACCCGGACGCCGCCGACGACCTCACCCAGGAGACCTACTTGCGCGCCATGGACGCCCTCGCGTCGTTCCGTGGCGAGGCGCCCGCCCGTTCGTGGCTGTTGACCATCGCGCGCCGGACCGCCGCCGACCGGGTGCGGTACGAGGTCGCCCGCCCGTCGGTGCCGTGCGCCCCCGGCGACTGCGGGCCGGACGCCGTGGGTGACACCACCGAACGGGTCGAGATCGCTGCCATGCTCGCGTGGCTGGACGCCGACCGGCGCGAGGCGCTCGTGCTGACGCAGGTGTTCGGCTACTCCTACGCCGAGGCTGCCGAGATCACCGGCGTGGCCGTGGGCACGATTCGCTCCCGGGTCGCCCGTGCCCGGGCCGACCTGGTGGCACGGTGGTCCGACGCCGCCGCCGAGCTGGACGCGCTTCGGTTGGCGGGCTGATCTCCTTGCTCACATGTGGGTAGTCCAGACCCTCAAATTTGCTTAGTTCGTGAGATCAAGATTGTATAGTTCAGTGCCGCGGGAGTGTTAGTATGCACCATGGTCCTGGACGAATTTGTGCCGCGGCGAGTAAGCGGGCTGCTGGCCGAGCTGGTCAGCGTGGAGCCGGTGGTGGCTCTGCACGGCCCGCGGTCGGTGGGGAAGTCAACCGTCCTGCGCGGATTCGCCGGCGAGTCCGGTAGCACGGTGATCGACCTGGACGACATTGAGGTGCGCGAGGCGGTCATCGGGAATCTCTCAGCGATTGCGGGTGGTCCCGCCCCGGTGTGTGTCGATGAGTACCAGCGAGTGCCGGATATCCTCGATGCGCTCAAGGCGCGACTGAACCGTGAAGGCAGTCTGCCCGGGACGGCTGTCATCACCGGGTCAACGAGGCAGGACGCCTTGCCAGCGACCGCCCAAGCCCTGACAGGACGGTTGCATCCCCTGACAATTTGGCCGTTGTCCCAAGGGGAGATCGGCAACGTTCGGGAGAACCTCTTGGACGTTCTGCGTGTCGACCCCGATGCAGCCGTTGCCGCAGAGCCGACCTCGAAGACCACTCGGAAGGACTATGTGGAACGGGTCTGTGCCGGGGGGATGCCCCTGGCGCTACGACGGAGCGGAGCAGCTCGGGCAAGGTGGTTCGATGACTTCGTGCGTGCCTCGATTGAGCGAGACGCGTTGGAAATGGGCAGGGTACGAGAGCGGCAGGCGATGGCCGATCTCCTTGCATTGGTGGCGGCACAGACCGGGCAGTTGCTGAACGTCTCGGCCACGGCGAGCAAGCTGGGCGTGAACCGGGCGACCACCGAAGGGCACCTGCGACTCTTGGAGGATCTCTTCTTGGTGGTGCGTCTGCAGGCGTGGGGGAAGTCTCTCCGCTCCCGGGTCAGTGCGAGCCCCAAGGTCCATGTCGTCGACTCCGGGCTGGCTGCCCGCCTGCTCCGGCTCACTCCTGACAAGATCACCGGCTTGGATCCCACGTCGTTGGCCGCCTTCGGGCACCTTCTCGAGACCTTTGTGGTCGGCGAGATCCGTAAGCAGGCGTCGTGGCAGGAGGAACCGCTGGCCCTGGGGCACTGGCGCACCAGCGACGGCGCCGAGGTCGACATGGTCATCGAGCACGACGACGGCACCGTCCTCGCGTTCGAGGTCAAGGCAAACGAGCGCGCGCCCGGATCCGACTTCCGAGGTTTGGCCCAGCTCCGCGACTCACTCGGTCCCCTCTTCACCGCGGGCATCATCTTCACGACCGGCGCGCGTTCCTATACCTACGACGATCGTCTTCACGTCATGCCCATCGACCGGCTCTGGACTCCGGTTCGGATCGCGGCCACGCGATGACCGGAAGCGAGCGTGCCGGCAGCGTCAGAAATGTCAGAGCCGCCACATACGCTGGGCACCATGCGTCCGACGACTGACATCCAACGCCGCGTGGCACCGTTCCAGGTGCACGCAGACTTCGAGCCCGGCGGCGACCAGCCGACGGCGATTGCGGAGTTGGAGCGACGCATCAACGCAGGCCAGCAGGATGTGGTGCTGTTGGGCGCGACCGGCACGGGCAAGACGGCGACGGTGGCGTGGCTGGCCGAGCGGCTGCAGCGTCCGATGCTGGTCATGCAGCCCAACAAGACGCTGGCGGCGCAGTTCGCCAACGAGCTGCGGCAGTTCTTCCCCGACAACGCGGTGGAGTACTTCGTCAGCTACTACGACTACTACCA
>JAUNSA010000042.1 GCA_030539405.1 Propionibacteriaceae bacterium
TGACACTGTGTCGAAGCGGCGTGGCGACGTGCGGTTTCGACGTCCCGCGCCGACCAACCGGTGCCGGCCGTGGCCGAACGCACGAAGGACCCGCCGTAGCGGGTCCTTCGAAAGCTTGCGGGGCCTTGGGTCAGCGAGCGACCTTGCCGGCCTTGATGCACGAGGTGCACACGTTCATCCGCTTGGTGCCACCGTTGATCACGGCGCGCACCGACTGGATGTTCGGGCTCCAGCGGCGGTTGGTCTTCTTCTTCGACCACGGCACGTTGTGGCCGAAGGTCGGCTTCTTGGCGCACACGTCGCACACGGCTGCCATGGCAGATCTCCTTTGGTGTTCCGGCCCCCAGACGGACATGCGTCGGAGCCGATGGTGAAAATCGGAACCTGATGATTCTAACGGAAGTCCCACCGGAGGCGAAATCGACCCCACAGGCCCCCGCACGGAACCAGCGAGCAGGTCAGGTGGCCAGCACCACCGGGACGATCATCGGGCGCGCCCGGAAGCGCTTGCTCACCCAACGGCCGATCCGGCGGCGCATCACCTGCTGGAGCTGGTGGGTGTCCTCGGCCCCCTCGGCGAGCGCCTCCCGCAGCGCGCGAGCCACCTCGGCGGTGATGTCGTCGAAGATGCCCTCGGCGCCGACGAACCCGCGGGCGGTGATGATCGGGCCCTCCACGAGATCCCCCGAGTGCAGGTTCACCACCGCGATCGCCGAGATGAAGCCCTCCTCGCCGAGGAGCCGGCGGTCGGACAGCTCGGCGTCACCCACGGCGTCCACGGTGGAACCGTCGACGAAGATGTAGCCGCACTCGAGGCGTCCGACGACCTTGACCTTGCCGTTGCGCAGGTCCACCACGGCACCGTCCTCGACCACGACGGTGTTCTCACGCGGGACGCCCGTGGCGATCGCCAGCTCGGCGTTCGCGACCAGGTGGCGCACCTCGCCGTGGACCGGCATCACATTGCGCGGACGGACGATGTTGTAGCAGTAGAGCAACTCCCCGGCCGAGGCGTGGCCCGAGACGTGCACGAGCGCGTTGGCCTTGTGGACGACCTTGACCCCGTTCTTGGTCAGGCCGTTGATCACCCGGTAGACCGAGTTCTCGTTGCCGGGGATCAGCGAGCTGGCCAGCAGCACCGTGTCGCCGTGGCCGGCCCGGATGATCGGGTGCTCGTGGTTGGCGATGCGGCTCAGCGCGCTCAGCGGCTCACCCTGGGACCCGGTGGAGATGATGACCACCTCGTCGTCGGCGTACTTCTCGATGTCGTCCAGGGCGATGAGGGTGTTGCCCGGCACGTCGAGGTAGCCCATCTGGGCGGCCAGCGTCATGTTGCGGACCATGGAACGCCCCACGTACACGACCTTGCGGCCGGCCTTGACCGCCTCGTTCATCACCTGCTGGACGCGGTGCACGTGGCTGGCGAAGCAGGCGACGATCAGCTTGCCCTTGGCATGGGAGAACACCCGCTCGATGGCGGGCTGGATGTCCTTCTCCAGCGTGGTGAAGCCCGGGGTCTCGGCGTTGGTGGAGTCGACCATGAACAGGTCGAGGCCCTCCTCCCCCACCTTCGCGAACGCCCGCAGGTCGGTGATGCGACCGTCCAGGGGGAGCTGGTCCATCTTGAAGTCGCCGGTGTGCAGCACCGTCCCGCCCTTGGTGCGCAGGTGCACGGCCAGGGCGTCCGGGATGGAGTGGTTGACGGCGAGGAACTCGAGGTCGAAGTTGCCGATCGTCACGCGGTCACCCTCGGCCACCTCCCGCAGGTCGACGTTGCGGATGCGGTGCTCCTTGAGCTTCTCCCGCACGAAGGCCAACGTGAGCTTGCTGCCCAGCACGGGGATGTCGGGGCGACGGCGCAGCAGGAACGGCACCGCACCGATGTGGTCCTCGTGGCCGTGCGTCAGCACCAGCGCGACCATGTCGTCGAGACGATCGGTGACCAGGTGCAGGCCCGGCAGGATCAGGTCGACGCCGGGGTGGTTCTCGTCGGGGAACAGCACACCGCAGTCGACCATCAGCAACTCGCCGTCGATCTCGAAGGTGGCGCTGTTGCGACCGACGTCACCCAGACCGCCCAACGGGGTGATCCGGAGGGTGCCGGGGGCGAGCTGGGGCGGTGTCTTCAAGGCTTCACGCACGCGGCCACTCTAGCGGTGCCTCCTTGCGGCAACCGGCCGCACGCCCGCCATCCCCGACTTACGATGAAGAGACCGACCACTCCGAAGGAGGACGTGATGACAGGTCAACACCCCCTCGTGATCACCCTGTGGGAGACCTACGGGTCGAACATGGAAGCCGTGTCCGAAGCGCTGGCCGCGGAGTTGGGGCTGCCGCTGCACCAGCAGGCGTACTCGTCCCAAGCCATCGAGGAGGCCACCGCGGAGCGCGAGCGCGAGGGCGCGCTGGGCCGCCTGCTGCGCAACTTCGCCCCCGCCAACTTCGCCTTCGACGGTGCCGTCTCCAACGCGGCGACCGCAGAGCAGGCCAACTACGCCGCCATGGCCGAGGAGAACACCGCCCAGGTGCACCGGGCCGCCGAGGCCGGTGGTGTCATCCAGGGCCGCAACGGCCAGTACATCCTCAAGGACCGCCCCAACACCGTGCACGTGAAGCTCGACGGTTCGGTCGAAGGACGCGTCCGCTTCGCCGCCCAAGGCGGACTGGGCGAGGAACGCGCCGCCAGGCGCCAGCTCATCGAGGACGAGTTCCGCTCACAACTGTCGCAGAAGACCTACCACTTCGACCCGCGCGACAACGGGTGGTACGACGTCGTGGTCAACGGGTCGGGGCTGCCCGTGGGTGCCGTCGTGGCCGTCATCAAGGCCGCCGTCGAGGGCAAGTCCGCGACAAGCTGAGACACGCGGGGGCGTCCGGACGCCGTCGCCCCGGAAGGCGTCCGGACGCGGCTAGCATGGCGGGGTGACCGACGCCCCGCGCACCGCCGATTCCTGCCGCCTCGCCCTCCCCGCCGAAGCCGAGCGGATCGCGTCCATCCAGCGACGGAGCTGGCAGCAGCTCTTCCCCAGCGACGTGGCTGACCACGTGCTCGCCTCAGTGGACCTGGACTCGATGACCCAGTCCTGGGCCGCCGCGATCACGCGGCCACCGCTGGCCAAGTTCCGCGTCCTGGTGGCCATCGAGGGCGGACGCCCCGTGGGCTTCGCCGCGGTCGGCCCCTCCGACGACGAGGACGCCAGCCCCGAGGCGGGGATGATCGGCGAGTTCATCATCGACCCGCCCGCCCAGCGCCAGGGCCACGGGTCGCGCCTGCTCAACGCGGTCGCGGACACCCTGCGGGCCGACGGCTTCACCACGGCCACCTGGTGGGTGCGTTCCACCGACGACCCGCTGCGCCGCTTCCTGGAGTCGGCCGGCTGGGGTCCCGACGGTGGTCACCGGACGGTCGGCACCGAGGACGAGGCCGCCTCGGTCAAGATGCTCCGGATGCACACCGCCCTGGCGTAGGGGCGCTCACTCCTCCACCCAGTCGAAGGTCCGGCTGACGGCCTTCTTCCAGTGCGCGAACAGGCGCTCCCGCTCCTCGGCGTCCATCTGCGGCGTCCAGCGGGCGTCCTCGGCCCAGTTGGCGACCACATCGTCGGTCCCCGCCCAGAACCCCACCGCGATGCCGGCGGCATAGGCCGCCCCCAATGCGGTGGTCTCGGGCACGACGGGCCGGACGACGTCGACGTCGAGCTGGTCGGCCTGGAACTGCATCAGGGCGTCGTTGAGGGTCATGCCCCCGTCAACGCGCAGCTCGGCGACGTCCACGCCGGAGTCGGCGACCATGGCGTCCAGCACCTCGCGGGTCTGGTAGGCCGTCGCCTCCAGCACCGCGCGGGCCAGGTGCCCGCGGTTCACGTACCGGGTCAGGCCGGCGATCACCCCGCGGGCGTCCGAGCGCCAGTGGGGGGCGTACAACCCGGAGAACGCCGGGACGATGTAGGCGCCGCCGTTGTCCTCGACGCTGGCGGCCAGCTCCTCGACCTGCTCGGCCGACTCGATCAGCCCGAGATTGTCGCGCAGCCACTGCACCAGCGAGCCGGCCACGGCGATGGAGCCCTCCAGGGCGTAGACGGGGGCGGCGTCCCCGATCCGGTGGGCGACGGTGGTGAGCAGGCCGTGGGTGCTGGCGACGCGCTCCTCGCCGGTGTTCATCAGCATGAAGCAGCCGGTGCCGTAGGTGTTCTTGACCATGCCGACCTCGAAGCAGGCCTGCCCGAACGTGGCCGCCTGCTGGTCGCCGAGCACGCCGGCCAGGTCCACCCCGTCCAGCCCGGCGGCCCGGCAGGTGCCGTACACCTCGGCCGAGGAGCGGATCTTTGGCAGCATCGCGGTCGGGACGCCCATCGCCTCGGCGATGTCGTCGGCCCAGGCGAGCGTCCCCAGGTCCATCAGGAGGGTGCGGGAGGCGTTGGTCACGTCGGTGAGGTGGAGGCCGCCGTCGGTGCCGCCGGTGAGGTTCCAGATCACCCAGGAGTCCATCGTGCCCGCCAGCAGGTCGCCGGCCTCCGCGCGCTCGCGGGCGCCGTCGACGTGGTCGAGGATCCAGCGGACCTTGGGTCCGGTGAAGTAGGTGGCCAGGGGCAGCCCGACCCGGTCCTTCCAGCGGTCGGCGTCGCCGGCACCCAGCTCGCGGCACAGGGCGTCCGTGCGGGTGTCCTGCCACACGATGGCGGGGTGGATGGGCTCGCCGGTCGCGCGATCCCACACCACGGCGGTCTCCCGTTGGTTGGTCACGCCGACGGCGGCCAGGTCGGCGGCGGTGACGCCGGCACCGGCCAGGGCCTCGGCGACGACCGCGACGATGTTGTCCCAGATCTCGACCGGGTCGTGCTCGACCCAGCCGGCCCGCGGGAACGACTGCGCGTGTTCCTTCTGGCCGGTGGCCACCGCCCGGCCCGCGTGGTCGAAGACGATCGCGCGGGAACTCGTGGTGCCCTGGTCGATCGCGAGGACGTAGTCCGCGGCCATGAGATCCTCCCCATCGTGGTGCTCACCCCCCATCCTGCCGTGAACGACCCCTGCCCGTGCGCAGCGCGGCCGACTAGGCTCGTTCCATGGCGGAGCAGACGGAACACACGACCGGCGGCATCTACTCCAGCAAGGGCAAGGAGTACAGCCGCGACATGCGCTACATCCCGACACGGCTCAAGGCCGAGGTCGCCGAGGGTGAGGACGCCGTCCCGGTCGAACCCGGCCGCTACCGCCTGATCGCCGCGCGCGCCTGCCCGTGGGCCAACCGCGCCATCATCGTGCGTCGCCTGCTCGGGCTGGAGGACGCGATCAGCCTGGGCATGCCCGGCCCCACCCACGACGCCGACTCGTGGACGTTCGACCTCGACCCCGACGGGGTGGACCCGATGCTCGGCATCCCGCGGCTCAAGGACGCCTACCTGGCCTACGACCCCGACTACCCGCGCGGCATCACGGTGCCGGCGATCGTGGACGAGACCACCGGCGCCGTGGTCACCAACGACTTCGCCCAGATCACGCTCGACTTCTCCACCGAGTGGGTCGCCCACCACCGCGAGGGCGCCCCCGACCTGTATCCCGAGGGGATGCGCGACGAGATGGACGAGGTGATGCAGCACATCTTCACCGAGGTCAACAACGGCGTGTACCGCTGCGGCTTCGCCGGCTCCCAGGAGGCCTACGAGTCCGCCTACGCCCGCCTGTTCACGGCCCTGGACTGGCTGGAGGAGCGCCTGGCCACCCAGCGCTACCTGATGGGCGAGACCATCACCGAGGCCGACGTCCGCCTGTTCACCACCTTGGTGCGCTTCGACGCCGTCTACCACGGCCACTTCAAGTGCAACCGCACCAAGCTGACCGAGATGCCGGTGCTGTGGGCGTACGCCCGCGACCTGTTCCAGACCCCCGGTTTCGGCGACACCATCGACTTCGAGCAGATCAAGGAGCACTACTACGTGGTGCACACCGACCTGAACCCGTTGCAGATCGTGCCCGCCGGGCCGGACCCCGTGGTGTGGCTGTCGCGCCACGACCGCGACCAGCTCCCGGGCACCCCCTTCGGCGACGGCACGCCGCCCGGGCGCGTCCGGACCGGCGAGCGCTCCCCGCACCCGGTGGAGCTGGTGCACTGAGCGGTGCGGGCGCTCAGGCGGTCGGGAACTCCACGTCGACGCCGCTGACGCTCAGGCCGAGCCCGTTGGGGCGGGGCTCCACGGCGTCCAACCCCAACCCGTAGGGCAGGGGCACCTCGAACGGCTGCACCAGCTCGGCCACCAGCGCCCGCGTGGCCACATCCGGCAGGCGGACGCCCGCGACCTCGAGCTGCGGGTCGGCGATGGTGAGGGTCTGGGCGCCGACGTCCAGGTGCGGGACGCCGGTCAGCGACCCGGTGACGGCGACGCCGAACACGTCGGCGCTGCCGGTGGCCGACAACCGTCCGCCGCCCGCGTCGCCGATCTGGACGCCCGCCAGGGCGCTCACCTCGTCCCAGGTGATCCGGCCCGTGCCCGCCAGCGAGGCCGCACGCACGGCGTCCGGTGTGGTGGTGACGTCGGTGAGCGTGACGTCGACGTTGAGGAGGTTGAGGGTGGTGCCCTCGGCCACGGTGACGGGCGCCTGGGCGCCGGTGACGCGCACCGACGGGTAGCGCTGGGTGAGCAGGTGCCACGCGAACGGGTGCCCGGCGATCTCGACGGTCGGGGTGACGGTGAACGGGACGCCCGCCTTCAGGTTGGCTGCCACCTGGCGTTGCGCCTCGTCGCGGATGCGGTCGTCGAACAGGTACGCGCCCCCGATGACCACCGCGACGGCCACCAGGACCAGCGCCAGCAGGACGCCGAGGACGCGGCGCACGGTCAGATCCCCAGCAGCGATTCGATGCCGACCGTCACGCCCGGCAGGGTGCCGACGGCGCGGACGGCGGCGAGCACGCCGGGCATGTAGGCGGCCCGGGTGAAGCCGTTCTCGGTGATGACGAGCTGCTCGCCCTCGTTGCCGAGGCGGACCTCCTGGTTGGCGAACAGGCCGCGCTGGCGGACGCTGTGCACGCTGATGCCGTCCACCTTCGCCCCGCGGGCGCCGTCGGGGTCGATCTCGGTGGCATCGGGGCTCTCCCCCACGCCCGCGGCGGCGCGTGCGGCCGCGATGCGCCCGGCGGTGGTGACCGCGGTGCCCGAGGGGGCGTCCACCTTCATCGGGTGGTGGAGTTCGATGATCTCCACCGACTCGAAGAACGGTGCGGCGATCTCGGCGAACTTCATCATCAGCAGCGAGCCGATCGAGTAGTTGGACGCCACCACGGCGTTCGCCTCGCCGGTGGAGAACAGCTCCTTGATGCGGTCCAGGCGCTCGGGCGTGATGCCCGTGGTGCCGACGACGAGGTGGACGCCGTGCGCCGCGCACCACTCGACGTGCTCCATGACGGCGTCCGGCACGGTGAAGTCGACGGCGACGTCGGCCCCGCGCGCGGCGTCCAGGTCGTCACCGGCGTCGAGTGCGGCGACGAGCTCGAGCCCGTCGGCCTCCTCGACCGCCCTGCAGACCTCGACCCCCATGCGCCCCTGCGCCCCGAACACGGCAACCTTCAGCATGGGCTCATCCTAGGCCGAGGGCACGGGGCGCTGGGGGCCGGCGGGTCAGCCCTCCTCGGCCCGGGTGACGATCACCGGGCACTGGGCGTCGCGCAGGATCTCCTTGGACGTCGACCCCAGCAGCAGGCCGGTGAAACCGCCCAGGCCACGCGACCCGACGACGATCTCGCTGGCCTGGGCCGACTCCTCGACCAGCACCGCCGAGGGGCGTCCCTCGGTGACCTCGACGACGAGGTCGAGACCCGGGTGGGACTCGCGGACCGGCGCCATCAGCTCCTCGGCGTGCTGCTGGAGCGCCTCCAGCGGCGGCAGCGAGTAGATGCCGGTCAGGCCCATGTGGCCCATGGTCCAGGGCGCGATGTCCCAGGCGTGCACCGCGCGGAGGGTGACGCCGCGGGCCAGGGCCTCCTCGGCGGCGAGCCGGACGGCGGCGTCCGATTCGGGCGAGTCGTCCACGCCGACCACCACGGGGCCGTCCGGGTTCGCGGTGCCGTGGTCGGTGACGACGGCGACGGGCCCGTGCGCGTGGGCGACGACCGCGTCGGCCGTGCCGCCGAGCGCGCGCACCTTGAGCGGGGCGTGTTCGCCGCGCGCGCCGACCACGACGAGGTCGGCCGTCTTGGACGCCCGGGCCAGCACATAGGACGCGATGCCGAGCGCGACCTCGGTCTCGACGATGAGGTCGGGATGCTGGGCCCGTACGGTGTCGGCGAGGGCGGCGATCTTGTCCTGGGCCATCTCGGTGAGGCGGTTGGGCCAGTCCCCGGTGGAGAGGGCGTCGAACATCCGGCTGCGGCGCGGGATGGGGACCTCGGGCACCGACATCACGATCAGGAGCGGTACCCCGCGTGCGGCGGCGCGCTCGGCAGCCCAGTCGACCGCGACTCCCGCGCGACCTGACAGGTCAGTTCCGACGACGATCTTTCCGGTGGCGTCCAGCGTGGTGGTCATGACTCCCTCCTCGGTGAGTGACAGCCACTGCACCGTGGTGGAGCTTTGGGCCAGTCTACCCGCGCGCGGGTGCCTCGGCAGGGGAACCTGAGCCTCAGGCGCCCAGGCGGAGCCAGGCGCTCGACCGGGTGCGCAGGCCGAGCACCACGCCGCGGGCGGCCAGCCACACGCCGTAGGCGGCCCACAGCCAGGTCAGCCCGGCGCCGTTGGCCCAGACCACCAGCGCGAACGGGACGTAGAGCAGCGTGCAGACCCAGCCCGCCCCGGCGAGGAAGCGGGCGTCACCGGCCCCGATCAGGACCCCGTCGAGCTGGAAGGCCACCGCCCCGATGGGGGCCAGGACGGCGAGCACGAGCAGGGCCGCGCCCGCGGCGTCCTGCACCCCCGGGTCGGGGCTGAAGGCGCCCGACAGCGGCCCGCGCGCCGCCACCACGACCAGCCCGACGACCACGCCGAAGCCCACGCCCCACGCCAGCACGCGCCCCAGGACGCCGCGCGCCCCGGCCTCGTCGCCGGCCCCGAGGCGCAGACCGACCATCGCCTGGGCCGCGATGGCGAACGCGTCGAGGGCGAACGCCAGCGTCGACCAGACCGTCCCGACCACCTGGTGGGCGGCCAGGGAGGTGGTGCCGAGGCTGGCGGCGGTGAACGTGGTGAGCAGCAAGGCGGCCTGCAGGGACAGGTTGCGCAGCACGAGCCATCCGCCGAGTCGTGCGGCGACGATGATGCCGAGCAGGTCCCAGCGCAGGGGCACGCCCTCGCGGCGGGCGGCGCGCAGCACCACGCCGGCCATGATCGCCGCGCCGGTCCACTGGGAGGCGACCGTGCCCGCGGCGGCGCCGACCATGCCCAGGCCCGCCCCGTAGACCAGCGCCACGTTGAGGGCGATGTTGAGCAGGTTGATGGTGACGACCACCCGCAGGGGCGTCCGGGTGTCCTGCAGGCCGCGCAGCACGCCGGTGGCCGCCAGCATGAGCAGTTGGGCGGGCAGTCCGAGCGCCACCACGCGCAGGTAGGACGCCCCCAGCGCGGTCGGCTCGGGCGCGGCGCCGAAGAGCCCGAGGATGGCTGGGGCGCCGCCCACGAGCACCGCCGCGAACAGGGTCCCCAGCAGCACGCCCAGGGCCATGCCGTCGATGCCGCCGGACAGCGCCCCGGCCCGATCGCCGGCGCCGAGGCGGCGCGAGACGGTGGCGGTGGTCCCATAGGCCAGGAACACCGACAGCCCGACGACCAGCTGCAGGATCCCCGAAGCCAGGGTCAGCCCGCCCAGGTGCGCGGTGCCGAGGTGGCCGATGATCCAGGTGTCGGCGAGCACCAGCAGCGGTTCGGCGATGAGGGTGGCGAAGGCCGGCACGGCCAGCGCGAGGATCTCCTTGTCGAGCGCCCGCCCCGACGGGTTGGGGCGCGCCGGCCGGGTCACAGGAAGTTCGGCACGAGCAGACTCGCCGCCAGGAACGCGACGTAGATGACCACCAGCGCGATGCCCTCCTTGACCCGGATCTCGTTCACCCGGGTGTTGTAGGCGAACCAGCCGAACAGGCCCAGCACGATCAGCAGCGCCGGGTAGCTGACCAGCATGAAGTCGACCCCCACGGGGATGCCGCCGGGCATCACGGCGGCGGCGAACCCGGAGACGAGGATGATGTTGAGCACGTTGGCGCCCAGCACGTTGCCCAGAGCCAGCCCCCCGAAGCCGCGCCGGGCCGCGGTGATCACGGTGGTCAGCTCGGGCACGCTGGTGCCGAACGCGACCAGGGTCACGGCGAGGATGAACTCGGGCACGCCCGCGCGGATCGCCAGCGCCTCGGCCGACCCGACCAGGACGACGGCGCTGCCCGCGATGCCGACCGCGCCGAGGGCGACCATCGCCAGCAGGCGGGACGGATGGGGGGCCTCCTCGGCCAGGTCGGGCTCCACGAGGACGCCGGAGTCGGCCGGCTCACCGTCGGGTGCGCTGACCTGCGGGGATCGCTGCCGGGCCATCCACACCAGGTAGACGGGCAGGGACACCAGCAGCACGACGCCCATCCAGCGGGGCAGGTGGCCCTGGCCGTCCGGGCCGAGGGTGACCAGCGTCGGCACGATGAGGGCGGCGGTCGCGGCCAACAGGATCGTCAGCTTCTGCGATTCGGCCCGGCCGACCGCGATCGCGCCGAACACCGCCCCCAGGCCGAGGATCAGGCTGGTGTTGGTGATGATCGAGCCGACCGCGTTGCCGAGTGCGAACTCGCCGCTTCCCTGCAGCGCCGAGATGCCGGACGCCGCGAGCTCGGGCAGCGTCGTGCCCAGCGACACGATGGTGGCGCCGACGACCAGCTCGGGCATCCCCCACACCTTGGACAGCGCGACGGCGTTGTCGACCAGGATGTCGGCCGACTTGGCCAGGATGACCAGCGAGCCGACCAGTGCCCCCACCACGAGGAGGACGGGCCAGGTGAGGAATACCTCGGTCACGTCAGTCCGTGCCACCCTCCATGCTGGCGATGCTGACCGCTTCTTCCACGGCCGGATCCGGCTCGCTCATCTCGGCGGTCAGGTAGCGGTCGGCGAGGCCCGGTTCGAGCTGGCCCACCAGGTCGGCGACCTGTCCGCCCACGATGCCCAGGCCGCTGTACTGCTCCAGGCGCGTGCGGGTGTCGGCGATGTCGAGGTTGCGCATGGTGAGCTGGCCGATGCGGTCGACCGGCCCGAAGGCGGCGTCCTGCACGCGCTCCATGGACAGCTTCTCGGGGTGGTAGCTCAGGGCGGGACCCTCGGTGTCGAGGATGGAGTGGTCCCAGCCGCGGCGCAGGCGCAGCGTGACCGTGCCGGTGATGGCCGAGCCGACCCAGCGCTGCAGCGACTCGCGCAGCATGAGCGACTGCGGGTCCAGCCAGCGGCCCTCGTACAGCAGACGGCCCAGGCGGCGCCCGTCGTTGTGGTAGGCGGCCACGGTGTCCTCGTTGTGGATGGCGTTGACCAGCCGCTCGTAGGTGATGTGCAGCAGCGCCATGCCGGGCGCCTCGTAGATGCCGCGGCTCTTGGCCTCGATGATGCGGTTCTCGATCTGGTCGCTCATGCCCAGCCCGTGGCGTCCGCCGATCTCGTTGGCCTTGTGGACCAGCGCGACCGGGTCGAGGCGCTCACCGTTGATGGCGACCGGCCAGCCCTGCTCGTAGGTGACCGACACGTCCTCGGCGGCGATCTCGACGTCGTCGCGCCAGTGGGCCACGCCCATGATGGGCTCCACGATCTCCATGCCGGTGCCGAGGTACTCCAGCTTCTTGGCCTCGTGCGTGGCGCCCCAGATGTTGGCGTCGGTGGAGTACGCCTTCTCCTGGCTGTCCCGGTAGGGCAGGTCGCGCTCGGTCAGCCACGCGCTCATCTCGTCGCGGCCGCCCAGCTCGGTGACGAAGTCCTCGTCCAGCCAGGGCTTGTAGATGCGCAGCTCGGGGTTGGCCAGCAGCCCGTAGCGGTAGAACCGCTCGATGTCGTTGCCCTTGTAGGTCGAGCCGTCACCCCACACGTGGACGCCGTCGGCGTACATCGCGTTCACCAGCATGGTGCCGGTGACGGCGCGGCCCAGCGGGGTCGTGTTGAAGTAGGGGACGCCCGCGTTGCGGATGTGGAACGCCCCGCACTGGAGGGCGACCAGACCCTCGTTGACGAGCTCGACCTTGCAGTCGACCAGCCGGTACGCCTCGGCGCCGTACTGGCCTGCCCGCCCGGGGACCGAGTCGATGTCGGGCTCGTCGTACTGCCCGATGTCGGCGGTGTAGGTGTAGGGGATCGCACCCTTCTCGCGCATCCACGCGACCGCGACCGACGTGTCGAGACCACCGGAGAAGGCGATACCGACCTTCTCCCCCACCGGGAGCTTCATCAGGACCTTGGACATGGGGGCGATCCTATCCCCGCGTGCCCGGACGCTCGGACGACGTGCTGCCGTACGGACGCGACAGGCCTGGGGCTGGCGCTCGACGGTCGACCTAGGCGGCTTGTTGTACATTTCCGCTGTTACCGCGTTAGGATGGGTCATGACTTACATGACGGTGAGCGACGCGCGGGCCCGCCTCGCGGAAGTTGTGGATGAGGCGCGGGTCAGGCACAACCCCGTCTACCTCACGCGACGCGGCCAGCGCGTAGCCGCGGTCATCGACGCCGAGGATCTGGATCGCCTGATCGAAGCCGCCGAGGATCTCGCCGACATCGAGGCAGCCCGGGCGGCGCGTGCCGAGATCACCGACGGCGAGGGGCCAATCCCCTGGGACGAGGTCAAGGCCGACCTCGGCCTGGCATGACCTACCGGATCGAGGTCACGCCCGCGGCCGCACGACAACTACGCAAGCTCGACCGTGGCGCATTGCGGCGGGTCCAGGCTGCCATCGAACTGCTGGCCACCCAGCCCCGACCCACCAGCGCCAAGAAGCTGGTCGGTGGCGAAGGAGCATGGCGCGTCCGAACTGGTGACTATCGGATCGTCTACGAGATACGCGACAACCTGCTCCTCATGCTGGCGGTCCGTGGGCGAGACCCCGAGGAGGCACAGTGACGACACGCGTCAGCACCGGCATCGGTGGGCTGGATGCCGCCATCGACGGCCTCCGGATCGGCGACAACGTCGTGTGGCACTGCAAGGACCTGGACGACTTCGTGCGCGTCCTGGCCCCCTATGTCTCCAGCGCCCGGCGTGATGGCCGCCGCCTGGTCTACGTCCGGTTCGCCGACCATCCCTCGCTCGTCGGGGGTGACGACGTCGAGGTGCACCACCTCGACCCCACCGAGGGCTTCGAGCCCTTCGCGATCGCCGTCCACGACCTGATCGAGGAGACCGGGCGCGAGGCGTTCTACGTGTTCGACTCGCTGGCCGCCCTGCTGGACGCCTGGCACTCCGACCTGTTGCTGACCAGCTTCTTCAAGGTGACCTGCCCGTTCCTCTACGAGCTCGACACCGTCGCCTACTTCCCGCTGCTCCGCGACGAGGTGAGCGCGGCGACGGTCGCCGGCATCCGGGAGACCACGCAGGTGCTGTTCGACCTGCAGGTCGTGGCCGACGAGACCTATGTGCACCCGCTGAAGGTGGACGGCCGCAGCTCGGCGACCATGTTCTTCCCGCACCGTATCGCCGGCGAGAAGGCCATCCCGGTCACGTCCTCGGCGTCCTCGGCCCGGCTCGCGGCCACACGCGGACGGATGCGTCGGCGTCCGGACCACTGGACCCGGCTGGTCGATGACGCCTTCGACGCCCTGGACGGCAGCATCGCCGAGCAGCGCGACGCCCACGCCCTGCTCGCCGACGCCTTGCTGGGGCGCGACGACGGGCGGATGGCCGGCCTGGCCCGCCACCACCTCACCCTGGACGACCTGCTCGTGGTGGCGACCCGCCTGATCGGCACCGGCCACATCGGCGGCAAGGCCGTCGGCATGCTGACGGCCCGCGCGATCCTGGCCGACGACATCGACGACCGGTTCACCGAGCACCTCGAGCCGCACGACTCCTTCCACCTCGGGGCGGACGTCTTCTACCACTACCTGGTCAGCAACGGCTGGTGGGAGCATCGCCTGGCCCAGAGCTACCCCGAGACGTTCCTGTCGGCCGGCGCGACGCTGCACAACCTGATGCCGACGGGGCGCTTCCCCGCGTCGGTGCGCGAGCAGCTGCTCGACATGCTCGGCCACGTCGGACAGGCGCCGATCATCGTCCGCTCGTCGTCGCTGCTGGAGGACAACTTCGGCAACGCGTTCGCCGGCAAGTACGACAGCTTCTTCCTGACCAACCAGGGCTCGCCCGAAGAACGCCTCGAGGCGCTGCTGGACGCCATCCGTGCCGTCTACGCCTCGGCGATGAGCGAGGAGGCGCTGCGCTACCGCCTGTCCCGCGGCCTGGCCGAGGTGGACGAGCAGATGGCCATCCTGATCCAGCGGGTCTCCGGCGACCACCACGGACGCCTCTTCTTCCCCCACGCCGCCGGCGTGGCCAACTCCTCCAACCTCTACACGTGGGACGCCGGCGTGGACGCCGAGGCCGGCATGCTGCGCCTCGTCTTCGGGCTGGGCACCCGCGCGGTCGACCGCACCACCAGCGACCACGCCCGCATCGTCGCGCTCGCCGACCCCCTCAACGGGCGCCTCTCCGACCCCGAGGACCTCTCAGCATTCAGCCAGCACCACGTCGACGTCCTCGACCTGGAGCGCGGCGAACCGACGACGCTGCCGCTGGCCGAGCTCGTGACCACGGACGTGGGCGCGGACTGGTCGCTGTTCACCAGCCCCGACAGTGCCGCGCTGCGCCGGATCGCCGAGCGCGAGCGCGAACGCGGACGCCGCACCACCGGTCGCGCCGACCCGGTGGTGGCCGACTTCAAGGGCCTGCTGGGCGAAACCACCTTCCCGACCCTGATGCGCGAGGCGCTGGCCACCCTGGCCGCCGCGTACGACTATCCCGTCGACGTCGAGTTCACGGTGAACATCACCGCCGCGGGCGAGCCGCGCGTGGGCATCGTCCAGTGCCGCCCGCTGCAGACCCGTGGGCCGGGCTCCTCGGTCGCGATCCCCGAGGTGGTGGACGCCGGGGGCGTCCTGTTCGCCTCGTCGGGTGAGTTCATGGGCGGCAACGTCCGCCTCCCGATCGACTGGGTGGTGATGGTGCGGGCCACGCCGTACCTGGCCCTCGGCTCCTCAGGCAAGCACGGGGTGGCGCGGCTGGTCGGGCAGGTCAACCGGCGGCTGGCCGAGGACTCCTTCCTCCTGCTGGGGCCGGGTCGGTGGGGAACGACCACCGAGTCGCTGGGCGTCCCGGTGCGCTTCGCCGAGATCAACCACGCCACCGCGCTGGTCGAGGCGACCGACGCCGCGGGCAACTTCCGCCCCGAGCTCTCCTACGGGTCCCACTTCTTCCAGGACCTCGTCGAGACCGGCATCTTCTACGCCGCCGTGTTCGACGACCGCCCCGGGGTCACCTTCCACCCCACGCTGGTCACCGCCCGCGACAACGCCCTGCTGGAGTTGATGCCGGACGCCGACCCTGCGCTGGCCGACGTCGTGCACGTCGCCCGCTTCGACGACCTCGTGCTCTACTCCGACGTGGTCAGTCAACAGGTGCTGTGTGCCCAGGCCACGGCGCTGGCACCCGCGCACGACTCCTCCGACCGGACGGACCTTCTGACAAACCGTAACGTAAACTAGGATAGTTTCTGACAAAACGTCACACATGTCCGGGGTTTCTGACAGAACGGAGTGGAAGTGACGATCTACACCAGCAACGATTACAGCCGCACCGAACTCCAGCGACGCGTGGCCTCAGGTCAACTCCGACGCGTGGCCAACGGCATCTACAGCGACGACACCACCGGGACACTCGTCGAGGTCGTCATGAAGGAATGGCGCTCCATCGTCGGCAAGGTGATGCGAGGCGCGGTCGTCACCTACGCTAACGCCTTCGACGGCAATCCCACGCAGGGTGAGGTCAACGTCAGCCATGCACGGCGCCGACCTCTCGAACTACCGGGTTTGACCATCAGACCCGACATGGTGGGCCGCAGGGATGCGGACGACATCCCGTTCGGGGATGGCATCTTCTTGGCCTCCACTGCCCGCGCTCTGGTCGACAATTCTGCGGACCACCCGGGCAGGCCCAGCACACGCGTCCGGAAACTCACCCGGGAGCAACTCCACGATCGCGTGGTTGAGATCGTCAACACCACCTCGCCCGATCGCATCGACCGCCTGCTCCTGGACGTGCGAGATCGGGCCCCGAAGAAGGTCTCCGAGGGAATCACCGTGTTCGTGGCAGCAGCGAGGGCAGAGATCAAGACCGTGGACACCGCCTCCCGGGCCCTGCGTGCTGCCCAGCGAGGGGAAGGGTACGATCGTGCGCGGGTGGAGCGCTTCGTCGCCTTCGCCCACAGCCTCAACGCCCTGGCCCCGATTGCGAGGCGCGATGTTGAGCCGACCGTCACCTCGACGGTCCCGTTCTGGGAGTCCTACTTCTCGAACTACATCGAGGGAACCGAGTTCACGGTGGACGAGGCCGTCGGTGTGGTCTACGCCGGCATCGATCATGGGCGGCCGGAGGATGCACACGACATCGCCGGCACCTTCCACGTGGTGGCGTCGGCGGAGATGCGGGTCGAGCCATCCGACGCCGAGGAGTTCCTGGACCGGCTCCGCGCCCGGCACGCGACCATGATGGGTTCCCGCCCGACGTCCCGACCCGGCCTGTGGAAGGATCTCCCCAACCGGGCCGGGTCATCGGAGTTCGTCGCCCCCGACCTTGTCCCCGGCACCTTGCGCGCAGGCTGGGAGGAGGGCCAGCAGGTCCTCGATCCTTTCGGTCGGGCGGTGTACACCCAGTTCCTGGTCAGTGAGGTTCATCCGTTCGTTGACGGCAACGGGCGGTCATCGCGAGTCGCCATGAACAACGTCCTCGCCGCGGCAGGGGTGCACCGCGTCATCGTCCCCACCATCTTGCGGCTCGATTATCTTTCTGCGTTGACACGCGCGACCAATGACGGCGGCCCGGAGGCGCTGTTCGCCGTGTTCAACCATGCCCAGCATTGGGTCTCGCGCGGCGATTGGTCGACGGTGGAATCCGGCTTGGCGTTCTGTCGGCGGACGAACGCCCTGGTCGAGCCCCGTGAAGCGGAGGAGAGTCGTCTGCACCTGGTCGTACCACGTTGGTCTGCGGTCCCGTCCTCACCGGAGGCGTGATCTCCCCCGGTCCTGCCGGTACCAGGACGATCACCAGGGATACGGTTCGTAGTCCTTCAGGAAGACGCCGTACAGGTCCTCGCCGGCCTCGCCGCGCACGATCGGGTCGTAGACGCGCGCCGCGCCGTCCACGAGGTCGAGCGGGGCGTGCCACCCCTCGGCGGCGATGTCGAGCTTGGTCTGGTGGGGCCGCTCGTCGGTGATCCAGCCGGTGTCGACGGCCGTCATCAGGATGTGGTCGGTGGTGAACAGCTCGGACGCCGACGTCCGGGTCAGCATGTTCAACGCGGCCTTGGCCATGTTGGTGTGCGGGTGCCCCGGCCCCTTGTAGCGCCTGGAGAACTGCCCCTCCATGGCCGACACGTTCACGATGTAGGCCCGCCGGGCTCCCCGCTCCACCGCGGCGCGCAGCGACGGTCGGAGCCGGCTGACCAGCAGGAACGGCGCGATCTGGTTGCACAACTGCACCTCGAGCATCTCCAGGGCGTCCACCTCGCCGACCAGCGCCGTCCAACTGTTCGTGCTGGCCAGGTCGGGCAGCAGCCCGCCGGCATCGATGGCGGTGCCGGCCCGGTAGGCCTCCAGGGAGGCCGAGCCGGCGGTCAGCGCGAGCGACGCCACATCGACGGTCGGGGCGTCCACCGCGTGGGCGTGCTCGCCGGTCCGCAGAGCGCCGGCCAGGGCTGCGGGGTGGGCCTCGCTCACCCGGTCGAAGGTGATCATCCGCGGCGTCGCGTCGGCCTCGAGCGGCGCCTGTTCGCCGTCGACGAGGTGGGCGTACGCGCCGGGCGAGCGGCGCACCGTCTGGCAGGCGTTGTTGATCAGGATGTCGAGCGGTCCCCCGGCGGCGACCTCGTCGGCCAGGGCGATCACCTGGGTCGGGTCGCGCAGGTCGATCCCGACGATGGTGAGCCGGTCGAGCCACTCGGAGGCATCCGCCAGCGCTGCGAACCGGCGGGCGGCGTCCTTGGGGAACCGCGTGGTGATCGTCAGGTCGGCGCCGTCCCGCAGCAACCGCAGGGCGATGTGCAGGCCGATCTTGGCCCGACCGCCGGTCAGGAGCGCACGGCGTCCGGTCAGGTCGGTGCCCTGGTCGCGCTTGGTGTGGGACGCCGCGGCGCAGGCCGGGCACAGCCAGTGGTAGAAGGCGTCCACGGTCGTGTACTTGGTGTGGCAGATGTAGCAGCCCCGCGGGATGGCCAGCTCGCCGGCGATGGCCCCGGGAGCCGACGAGGTCAGCGGGATGCCGCGGGTCTCGTCGTCGATGCGCAGCGGGTTGCCGGTCGCGGTGGCGTCCAGGATCGCCTGGTCGTGGGCGAGCAGGGGCGCCTTGGCCGCCCGCTTCGCCTGCGCCCGGCGCTGCTTGCGCAACAGCTTGTGCAGACGCCCGGAAGCCCGCTGCACCGACACGACGTGCGGGTGGTCCTCAGGCAGCGAGGCCAGCTCGTCGAGGACGCGCAGCGTCGTGGCGAGGTCGGCGGGATCGATCCCGCCGACCTGCCCGTCGCTGTCGGTGCCGCTCAGATGACGCCCAGCGCCATCATCGCGTCGGCGACGCGGATGAACCCGGCGATGTTGGCGCCCATGACGTAGTCGCCGGGCTTGCCGTACTCCTCGGCCGTCTCGGCGCACCGCTCGTGGATGCCGACCATGATGTCCTGGAGGCGCTCCTCGGTGTGCTCGAAGCTCCAGGAGTCACGCGACGCGTTCTGCTGCATCTCCAGCGCGGAGGTGGCCACGCCACCGGCGTTGGCCGCCTTGCC
>JAUNSA010000199.1 GCA_030539405.1 Propionibacteriaceae bacterium
GGAGCCGGTGCAGACGGGCCGGACTCGGCCGCCGGAGCGGTCGGGGTCGCAGCCTCGGGGGCGGCCGGCGCGGGGGCCGGGGCGTCCTTCGGTGCGGACGCGGGGGCACTCGGCGCGGGAGCGGCCGGAGTGGGGGCAGCCGGTGCTGCCGGCGTCGCCTTCGGGCCCGGGGTGCCCGGGCGCGGCCCGGGGGCCGGCTTGGACGCGGGGGGTGCCGAGGACGCCGCGGGGGCGGCCTGCTGGCCACCCTTGAGCTTCTCGGTCAGCCGGCGGACCACCGGCGGTTCGATCGTGGATGATGCGGACCGGACGTACTCGCCCATGTCCTGGAGTGTCTTGAGGACATCCTTGCTTTCGAGTCCGAACTCCTTCGCGAGTTCGTAGACGCGGACCTTGGCCACTACTCTCCTTCAGGCCCGCGTGCGTGCGCAGGCCAGTTAGTTGTTGGTGCTCATTACTGGGTACTCATCGAGTGGTCATGAGCGCTAGCCCACCTTCTGGTTGTGTTCGCGCACGAGCTGCACGAAGCGCAGCGGTCAGTCTAGTCCTTCCGACCCCACTTTGCCCAAGCCGGACGCCAGCGCGTCGACCTCGGCGGTCAGCGCGGCCAGCCCCTGCGGCTCGCCCGCCGGCACGCGCAGTGCGCGCGGCAGGGCGCGGCGGCGCAGGGCCAGCGCGCCGCAGCCGGGGTGGAGCCAAGCCCCGCGACCGGGGGCGGTGCGGCTGATCGCGAAGCCGTCGGGCGCGGCGACCACCCGGACGAGGCCGGACTGGTCGGCGGACACGCGGCAGCCCACGCAGGTTCGGATCGGCACCCCCACAGCCTAGGACCTCGGGGTCGATCCAGCGGCGCGCGCCACGGCGCATCAGGGTTCGCCTGCGAGGTCACCTGCGGTGTTCACTGGCCTTGGAGGCACGACGGCAACGGAGCAGGTCCGCCGCCATCGGGGCTACTACCTCGATCTCGACAATCTCGATGTTGAGATTCTTGGAAGTTTGCCTTAGCCTCTCCGAAGACGGGGCCAACGTCGGCCCCACGTCCGCGTGAGGAGCGCCCTGCATGACGCACAACCGTGACGCGTCGCCCGACAAGAACTGGGACGACGAAACAGAGTTCCATCTCCCCGAGGATCACTGGCCCCTGCCGGAGCTGGTGCACACGGAGAAGCCCCACGAAGAGCCGAGCACCGCCTCCTTCGTAGCGGTGTCCAAGACCCCGGAGTACGAGAACCTGCGGTCCACCTTCCGCACCTTCGCGTTCCCCATGACGGTGGCCGGGTTGGTCTCCTACTTCACCTTCGTGCTGCTGTCGATCTACGCCGTCGACTTCATGGCGACCCCGCTGATCGGGTCCCTGAGCGTCGGCATGACCATCGGCCTGCTGCAGTTCGCGGTCGTCTACGCGTGGACGGCCATCTACGTCAATTTCGCCAACAAGAAGCTCGACCCCGTCTCGGGCGCGCTGAAGGCCAAGCTTGAGAAGGAGGTCCAGGCATGACGCTGCTGGAGACCACCCAGTACGGCAACCCGATCATCAACATCGCGGTCTTCGCCATCTTCGTCGTCGCCACGATGGCCATCGTCATCGTCGTGACCCGCCAGAAGTCCAAGGCAACCGACTTCTACACCGGCGGCGCTTCCTTCTCCGGCCGCCAGAACGGCCTGGCCATCACCGGTGACTACCTGTCGGCTGCGGCCTTCCTGGGCGTGACCGGCGCCATCGCTCTGTACGGCTACGACGGCCTGCTCTACTCGGTCGGCTTCTTCGTGGCGTGGATCGTGGCCCTGTTCCTCGTGGCCGAGCCGCTGCGCAACACCGGCAAGTACACGATGGCCGACGTGCTGAGCTTCCGCATGAACCAGAAGCCGGTGCGCACCGCAGCCGCGACCTCGACCCTGGTCATCTCGTTCGTGTACCTGCTGGCGCAGATGGCCGGCGCGGGTGGCCTGGTGGCCCTGCTGCTGGGCGTCTCCGACCGCAACATGCAGTCGCTGGTCATCGCGCTGGTCGGCCTGCTCATGGTCGCCTACGTGCTCATCGGCGGCATGAAGGGCACCACGTGGGTCCAGATGATCAAGGCCGTCCTGCTGGTCGGTGGCGCCGCGGTCATGGCGGCCCTGGTGCTGTTCGGTGACGGTTTCAACCTGTCCGCCCTGATGGCTCAGGCCCAGACGGTCGCGCTCGATGCGACCCAGGGCAACGGCAACGACCTGCTCGTCCCGATGCAGCAGTACGGCGCCTCGGAGTGGACCAAGCTGTCCTTCCTGTCGCTGTCGATCGCTCTGGTGGCCGGCCCCTCGGGCCTGCCCCACGTGCTGATGCGCTTCTACACGGTGCCCACCGCCAAGGAAGCCCGTCGCTCCGCCGTGTGGGCGATCGCCCTCGTCGGCATCTTCTTCCTGATCACGCTGGTCCTGGGCATGGGTGCTGCCAAGCTCGTCGGCCCCGCCGCGATCCTCGCCGCCCCCGGCGGCGCGAACGCGGCTGCGCCGCTGCTCGCCCTCGAGCTCGGTGGCGAGATCTTCATGGGGATCATCTCCGGCGTCGCCTTCGCCACGATCCTCGCGGTGGTCGCCGGCCTGACCATCACGGCGTCGGCATCGTTCGCCCACGACGTGTACAACTCCATCCTCAAGGGCGGCCAGGCCGACCCCGAGCAGGAGGTCAAGGTCGCACGCATGACGTCGATCGCCATCGGCGTCCTGGCCATCGTCGGCGGCATCTTCGCCAACGGCCAGAACATCGCGTTCCTGATCTCGCTGGCCTTCGCGGTGGCGGCCTCGGCCAACCTGCCGTCGATCCTGTACACGATGTACTGGCGCCGGTTCAACACGCGCGGCTCGGTCTGGTCGATCTACACCGGCCTGATCAGCTCCGTGGTGCTGATCCTGTTCTCCCCCTCCATCTCGGGCAGCAAGTCCGCGATGCTGGGCGAGGCCGTCAACTTCGCGTGGTTCCCCCTCACCAACCCGGCGCTCGTCTCGGTCCCGCTGGCCTTCCTGGCCGGCTACATCGGCACGATCACCTCGCCGGTGCGTGGCGACGAGGAACTCGCCGCGGAGATGGAGGTTCGCTCCATGACCGGTGCCGGCGCGGGCGAGGCCATCGCCCACTGACGCAGGTCAGCGCTCCGTCCAACCGGAGGCATGTTCGCCGACGGCCGGCCCCTCCCGGGGCCGGCCGTTCGCGCTCCCCCCGGCCCCAGACATCCGCCCCCCGTTCGCCTTCTCCCCGGCCCCTGACATCCGCCCATGGAGCACCTCCCGCCGCTCACGTACCTCCCGCCGCTGCTGGGCCTCGGCGACCCGCAGCGCCTTGCGCGCCTCCCACCGACGGCGCCGCTCAGCGGTGAGGTGCTGGCACGTCGGATGGTCCCCCGGCACCCCCTCCCTGGCCCGGATCGCGTCGCGGCGCCCCCGGTGCGACGCCAGCAGGCGCGTCTCCCCACCGATCGCCTGGAGGTCGTCGCGGACGTCCAGGTGCGCCGGGTAACGGCGGCGCTGGCCGTCGAGCGGCGCCTCGTCGGTCATGGGACCCACCGCCTCACCGTCGTCGGCGACCACCGCCAGGCGCAGGCCCGCGACGGCCAGCACGCGGCTGAACGCCACGGCGTCCGGGACGCGTTCGCCGGTCTCCCAGCGCGCAATGACCGACTGGGCCACCCCCAACCGGTCGGCGAGATCG
>JAUNSA010000200.1 GCA_030539405.1 Propionibacteriaceae bacterium
TCGGCACCCCATCTGTCGTGGATCTGGGTGGTGCCATGCCCTGCCACACCGGAACCCAGCACGCGATTCCTCGCGCTGGGTTCAGGTGCGCTCAGCGCCGGCGCCTGCGTTGAACGCGTGCTGGATTCCGCTGTGCTAGGCACCGACAGGGGTGGCTTCGCGTCTCGTAGGGTGTGGTCGTGGGCTTTGGGCGTGAGGTTAGGCGGGTCCGAGATGAGTCGCTGCCGTTGTCTCACCGTTTCCGCGCCTTGGGTTCCTGCATCCAGATGGCGGAGCCGATCGGGTTCCAGGCGACCTGGTCGTACCTCGAGGACCGCGTCGGGCGGCCCTGGCGGGACCCAGCTTTGCTCCTGCCCGCTGCGGTACTCCTCGACGATCTCCGAAGCATGCGCCGGGACCTTGATGAGCGCTACACGAGCCTGCGCCGCAGCGAGAAGCGACACGGCCAACGCCGGCCCACGCCGGATGTGGTGACGCCGACCAGCCCGCGCCGCTGGCACGGTGACGAGCGGGCCGCGGCCCTGCATGCGCTCCGATCGATCCGGGATCAGCTCGGAGGTTCACCACTGTGCGAGCACCCGGTGGGGGCCGATGTCCTCGTGATCGCTGATCGGGCGGTTGCCGGCAAGCCCTTCGCCGGGAGCGATCTGGCGTCGCTGGAGGCATCGCTGGCGTGGGCACGGCACCAGCTCGCCCGCGAGCAAGGGCACGCTGATCCCGCGGACTCCCGCACCGCCCACGCCCTGCATGGCCTGCTCGGCCACCTCCATGTGCTGGCCCACGGCGCCCAACCCCTCGGGACGGTGTGGCACTTCGTCACCGTTCCCGCCGTCAGTGGCGGCCAGTCATACTGAGGTTCATGGTCCCTGCCTACCCGCGACGAACCGATCGCTTGCTGCTGCGTCCGCTGCGCGAGAGCGACATCGACGTCATCCTCACCTACCGCAACGATCCCGCGGTGGCGGACCTGCAGGACTGGGACCTCCCGGTCACCCGCGATCACGTCGAGCGTCACGTCGACGCCCAATCCGGTTGGTCCGACATCACCCCCGGTGAGGCCCGCCAGATCGGGATCGAGCATGAAGGCGAACTCATCGGTGACCTCTACGTGGATCTGCACGAGCAGGGCGGCGTCGCCGAGATCGGCTTCACCCTCCGGTCGGAGTACCAGGGCAAGGGCTTTGCGTTCGAGGCGGCCTCCGCCGTGGTCGAGGACCTGGTGGAGCGGCACGGCTGTCACCGGATTCTGGCGCAGTTGTCACCGAAGAACGCGCGGTCGGCCAAGCTACTGGAGAAGCTGGGGATGCACGTCGAGTCGTTCGCACCCAGGTCGTACTGGTGTCGCGGCGCCTGGGACGACAACCTCGTCTACGCCATGAGCGATGAGCGGTGGCGAGCCCATTGGGGCCGCACCGACGAGCAACTGTGAGCACCGTCGTCCACGTCAGTTGTGAAGAATCCCGATGCCGATCACGGTCGACAGCGCGTAGGTCATCGTCGAGAACAACCTTCCCGGCAGGGGCGTTCGCGGCGTAGAAGACCTCGGTGCGTGGGTCGGTGCGACCGAACGACTCCGCACGCACGGCGTCCGGCCAGAGCCAGCCACTCCGTGGCCAAGAAGCCGAGGTTTGAGGTCATGACGGGTCACCCGTGTAGCGGTAGTAGAAGCCCTTGCCGCGCCGGGAGGGCCATGCGGGGGCAAGCACGCCCTCGTCTTCCAGCCCCTTCAGGGTCGGTCCCATGTTCTGAGGCCGCCCACCCGTCAGGGCGGCCAATTCCGTGGAACTGATTCGGCCCCGGGCACGGGCGAAAGATCTCGCCACCGAGATGCGGGTGGGCCGCCGTGACCGGCCGAAGTCTTCATCCAGCGCCGCCAACTGGTTCGCGGCCGCGGGATGGAGGCACCACACAGGCTCGGCGCCCTCGGGAGTGCCTTGGATCGTCTCGATCACCAGTTGGTCGTTCATGCGCGCTCGAGCGAGCTTGGCCAGGGCACCTTGGGCTGCACCCACGTTCTCCTGAATGAGCAGCGCGACTCTGAGCGCGTCGGCCCAGCCCTCCTCCAGCAACCGACGCAGGATCAGGAGCGAATTGAGGTCCTCGGGCTCATCGGGGGGCTCGAAGCCGCGCAGCCAGGCGATCCACGGGACGTCCAGGTCGTCCCCGATCAGGGAGGCTCGGACGTACGGCCCAGGAATCTCCTCGAACTCCGGGCGCGGATGGCCCACGCCGACCATGTCGGTGATCATTCGATCGACACCGACGCCTTCGCGTTCGGCGATGCGGAGGGCAGCGAGGAGTTCGGCGAGCGCCCTGTTTCGCGAGCGGGAGGGATGGGTGATGATGTTGTCCGCCGTCACCCCGCCCACGAATCCCCCCGGGCTCGTCACACGAAGGAGGCGGCCGACATGCTCGACCACCGTGGGATCAGCGATACCCCACTCCCGATGGGCGACCCCATTCACGATGGCCTCGCGCGCCGCACGCCTCGGAATCTCCCGGTGTTGGGCGATGACCAGACCTCGCGGGAGGTGCACGGTCGGGGTGTTGGCATCGACAGCCTGGAAGACGTCGCCCAACTCCTCCAACAGAGATCGTCCGGACTTCTGGATCCGGCTCAACGAATCCCCTCCCGCATGCGCCCTGCGGATGTAGTCCAAGCCCGGGTCAGCCCGGCCGACGAACGCGAGCGCTCCCGCGTTGGTGAGTCGGCCGTCGCGGGTGACGACGTTGAGCCTGCGGAGGAGGTTGGTGTCGTTGTCGGACGCCAGCTCCGCCGCGTGGGGTTCGCCCGACTCCCGGAGGAAATCGCGCGCGAGCGCCATCGCCGCCGGACGCACGTCCGAGGCCGTCAATGCCGACTCCTGCGCGGACCAGTCATAGTTGAGGGTGTCCATGCGACGCGCGTGCCACGTGTGTGGATCAACCTCCACGCAGTTGGTCCCCACCCGCCACCGGATCCTCCCGTTGACCCGGATGGGCTCGAACGCCTGCGGGCTGCGGATGACCAGAACCCGGACCCCCGCAACCTCCCTGGCCACTACATCAGACGTGAGGGCCTTCCCCGACAGTTCCCACATCCGGTGCCTCAGCCACTCGGTGTCCAGCTCCGTGCCAACGAGGAGCCCCGTATCGGTGACTCCAACGATCAACGCGCCCCCGCCCGGCGTGTTGGCCATGCAGGCGGCGTCAGCAGCCAACGCTCGGGCGGCTTCCTCGTTGTGCGGCAAACTCGGGCCGACGTTGCCCTGCCGATCCCGCCGCCCGTCCTCTTCCTTGAGGTCGACGAACTGCCGTTCCACAGAGGCGTCCACCAGGTCGCCGGCTGCGAGCGCACCCAAGATCGACTCCACCTCGACCGTGATGGGGTCAGCCCCGAAGGTTATGGGCACCGGCCCTCCCGAAGCTGGAGCCATACTTAACGAACGAGGTTAAGTATGCCCGAGCCGCCTTCAGGTGTCACGCCATACGTAGCCAGCCCCGCCGTGCTGTGTGAACGCCTCGGCAGTAGCGGATCCGGTCGGAGGCGACTGGTGGTTGTGACGATGGCGCAGGGCGATGATGGACATGCTCAGCAGCATCGCGGCCCTGCGGTCGATTGGCCGAGGAAGTCCCGCGCGGCGTCGAGCACGCCGACCACGGCGGTGTAGTGGGCCCAGCGGCCGCGCT
>JAUNSA010000201.1 GCA_030539405.1 Propionibacteriaceae bacterium
CGTCGAAATCGGCGGGGCCGTCATTGAGGTAGACAGTGGCCGACAGGTGGGCGAGTTCTCCCGCACGATCGACCTCGACGGCGGCCCGCGGGCATGACCAGCCCCGAGTTCGCCACCGTGACGGGCCCCGCGTACGACAACCGGGGCCCGTTGTCGCCTATGCCGGGCGAGGTCCGGTTCGCGCCGGTCCGGCTCGACGAACGCACGGCGCCTGTTCATTCAGGCGCCGTGCGCACGGTCCGGGCGCGATTCGACCGGCAAGGCGATCTACTTCATGGCGCGCCGCCGCGGCCGGTTGAGTTGTGGCCGGGCGTGTGGCGGGTCACGCTCCCGGACGGTGAGAGCTGGGAGGCCCGCGTGGAGGCCGGAGAGACGGTCACGTTGGCCGGGCTGCGCGGGTTCGTGCCCGGCCCCGCCGAGGTGGTGCAGACGGTCGCCGTCCGGGGTGTGGTGGTGGAGTCGCTGCCTGCCGGTGCTGATCCGGTGGCATCGTGGGCGTCGGACACGCTCACCCTCCGCTTGCCCGAGCCGCCTGCTGGGCAGGCGGGGCGTGGTATCGCGTCGGTGACGGGCGCGGATGGTGTGGCTACGGTCACCTACACCGACGGCGCAACCGACACCTTCGCCCTGCCCCGCGCCGAGGACGGACACACGCCCGTGCTCGACTGGGACGGTACCCGGCTGACGGTGGACGGCATCCCCGGCCCCGACCTCCGCGGCCCTGCACCGTCGGTGGAGTGGGACGGCGACCGGCTTGTGGTGGACGGCGCGTCGAGTCCACCGCTGACGTCCACCGTGCCCGGCCCTGCGCCCGTCGTGCAGTGGCAGGGTGACAGGTTGAGTGTGGGCGGCGAGCTTGGCCCGCCTCTCACGTCTACCGAGCCCGGCCCCACCACCACCCTGAGCATCGGCACCGTGCAGACGGGCGAGGCGGCTGCCGCGTCGATCACCGGGGATGCTCCCGAACAGACGCTTTCGCTGACCCTGCCACGTGGGGAACGTGGCCCGACCGGAGCGCTCATCACCGCAGCCCCAGGCGGCATCACCTCCGCCGGACGCCCCGACATCCCCAACACGATCCCCGACCCCGACGTCCGCACACAGGCGAATGCCGCCCCCAGCGGCACCCTGTTCATCTCCACAGACGGCCCACAAGGCGCGTGGGTGTGGCAACGCCGCGGGACGGCGTGGGTGGTCATCGACGGGGATACCGGCTGGCGGGATTGTTCGACCGACATTACTCACCCAAGTACTCCTGAGGCTCAGGACTTCTTCTTCCTTCGGAGAATGGGCGGCGTCGTTTACGCGCAATACACGCCCCTTAGCCATAATGGCGTGGGTCTCCCATCGGGAAAATATGGGTGGGCCGCCCCTCCGGGCTTTGCTCACTTCACGGAGCAGCACAGTGGCCGGCGGATGATGGGGGCGCATTTCAGTACCCTGTATATGCGAGACTTTCCAGCTGGGGGGTACGCGGAGAACCCAACGAATGCGGCACCCCGGGGGTTGTTCGGTATCAATATCGACAACCAAGACCGCAATTTCAGCCGAGCACCGTTCTTCCTCTCAAAGCAACCCGGCAATACCGGCGGCGGCATGATTTCATACCCCACCGACGAGGACTGGCCCGCCACCCTGCCCGGCACACCGACAACCTGACCAATCACACAGCGGCCCCACCCTTGACCGGGTGGGGCCGCTATTCGTCGTCCTAGCTGCGTTCAGCGGCTCGTGGGCCGTGCCAGCCTCGGCCGGGCCGGGCCGCGAGGTAGCTGCGGACCGCCTCGGCGTCCCACAGTGGCGTCCGGGTGTCGGGCCACAGTTTGCGCGGGGCGTGTAGCTCGACGCCGTCGGCGCGGGCGCGGGCGGCTAGGCCGCGGAAGGACGCGGGTGCCATGCCCGCGAGGGCCGCGGCCGCGCTCGTGGTCACGTGCTCGGTTGCCATGCCCGCCAGTATCGCAGCGCACGCGCGGCAAAGCAATGTTTGACTTTGCAGCGCACGCGCTGCGATAATCAAGACATGACGACGAACACCAACGCCACCGCCCGCGCCAACCACATCGCCAACCGCCTCCCCGGCCCCGTCGACCACTACGTGGACCCCGCCAAACTCGACCGGGCGCGAGCCACTGGCAACCTGCTGGCGATCATGCGCCTACGGCCAGTGTGTGGCGCCCGCGCGCGCACCGTCGGGCAACTGTTCCTGACCGGCGACACGGCGCGGGTCACCTGCGCCCGCTGCGCCGCCTACCTCGACGCACGCGGCCGCTGACCCCTCGGCGGGCGCCCGGCGCCCGCCCCCGACCCGAACCACACCCAAGGAGCCCACCATGAACACCACCGCCTACGCCCTCGCCGCCGCGTCCGACCTCACCATGAGCACCGCCCCCCGTTGCTCGTTCTGCTACCGGCCCGCCACTCGGCTCGCCCGGGCACGCGTGGGCAGCCACGCGAACAACGTCGCCCACTCCCTGCTGTGCGACACGCACAACTACCGCGGATCGGGAACGCGCACCCGCCTCGACAACGTGCGGACGCTCACGGTCCTGGACGCCCTGGGCATCGCCGAGAACCCCACCGAGTACGCCGAGCTACACGCCGCCGGGCGCCTGCTGTTCCTGTTCGCCGAGGCGATCGACGACGACCCGCACACCGCCGCCTACGTCCGGGGCCGCGCGTTCACCGCGCACCGCCACGCGCGCGCCGCCCGCGTCTGACCAGACGCCCCGACCCCTCGGCCGGACGCCCACCCTCGGGCGCCCGGCCGAGTTCCTGCCCGCTTGACTTTGCAGCGCGTGCGATGCATACTAAAGACATGACAACGAACCCCCCGGCCCGCGCCATCGAGTACCGCCTTGGCACCTCTACCGCAATCGCCCGCGACCCCGCCCTCTACCCCGAGTTCGGCACCGACGCCAACGAGGAGCGCGTGTGCACCGGCTGGTGGATCACCGAGCGACCTGGCCCCGGCGCCGTCGGCGCCGCCCGCCCGGCGTTCGTCCCCGCCGCCCGCATCGTCCGCGTTCTCACCTGAACCCCAACCCAACGAAGGAACCCACCATGAACACCAACACCGCTCCGGCACTCCCCCCGGCTTCGGCCGACCTCGGCGTCCTCTCCCGCGCCCACGCATTCGACCTCGACGCCGTGTTCTCCCTCTGCGCCGAGTACCTGAATGACCAGGCCGCCGACGGCGTCACCGTGACGGCCGCCGACGCCGTCGAGAGCTTCGAGGACGCACATGGCCTCGCTCTCGCCGACGCCGAGCGGGCCGCGGTCACCCGTCAGCTCGCGGACGTCGTCCGCGCGATCGACGCGTTCGGCCCCGTCTTCGGCGACTCCATCCGCCTGCAACTCCGCGAACCCGGCGCCCTGCCCGACGACGTGCACATCGCCTCGGCGTCCGACTGTGACCACAGGGCGACAGCGTGCCCCGAGTGTCTGCCCGAGTGGCTGATCGACCACCGCCGCGCGTAATCGAACAGGGCCGGGCCGTGGTCACCATTTGGTCACACGCGGCCCGGCCGTGACCATTTCAGCCAACGCGGCCAGCACCCAGACCCGCTCACGACAACGCCGAACACGCCACAAACGCCGAGGTCGAGCCACTCCGGAGGCGGGAGCGCAGGTTCGAATCCTGCAGGGGGCGCCGCG
>JAUNSA010000202.1 GCA_030539405.1 Propionibacteriaceae bacterium
GAGGACCGGCAGTTTCACTGCCAGCACTCGTCGGTTCCGGTGCGCGGGCATTACGGTTGACGGGTGAGCGAACACGAAGAGGGCCAGGTCGAACAGCCCGAGACCACCGAGGTGCCCGAGGCCGCCGACGCGCAGACTGATGAGCCGGAAGGCCCCACCTTCGCGGACCTGGGGCTCGACAGCCGCATCCTGAAGGCCCTGCGTGAGCTGGGGTACGAGCGGCCGAGCCCGATCCAGGCCGAGACGATCCCCGCGCTGCTGGAGGGCCGCGACGTCGTCGGGCTGGCCCAGACCGGCACCGGCAAGACGGCGGCGTTCGCGCTGCCCATCCTCGAGCGGCTCGAGCCCCGCGCCAAGCACGTCCAGGCGCTGGTGCTCGCCCCGACCCGTGAGCTCGCCCTCCAGGTCGCCGAGGCGTTCGAGAAGTACGCCACGCACCTGCGCGTCCGCCTGCTGCCCGTCTATGGGGGCCAGGGCTACGGCGTCCAGTTGAGCGCGCTGGCGCGCGGCGTCGACGTGGTCGTCGGCACGCCCGGCCGCATCATGGACCACCTCGACCGCGGCACCCTCGACCTCTCCGAGCTCCGCTACCTGGTGCTGGACGAGGCCGACGAGATGCTCAACATGGGCTTCGCCGAGGACGTCGAGAAGATCCTCGCCGACACGCCGTCCGACAAGCAGGTCGCCCTGTTCTCGGCGACGATGCCGCGCACGATCCGCAAGCTCGCGCAGACCTACCTCAACGACCCCGTCGAGGTGCAGGTCAAGGGGCGCACGTCGACGGCGGCCAACGTGAAGCACCGCTACATGATCGCGTCCTACCAGCAGAAGCTGGACGCCCTCACGCGCGTCCTCGAGGTCGAGAACTTCGACGGCATGATCGTGTTCGTCCGCACCAAGAACGAGACCGAGACGGTCGCCGAGAAGCTGCGCGCCCGCGGCTTCAGCGCCGCCGCGATCAACGGCGACCTGCCCCAGGCCGCGCGCGAGCGGACGATCAACCAGCTCAAGTCGGCCAAGCTCGACGTGCTCGTGGCCACCGATGTCGCCGCCCGTGGCCTCGACGTCGACCGGATCAGCCACGTGGTCAACTACGACATCCCCACCGACACCGAGAGCTATGTGCACCGCATCGGCCGGACGGGGCGCGCCGGTCGTTCCGGCGACGCGATCTCGTTCGTCACCCCGCGCGAGCGACACCTGCTGCGCTCGATCGAGCGGGCGACCGGCCAGGAGCTGACCCACATGCCGCTCCCGACCGCCGACGACATCAACGCCACCCGCCTCTCGCGCTTCGACGACGGCATCACCGCCGCCCTGGCCGAGCCCGACAAGATCGACTTCTTCCGCGATGTGGTCGCCCACTACGTGAACGAGTACGACGTCCCCGAGGTCGACGTCGCCGCCGCTCTGGCCGCCGTGCTGCAGGGGGACGAGCCCATGCTGCTCGACCCCGAGGCCGAGCGCCGCAACGAGCGTTTCCGCGAGGACAAGGCCGGACGCCGCGGGCGCGAGGACCGCGACTCCGAGGGTCCCCGGGACGGTTTCGCCCGCGAACGGCGTCCGCGCCCGAGCGGCAACCTGGTGCCCTGGCGCGTCTCGGTCGGACGCCGCCAGCGGATCACCCCGCGCCAGATCGTGGGGGCACTGGCCAACGAGGGCGGCCTGACCAGCGCCGACATGGGTCGGATCAACATCCGCCCGGACCACTCGATCATCGAACTGCCCCCGGACCTGCCGGCGTCCGTGCTCGACAAGCTCAGCCGCACGCGCGTGTCCGGGAAGCTGATCGAGTTGCAGCGCGACGAGGGTCCGTCGTTCGTGCGTGACCGCACCCGCGAGCGGGATCGTCGCGACAAGCCGTTCCGGGACAAGCCGTTCAAGAAGGACGGCTTCAAGAAGGACGGCTTCAACTCCGACAAGCCGTACAAGAAGCCGCGCCACAAGGGGTGAGGCGCGGCGCCGCCCGACCTACGCGCCCTCCGGCTCCAGGTGGGTGGACTGCCATTCCCACAACGTGCCCGGACGCCCGCGTCCGACCACGACGCGCTTGTGGCTGATGCCCAACCCGCGCACGGACGCCAGGCGGCGGTTCAGGTTGCCGCGGTCGGGGGCGGTGCCGGTGAGGGAGCGCGTGATCGCCACGGCGGCCGACACCGGGAAGGATGCCCCGGTGAGCGCCCGGGTGAAGGACAAGTCGCGCCAGAGGCGGTCCACGAGCAGGGGGCGGCAGAACTCGATCATCTGGTTGTGGTCGAACGCCAGCTCGGGGACGTCCTCGATCGGGTACCAGAGCACGTAGTCAGGGGCTTCTTCGGGGTGGTCGGCCACGGCCCACATCACGACTGAGAGCGTCTGCCCGCGCGGGTCGCGGTGCGGCTCGTCGAACACGGTGAGCTGTCCCTGCGCGCGGACTCCGAGCCCGAGCTTTGTCTGCACGGCCCGCTCCACGGCGTCCGCCAGTCGTTCGCCCTCCCACAGGGTCACGCCGGGGAGCGCGAGCTGGTCGAGGTAGGGCTCGATGATGCGCCGGGAGACACCGACCTCCACGTGGCGCGTCTCGTTGTTGTAGCGCAGCGTGATGGCATCGACCGAGACATTCGACGTGGGCTGACGGCTCATGGGTTTGCTTCCTGGAAGACAACGTTGTCGAGAAGTGATGCTCACCCTACCCGCCGTATTGGTACTGAGCACCAGTTTCCCGACCTGCGGGAGGATCCGTCTCACGGGACGGCCGTTGTCCACAGATTCGGGGAGTTGTCCACAGCCACATGATGGAAAGCTGTCGCTGGCGGATCGGTTGTGCTTACCATCGTTCTCGTCCGACCCCCCAGGAACAAGGAACCCACCCCCATGGTCCCCTCCGTTCCGGACGCGACGCGTCCGCGCCTTCGCTTGCGCAGGAGCCCGATGTGGCTGCTCGCGGGCATCCTTGCCGTGTGCCTCGGCGGGCTCGCCTCCGCCTTCGTCTACCTGTCGGTGGTGGCGTCCGAACCCGTACTGCGGGTGAATCGCACCATCCATCGCGGCGAGGTGATCCAGCCGGCGGACCTGTCCGTCGTCGCCCTGGGCGCGGGCATCGACGTGCGCGCCGTGCCGGAGGAGCGGGTCAGTGAGGTCGTGGGCAAGGCGGCGACCACCGACATCCCCGCCGGCGGGCTCCTGGTCGAGGGGGTGTGGGGCGAGCCGGGTGTCGCGCTGGGCAGTGCCCGCGTGGGGCTCCGCCTGGCGCCGGGGCGCTTCCCGGACGCCGACCTGCGGCCCGGGACGTCGGTGCTGGTCGTGGCCCTCCCGGACCCCAGCGCCGTCGACCAGGAGGTCCCGGGCAGCGTCGAGGCCTCGATCGTGGGGACGCCGGCGGCCCAGGGCGACGGCGCGACCCTGTTCGCGCTGAACGTTCCCGCCGGCTCGGCCGAGCAGGTGGCCCGCCTGGCCGCGGCCGACCGCGTGGCGCTCGTCCAGACGGGGTCGGGGCGATGAGCCTCCTGGTGCTGGCCAGCGCGTCCGGGGCGCCGGGCGTGACCACGACCGCGCTGGGGCTCACCCTGTGCTGGCCCAGCGACGCCCTGTTGGTGGACGCCGACCGCGCCGCCTCCCACGCCATCCTGGCCGGCCACCTCAGCGGGCAGGCCACGCACGG
>JAUNSA010000043.1 GCA_030539405.1 Propionibacteriaceae bacterium
TGGCCGGCGGCTGCGCCACCGGCACCTACTACCGCTCCGGCGAGGGCCTCATCGGCTCCTGGATCGCGCTCATCTTCTACGCCCTGCTCGCCCAGATCATGAAGTACGGCGCCCTCAAGCCCGTCAACGACGCCGCGCGCGCCGACAAGTCCGAGCTCACCACGATCCACGGCTCGCTGGGCATCAGCCCCTGGTTCCTCGTCGCGATCCTCGTGGCCGTGGTCGCCTGGGCCATCACCCGCCAGCGCCACCAGCGGGTCGCCACGCTGGCGTCCACCAGCCAGCGCACCGGGCTGTCCCACCTGCTGTTCCAGAAGCCGTGGAGCCCGTATGCCAGCGCCATCGCCGTCGGCGGCCTCGCCGCACTGGCCTACCCGCTGAGCAATGCCGCCGGCCGCAACGCCGGCCTGGGCATCACCACCCCGAGCGCCAACATCGTGGACTTCCTCGCCACCGGAAACGTCGAGCGCATCGACTGGGGCGTCCTGTTCGTGCTCGGCCTCATCCCCGGCTCGTACATCGCCGCCAAGCTGTCCGGCGAGTTCCGCCTCCGCGCCCCGGACGCCCGCACGGCCGTCCGCGCCATCGGCGGCGGCTCGCTAATGGGCATCGGCGCCGCCATCGCCGGCGGGTGCACCATCGGCAACGCGCTCGTCCAGACCGCGCTGTTCGGCTACCAGGGCTGGCTCGCCTTCGGTTTCACCTTCCTCGGTGTCGGCGTCGCTGCCCGCTTCTTCATCCAGACCCACCGTCGCGAGGGCGCCGCCCCCGTGCTCGTGCCGCAGCCCGCGGCGTCCCGTTGAGAAAGGAACCACCCATGGGCTTCTTCGACCGCTTCCGCAACCCCAGCACCACCTTCGTCCAGTCCCCGGTCAGCCCGGACGTGGACGCCGTGACCCCCGTCGCCACCATCGAGGGCGGACGCCGCTACCAGCTCGACACGGTCGGGCAGGTGTGCCCCTTCCCGCTGGTGGAGGCGAAGCAGGCCATCAAGCAGCTCGAGCCCGGCGACGAACTCGTCATCGACTTCGACTGCACCCAGGCCACCGACTCCATCCCGCACTGGGCCGCAGCCTCCGGCTACCCTGTGACCCACTTCGAGCAGGTGGGGGACGCCTCCTGGACGATCACCGTCCAGAAGGCCTGACCCACCGCTCCAGCACCTGAAAGGACCCTCCCATGACCACCTACTTCTCCGACGCCACGGCCCTCATCGGCCGCACGCCGCTGGTCCGCATCAACCGTCTGTTCGGCGACACGGCCGCCAACGTCTACGCCAAGCTCGAGTTCTACAACCCCGCCAACTCGGTCAAGGACCGCATCGGCGTCGCCATCGTGGACGCCGCGGAGGCCTCCGGTGAGCTGAAGCCCGGCGGCACGATCGTCGAGGGCACCTCCGGCAACACCGGCATCGCGCTGGCCTTCGTGGGCGCGGCCCGCGGTTACAAGGTCGTGCTGGCCATGCCCGAGACCATGAGCAAGGAGCGCCGCGCCCTGCTGCGCGCCTTCGGCGCCGAGCTCGTCCTCACCCCCGGCCCCGAGGGCATGAAGGGCGCCGTGGCCAAGGCGGAGGAGATCGCGGCCTCCACCGAGGGCGCGGTGCTGGCCCGCCAGTTCGCCAACCCGGCCAACGTGGCGATCCACAAGAAGACGACCGCCGAGGAGATCTGGGCCGACACCGACGGCGAGGTCGACTACGTCGTGGCCGGTGTGGGCACCGGCGGCACCGTGACCGGGGTGGGCCAGGTGCTCAAGGAGCGCAAGCCCGAGGTGAAGATCGTCGCCGTCGAGCCCAAGGAGTCGCCGATCCTGTCCGGTGGGGCGCCCGGCCCGCACAAGATCCAGGGCATCGGGGCCAACTTCATCCCGGAGATCCTCGACCGCTCGGTGATCGACGAGGTGCTGCCCCAGGATTCGGAGACGGCCGTCGAGTGGGCCCGCCGCGCCGCGCGCGAGGAGGGCCTGCTCGTGGGCATCTCGTCTGGCGCCGCCCTGGCCGCCGCCGGTGAGCTCGCCGCCCGCGAGGAGACCGCCGGCAAGACGATCGTCGTGGTCATCCCGAGCTTCGGCGAGCGCTACCTCTCCTCGGTCCTGTACGCGGACCTGCTCGACTGAGCTGAGCGGGGCGGGGCTACCATCACCGGCGTGATCAGCCCCGCCCCCCTCACCGCCGGGCTGCCGTGGACGCCCGCGGTCCGGATGGGGCTGTCCATCGCGGTCGCGGTGGGCCTGTACGGCATCTCCTTCGGCGCGCTGGCCGTCGCCGCCGGGCTGTCGGTGGGGCAGGCGGTCGCGCTCAGCGCCCTGATGTTCACCGGCGGCTCGCAGTTCGCGTTCATCGGCGTCCTGTCGGGTGGCGGGTCGCTCGCGGCCGCCACCACCGCGGCGTCCCTGCTGGGCGTCCGCAACGCCGTCTACGGCGTCCAGGTCAACACGCTGCTGCGGCCGCGCCGGACCCTCCGCCCCCTGCAGGCCCACCTCACCATCGACGAGTCGACCGCCACCGCGCTCGCCCAGGCCGACACCGCCGAGCAACGCCGCGGGTTCTGGGCCGCCGGCCTCGGCGTCTGGACCCTGTGGAACCTCTTCACCCTGCTCGGCGCCCTGGCCGGCGAACGCCTCGGCGACCCGGCCGCGTGGGGGCTCGACGGGGCGGCCGTGGCTGCCTTCCTGGGGTTGTTGTGGCCCCGCCTGGCCACCCGGGACGCCCACGCCATCGCGATCGCCGCCGCCTTCGTCACACTCGTCGCCGTGCCGTTCGTGCCGGCCGGGATCCCCATCATCGTGGCGGCCGTCGTGTCCGGCGCGATGGCCCTGGCCCAGCACCGGAGGGACGCATGACCGACCTCTGGCTCTGGGTGCTCGCCGCCTGCGGCATCGCCTACGTCACCAAGCTCGCCGGCTACCTCGTGCCCGAAAGCCTGCTCGACCGGCCGTGGGTGGGCACCGTCAGCGCCGGGCTGACCGTCGGGCTGTTGACCAGCCTGGTGGTCGCCAACACGTTCGTCAGCGGCTCCGCCGTCATCGTGGACGCCCGGGTCGCGGCCCTGGTCGCTGCCGCGGTCGCGCTGTGGCTCCGGGCGCCGTACCTGGTGGTCGTGCTCGTGGGGGCCGCCGCCGCAGCCCTGGCCCGGATCGCCGGCCTCTGAGGCCGGCCGCTTGGCTCTGAGCCCGGCTGCGGGACGATCGCGGTCCGGATCAGGCCGCCTCGGCGTCCGGCCACGCCAGTTCGAGCCAGGGGGAGCGGCTGTCGTTCAGCAGGCGCCCCACGACCTGGGCGAACACCACGTGCCGCACGTCGTCGGGACGCCCGCAGGTGCGCTCCCCGGCGAGGAACGAGGCGGCATACGACTCCCACGAGCCGTGCAGCCCGACCATCAGGTCCATCAGCGGCGTGGCTGCGGCGAGGGCGTCCGACCGGGACCAGTGGCCCACCCCGGCCGCCGCGGTGGCCACGTGCAGGCACTGCGCGGCGAGGATCGTGGCGCAGCTGGCCGAGCGCGGGGCCAGCGAGTGGGCCAGGGTGGTCCGGATCCGGACGAACGACGCCGTGGTGGCGGCATCGGACACCTCGAAGTCGTGCGCCAGCGCGCTGCGCCAGCGGCCGGAGGCCCCCGGCACGGTCATGAGCTGCAGCAGCGGCGCACGGCGTCCGTCGCGTGCGGCCGAGGTGAGCTCGAGCGAGAGCCGCTCGCGGAAGGGGGCCGCGCAGGCGACCGCGAACCGCTCGGCATCGCTCGCGCGCATGAGTTCGAGTTCAGCCGCGGCATGGGCGGACGCCTCGGCGTGCAGGCGGCGGGCCCGGGCGGCGCGCAGGTCGGCCGAGCGGGTGGCCGAGCCGAAGGTGACGAGATCGACCATCGTGGTGAGGGTGACGAGGGGGGTGCGCCGAGTGGGAAGCGTCGTGGTCATACCCGCCATCCTCGGCCCCGGTGGCGGTCGGAGTGATCCGACCCGGGGGTGAAACGGGGCGACCCAGGGATGATCTTGAAACCCGCCGGTCCCCGACGAAAGTCGGCCTCAGGCGAGGTGCGGCGTCCGGTGCTGGCGTTCGTCGAAGGTGGCGATGGCGGCCGCGGCCAGGATGCACACGGTCACGGCGGCGTAGGCGGCGACGAAGGCGGTGGTCCAGCCCGCGGAGACGAAGCCGAAGAAGATCCCGACGATCATCGCGTTGCCCAGGGCCGCGCCGATGCGCTCGACGGTCTGCTTGATGCCGCCGGCCGTGCCGCCGTGGACGTGCGGGACGTCTTGGAGCGAGAGGGTCTGGTTGGCCGACCCGATCGCCCCCATCGCGAACCCGTTGAGGGCCAGCGTGCCGCCCAGCAGCCACCACGGCGCCCCGGCGGGGATCGCGAGGGCCACCGCCATGCTCAAGACGATGCCGATGGCCATCAGCACCAGCATCCAGAAGATCAGGCGCCGGCCATGGGTCAGGACGTACTTCACCGACCACCACGACGCGTAGGCGCTCAACACGGCGTTGGGCAGGCCGACCAGGCCGACCGCGACCGCCGGCACGTGCAGGCCGTTCTGCAGGAACAGGGCCAGGACGGCGAAGGTGGAGGCGATCCCCAGGAACATCACGCCCGAGACGAGCATGCCGTTGCGGAACGAGCGGAAGCCGAACAGGGTCATGTCCACCATCGGCTCGTGCCCGCGGGCCGCGTAGCGCCGCTCCCAGCGCACCCACAGCCACAACACGACCGGGGCCAGCGGCAGCAGCCACCATGCCCACGCCTGGTGGGCCATGAACGGGTACATCAGGGCCAAGATGGCCACGGTCAGCAGGAGGGTGCCGACGGGGTCGAGGTCGAGCCGGGCGGCCCGGGGGGCGTCAGCGGCCGGGGAGCGGCGCTGGCGTTCGGTCTCGAAGGGGAACCAGGCCAGGGCCAGGGCCACGGCCAGCACCCCGATGGGGATGTAGATGAAGAACGCCCAGCGCCAGCCGTCCTCGGGGCCGAGCGCCTGGATGATCGCGCCGGTCAGGACGGGCCCCACCGCGACCGAGGCCGAGATCACCAGCCCGAACATGGCGAACGCCTTCGCGCGGCCCTGGCCGGTGAAGTACTGCTGGATCATGCCGGTGACCTGCGGGGAGAAGATGCCCGCACCGATGCCCTGGACGATGCGGCCCACGTTGAGCAGGAACGGGGTGGGGGCCAGCCCGCAGGCCAGGGAGGCCACCACGAACAGCACCAGGCCGACGACGAACCAACTGCCCCGCCCGAGCACATCGCCCGCGCGTCCCGCCGGGATGAGCGTGACGCCCAGTGCCAGGGCATAGCCCGACAGGATCCACTGGACGTCGGACGGCGTGGCGTCCAGGCTCAGCTCGATGGTCGGCAGGGCGACGTTCACCGCGGACAGCGCCATGAGCGACATCGCCAGCGGCAACAGGAGCACGAAGAGGACCTTCAGCCGGTGGAAGGTCCGCTCCGTGCCCGGCACGCGGATGATGTTCGGGTCGCTCACCGGCCCGTTCTATCACCCGCCCACGAGCAATCCCAGCCAGTCATGGCAACCGGCGGATGTTTCCCTCCGGGCGCCTCAGTCGAGCGGTTGGCGTCCGATCGTGCCCACCAACGAAGCCCGGTAGGCGGCCGACCCGAGGCGTCCGACGGACTCCTCGGCCTGCTCCAGCCGCGCGGCGATCCCCAAGCGTTCGGCCGCCTCGGCGTTGGCGGGCTCGGCCAGGAAGTCGGCCAGCCCGAACGTCGCCCGGTGCACCTGGCGCAGCTCTTCGGCGCGCTTGGCGTCCAGGCGCGCGGCGTACCAGTCGCTGTCCAGGATCGCCTCGCGGGTGAACTGCGCCCGGAACTCCTCCGCGTCCAGGCCCCAGCCCTCCGACGTCTGCCCGTTGGCCATGATCTCCAACAACCCGCGCAGCGGCGGGACGGCGTCGACGATCGTGCCGTCGTCGAAGTACGCCTGCGCCACGCGCTGGTGGGTCTTGACGATGACCGCCATGGACTCGGCGAAGGTGTCGGGGTCCTGCAGCTCGGGGGCGAGCATCTCGGGGGTGAACACGACGTCGGGGTGCAGGAAGATGCGCCCGAAGTAGGTGATCGCGAACGCCTCGTTCATCCGGTAACCCAGCCTCGAGGCACGGACGACCTCGCCGTTGTGCTCGAAGTCCTCCAGCTTCTCCAGGTGGCCGCGCTCGATCAGGGTGGACGCCGACCGCTCGTCGTCCTTCATCCGGCTGAACAGCTCGGGCACCAGCATCGAGAAGTCATGGTCGATGCGGGCCTTCGGTCCGATCGTGCCGGCCGAGGACAGCCAGCCGTCGTAGCCGGTCAGCGCGAACGACAAGAAGGCCGCGTTGAGGTCGTAGACCGCCGGCAGCGCGTTGAACGGCGCCTTCGTCATGGCGCCCTCCGAGCCCGCGCCCGTCGTCGAGGGCGACTTGCCGGTCATCGAGCTGATGAACTCCATGAAGAGTTCGGGCAGCTCCATGTAGTGCAGCGGGTTGTAGGTGCACAACGGCGGGACGCCCGGCTCGGCGGCGTTGTTGCGCCGACCCGCGGCGACGATGTCCACCGGGGCGGGGCAGGGCTCGTCGAGCGGCACCCGCTGGAACAGGTGCAGCGCGATGTCGGCGGTCGCCGTCGCCTCCGGCCGGGCCAGGTCGGGACGCACCTGCAGGTAGCGCGGGTTCTTCGACCGCTTGCCGTCCACCAGGCGCGGCTCCGAGGACGCCACGAAGAAGGCGGGGCTCTCGTCGTCGTCGGAGTCGGCCACGTACTCGACCAGCTCGGCCATCGGCTCGGTGAACAGCGAGAACGACTGGACGTCCTCGACCATCGCGCGGGCGTCGTCGCGGGTCAGCGGCTCGAAGTTCGAGATGAACGTGCCGGGCTGGCTCATGTCCAGCTCGGTCTGCTTGTCGTAGCCGCGGTGGATCGCATCATCGGGCCGCTGGAACAGCAGCCGCTCGCAGTTGGCCACGACCTTGCGCGAAAGGCCGGACGCCGTGGCGTCCGCGTGCGGCACGCTGCCGCCGGGCACGACCGTGGACGCCGTGATGTCGTCCTCGGACTGCACCTTGACCGCCGCCGAGAAGTCCGGGCGCAGCGAGAACAGCCGCCACGACCCGTCGGTCTCGAAGCCGACCCGCAGGTAGTTGGCGACGATCGGGTCGCCGTCCAGGCGCAGCGAGTTGCCCTCGCGGCCGTTGATCGTGCGGACGCTGAAGTGGCTGCGCCAGTCGTCGCCCCACTCGGGCCGGTGGTAGCGCTTGACGGTGAAGAGCAGTTCCTTCACGTGGTCGGGGATGGTGCGCAGGTAGTCGTTGTGGCCCTCGGAGAACGCCTCGGACGGCGTCATCAGCTTGATGACCGACCCCAACGACCGCTCCGGCGACAGGATGCCGCGGTGGTCCTTGCCGTTGAGCTCGGGGTCGGCGAAGCGCCACTGGTAGTCGCCGTCGATGAGGCGCTGGACGTGGTCCATGTCCTCGTCGAAGTCGGCCACCCAGATCGACCCGAACTGGAAGGCGTCCAGGATCGACTTGCTGATCTCGCTCTTGCCGCCACCCGACACCGTCGCCGGCTTGTGGCAGTGCGTCGGCTCGGGTGAGGTGCCGACCAGGTGCCACTGCGTGGCGTCCGTCTCGCGGTGCTTGGCATGGACGCGGTAGCCGTTGGGCAGCAGGTAGGTGTGGCCGGCGACCAGCCGGACGCTGGCCTCACCATCGGGGCCGGCCCAGGTGACGCTGCGCTCGCCCAGCGAGAAGCGTGACCCGGCCGGGACGAGGGTCAGGTGGTCCCAGGCGGTGTGCTCGGCGTGGCCCTCGGGCTGGGCCACCCAGGCCTCGGGGTCGCGGGCGAGGGCGTCCGCCACGGTGTAGCTCGACGGCGTCCGGTCGTCGGTCCACTCCCGACCCAGGTTGTAGGCGGGGAACACGACGGCGCCGCCGGCGTGCTCCTCCTCGGCGTTGCCCAGCAGGTTGGCCGAGTAGGAGATCTGGGTCTTGACCTCCTTCTTGCAGTAGCCGAAGTAGTTGTCGGCGATGACGGTGGCGATGACGCCGCGGGCGTCGCGCAGGCACAGCTTGAACGCGCTGCCGCCGTTGTAGCGCTCGTCCTCGTCCTCCCAGCACTGGCCGTCGCGCTTCTGGCGTTCGGTCGCCTCGGAGATGTGCGGCAGGCCCAGCTCCTTCTTGGTGAGGGCCGTGAGGTGCGGGGCGAGCACGACCAGGCCGGTGTGGCCGGTCCAGTGCTCGGGGTCCAGGGAGGCGTCGTGCTCGGGCAGGTACGGGTCGCCGCCGTTGCCGAAGATCGACTCGACGAAGTCGAGGTTGGCCACCATGCCGCCGGGCACGATGAACCGCACCTCGAGCCGGCGCTCGGGGGTGACGCCGGCCACCGCCGGCACCACGATCGGGCGCAGCAGCAGCGAGACGAAGCACTCGGCCGGCTCGTCCGAGGTCGAGGACCACGGCAGGCGCAGCGCCTCGGCCGGCGGGGTGAAGGCGGCGGCGAAGATGCGGCCGGCCACGTCGCGGTCGACGGAGATCTTGTCGTCGGGGATGGGCAGCCCGCCCTCGGCGATGTGGAAGACGCCGGCGGTGGTGCGGCGGTCGTTGGCCGGGTTGTGCAGGACGCCGTTGACCAGCCGGTAGCTCGACAACAACTCGGAGCTGAACTCATCGGCGTCCACGGGCAGGGAGAGCTCGCGGGCCAGGCCGGGCTGGTCGAGCACGAGGGTCCGGTGCGGCAGCTCGACGGACGCCGACGTCCCGGCGAGGTAGTCGTCCAGGAAGTTCTGGATGCGCTGGTCGGTGGGGGAGAGCCGGTCCGACAGGCGGCGGGACAGCTCGCGCTGGCGGGCCAGCAACGGCGCGATCGTCGTGTCGGAGGAGAAGTCATCGGCGTCCACCATGGGCTGGCCGATGAGGGCGAGTCGGAGGTTGATGGCTGCGGTAGAGGCGTCCATGGACACCACCCTTCCTCCTCAGGGCCACAAATGCACGTCGTCTCACGGAGTTGGCTACGGAGTTGGCGCGCGTTCGCGTGTGTGGGGGTGTCGTGCCGAGCGGGGCGGCGGCGGGCTGGGAGACTGGTGCGGCAGAGAGGAGGCCGCCGTGGCACAGGCCCGCAGCATCGTCGTGCTCCACCCCGCGTCGTACCGCGACTCGCGGCAGGTCGGGGAGCACCTCAGGGACGGCGACGTCGTCGTGCTCGACCTGACCCGCATCGAGGGCGACGAGATGCACCGTCTCGTCGACTTCGTCTCCGGGCTGGTCTTCGGCCTGCAGGGCAACATCGACAAGGTCAACGCCTATGTGATGGTGATCGCCCCGCCCGGCGTGACCGTCATCGACGATGCGGCCCACCTGACAGGCTCCTTTTACAACCAGAGCTGACCTGCGCCTGGCTTGCTGAGCCCGCCGACACTTCTTCCTGAAGATTTCTTGACATTCCCTCAGGATTCGTTCATGCTCGTTCTGCCCCCCTGTGACGAGAGGACTAGGCGAGATGGCAAAGAACCGTTGGATGGCCGGATTGATCACCACCGCACTCGTGGGCGGTGCTGCCCTCGTGAACGGCGGCGTCGCCGTGGCGGACACCGCGACCGGGGACCTCGCGGTCTGGGACCGCGTCGCCCAGTGCGAGTCGGGTGGCAACTGGTCCATCAACACCGGCAACGGCTACTACGGCGGCCTGCAGTTCTCCTCCAGCACGTGGAAGGCGTTCGGTGGCCGCACCTACGCCAACCAGGCACACCAGGCCAGCAAGGCCGAGCAGATCGCCATCGCGCGGCGCACGCTGCACGGCCAGGGCCCCGGCGCGTGGCCGACCTGTGGCCGCAAGGCCGGGCTGACCCGCTCCAACGGTGGCGCCGACCCCAAGGCGACCCCGGGCAACCAGCCGGCCGCGCCGGCACCCAGCAAGCCGAACAACCCCGCGCCGCCCTCGAACACCACGCTCACCGTCAACGGGCGCCTGGACAAGGCGACCATCGTGGCGATGCAGAAGTGGGTCGGCACGGCCGCTGACGGCATCTGGGGTCCGAAGACCTCCCGCGCGCTGCAGGCCAAGGTCGGCGCCCGCCAGACCGGTGCCCGCGACCGCCAGACCACCGTGGCCGTCCAGAAGCTCGTGGGCTCGACCCCCGATGGCATCTGGGGTCCCAAGACCACCACCGCCCTGCAGAAGTACCTGCTCAACGGTGCTCCCGGCACGCCTGCCCCGCAGCCGCCGGCCGCACAGCCGCCCGCCGCCCAGCCCCCGGCGTCCAACCCGGAGCCCGGCCAGAAGGTCGCCGTGACCGGACGCCTCGACCGCGCGACCATCGTGGCGATGCAGAAGTGGGTCGGCACGGCCGCTGACGGCATCTGGGGTCCGAAGACCTCCCGCGCCCTGCAGGAGAAGGTCGGCGCCCGCGTCACCGGCCTGCGGGACCGGCAGACGACCGTGGCGGTCCAGACCAAGACCGGCAGCAAGCCGGACGGCATCTGGGGCCCGAAGACCACGACCGCGCTGCAGCAGTACCTCAACCAGCACGCCTGATCGAACACCTCGACCAGATCCGCAGGGGTCGGTCGGGGGGCGGAGGGGAGTTCCCCGACCGTCCCCTGACCGGCCCCTTGTGGGTCTTCAGAACGTGGCCGGGCCGGGTGATCATGGAGGCATGACTGATTCCCAGGGCACGAACCCCTCGCAGAACCCCCAGGGTGCGAACCCCTGGGCCAACCAGGCCGACGCCCCGCCGCCGTTCCCCCAGACCGGCACCCCGTACAACGCGGGTCACAACCCGTACCCCACGGGCCCCTACCAGGGCGCCTCGATGCACCGCGACACCTCCCACGACCGGCGCACCTCCGCCGACGACCGGATGTGGGCGATGATCGCGCACCTGTCCGCACCGATCGCCACGGTGGTCTCGGCGGGCTGGCTCAACATCGTCGGGCCGCTGGTCGTCTACCTGGTCAAGAAGGACAGCTCAGGCTTCGTCCGCAACGCCTCGGCCGGCGCCTTCAACTTCATGCTCACCACGTGGCTGCTGAGCATCGTCGGCTGGCTGCTGACCATCACCCTGATCGGCGCCGTCGTCGGCATCCCGATGATCATCATCGGCGCGCTCGGCTCGATCGTGCTCGGCATCGTCGGGGCCATCAAGTCCTGGAACGGCGAGGCCTACACCTACCCGTGGCAGATCAAGGTCCTCAGCTGACCCCTGCCCACCCCCGAACCGGCCCGCGGGCTCACCTTGGAAGGTGGGTCCGCGGTGCCATGCGCGGACCATGCTGCGGGTGCCGGTGGCCCGCCAGCTCCAGCAGGCGCTGCACCCGGTAGCGGTGCCCCGCATACGGCTCGAGCAGGTCGGCCAGCGCATCGTCGTCGATCTGCTCGCCGATGAGGGCCCAGCCGATGTTCCGGGCCACGTGGTAGTCGCCGAAGCTCACCGCGTCCGGGTCACCGTGGGCCCGCTGGCGCACCTCCGCCGACGTCCACACCCCCAGGCCGACCACGGTGCGCAGCCGCGCGTCGGCGTCCGGATGGGGGAGGGCGAGCGTGCGCTCCAGACCGGACGCCACCCGCGCGGCCCGCAGGACGGTGGCCGAGCGGGCGTGGTCGACCGGGAGGCGCAGCCACTCCCACGACGGGATGCGACGGACCTGCTCGGGGGAGGGCGGGATCCACAGGTCGAGGTCGGCGGCGGGGCCGGGGGCGCGCTCCCCGAAGCGGCGGACGAGGCGACGCTGGGCTCCGAACGCCTCCTGTCCGGTCACCTTCTGCTCGATCACCGCCGGCAGCAGGGCCGCCCACACCAGGCCACCGCGCCCCACCCGCCAGTGCCGGTGGACGTGCCAGGCCCGGGCGAGCGCCGGGTGCCGTGGGGTGAACCCGGCCGGATCGTCGTCGGCACCCAGCGAGCCGGGGAGGGCGTCCAGCACCCAGTCGGCCCCGGGACCCCAGGCCGACGCCTCGATCGTGCCCACCACCGGCCGGGGGTGCACGCGCAGCGTGGCCGGTCCGGTCGGCGTCAGCAGGCCGCGCCAGTGGCGTCCCGTTGCATCGACCCGATAGGTGGGATCGCCCGCGCCGCGACGCCACGCAGCCCACACCTGGGCCACCGGGCAGGGCCACGGCGGACGCCAGGTGCGGGTGCGTTCGTTGCTCGGCATGCTCCTCCTCGCGGTGGTGGCTCGCGGTGGGGGTGAGGCTACTCCGGCGTCGCCGCAGCCGTCGGCGTGGGGCTGTCGCGGGACCGTGAGCGCCGTTACCCTGACCACCATGGCGGATGCGGGGGAGCTGGGCCAGGAGGCCTACGACAAGGGCAAGGACGCCGCGCGCGTCGTGGAGCAGTCCGAGGCGTACCAGTGGCTGGTGAAGGTGGGACTCGTCTTCTACGGGGTGGTCCACCTGCTGGTGGCGTGGCTGGCCGTCCGATTGGCGCTCGGGATGCGCGCAGAAGGGGAGGAGGCCTCCAACACCGGTGCGCTGCGTTCGCTGGCCGAATCACCGCTGGGGGCCGGGTTGTTGTGGGTCGTGGCGGTCGGCTTCTTCGGGCTCGTCGTGTGGCAGGCCGTCTCGGCGCTGATCGGCTTCCACGAGTTCGATGGCTTCAAGCGCGTGCGCAAGCGCGTGTCGGCTGCCCTGCGCGCCGTCGTGTACGGGGTGCTGGGCGTCGCGGCGGCCCGGGTGGCGGCCGGTCCCGGGGGCGACCAGGGCGAGGATGCCCAGCAGTCGTTGTCCCAGGGGTTGCTGGGTCTTCCCTTCGGGCAGGTGCTGGTGGCTGCCGTGGGGCTGGGTGTCATCGGGTACGGGGTGGCCCAGGTCGTGAAGGCCGTGCGCCGCTCCTTCAACGACGACCTCGACACGACGCTGTCGGGATGGCCCGCGCGGCTGGCCCAGGCAGGTCATGTGGGCAAGGGCATCGGCTACGGGGTCGTCGGTGGCCTGTTCGGCTGGGCCGCACTCGATGCCGACGCCTCGCGCGCCGGCGGCCTCGACCAGGCGCTCCAGGTCGTCCTGCAGCAGCCCTTCGGGCGCTGGCTGCTGATCGCGCTCGCGGTCGGGATCGGCGCCTACGGCATCTACTGCTTCTTCTGGGCGCGGCACCCCAAGCACGCCTGAGACTGCTGGTCGGGTCGGGACGGGGGCGTCAGCGGCGCGTGACCCGCTCCTGCAGGCGGCGCAGGTCGTGGCGGCGCGAGCGCATCCAGTGCCGCGCCAGCTTGGCCGTCCGGCCCTGCGTCGAGCCGAGTGCTGCGACCACCGTGTCCCACCAGGCCGCCTGGGCGGCGTCCAGGTCGGTGGGGGCGCCGGGGTCGGCGTCGAGGGGTGCGAGCCAGGCCGGGTCGAGGGTCGGGGCGTCCATGAGGTCGGCCAGGCTGGGGACGGGGGCGTCCAGGCCGAAGCGGTCCAGGGCGCCGGTCAGCCTGACGTGGGAGTACTCGTCGGGGGCGATGGCCACGGCCGGGATGCCCGCGGCCCCGGCGAAGACCACCGGGTGGTAGCGGGAGGTCACCACGGCGCCGGCCCGGCGGGTCAGCGCCGCGGTGGTCAGGGCGTCCATGATCGGCGGTTGCGTGGCGGGCGCACTCAGGTGGCGGGCGATGTCTGAATGGAAGGCCTCGTCGCCGTCGTGGGCGCCGGGGGTGGACATGTGGGCCAGCAGCACGATCGGGCAGTCGAGGTGCGTGGCCGCTGCATCCAGCAGGCGGGCGTAGGCGAGGGCTGCTGCGTTGCGGTCGATACCCGGCTCGGGGCTGGCGATGGTGGCAGCGATCCAGGGGCCGGCCGGGATGCCTTCGACGTTCGCTTCGGGGGCGGTGGGGTCGGGCAGGATCACCGCGTCGTCCAGGCAGGTGCGCAGGCCGGTGTGCCCGGGGGCCAGCTCGCGGGCCAGGGCCAGCGAGTGGTCTTCGCGCAGGCCTACCAGCGAGGCGTTTCGGAGGAGGTTGGCCAAGGTGCCCCGGTCGGTGTCCGACAGGCGTGGGCCGATGGTCTGACCGCCGATGACCACCTGCTTGCCCAGCGCGATCGCGATGTGGGCCATGGCCGCGCGCTCGTACAGCAACCAGCCGTAGCGCGAGTTCATGTTGCCGCCGCCCGCGATCAGGAGGGCATCGACGGTGCGTAGGGTCTCGATCACGGCGAAGACCTGGTCGTGGGGCGGGAGGGCGTCCTTGTCGCCGGCCATGACCGCCTTGATCTCGCCCAGGTACCGCTCGCGGTCGACCGGCTCCCAGGGGAAGGTCAACGTGCGAGCGGCCTCGAGGTGGGTCCCGAAGTGGGCGTGGGTGTGGGCGATGTCGCGGGTGAGCAGGACGACGTCGCGAACGCCTCGGGCCGCCAGCTCGGCGACCGCAGCGTGGGCCATGGCCTCGTCGCCGACGTGGTAGACCGGCTGTCCGATGTCGCCCTGGATGGCCACGCGCACGTTCACCAACTCCTCTCGCGGATGGATCAGCGTCAGTCTAGTGACGGCGCCCTCCAGGAGGGGTTGCCTCAGGCGACGGGCTCGCCGTCGGCGTTGTTCGGCTCGGAGCCGTCGTCGCTGAGCAGGGCGCGATAGACGTCGCGGCGTGCCGTGGTGAGGATCGTGGCCAGGCGCTCGCGCTGGCTCGGGGAGGCCGTGCGCGCAGCGTGACGAACGGCCTCAGCGAGGTCACGGGTCAGGCCGTGCAGGTTGGGTCCCTCGGTGGCGGCCTCGCGCTGGAACGGCTCGGACCACGAGGCGCGGTGCTGCTCGACGTGGTCGGTGCCGGCGGGGGTGAGGCTGGCGAGCTTGCGGCCCTCGGCCTCGGTCATGGTGACCAGACCCTCGTCGGACAGGGCCGACAGTGTCGGGTAGATCGCCCCGGGGCTGGGGGTCCAGCGGCCCTCGGAGCGCTGGGCGATCGTCTGCATGAGCTGGTAGCCGTGCATCGGCTCCTCGGCCAGCAGGGTCAGGATCGCGGCGCGCACGTCTCCGCGCTGGGCGCGTCGTCGGCCGTGCGGTCCGCCTCGGCCATGGACACCGCCGCGACGGGGACCCATGCGGCCCTCGTGTCGACGGCCACGCCCGCGGCCGCGACGGGGGTTGGGGTTCATCTCGTTGAAGTCGGGAGTCATGGTGGTTCCTTTCGTGTGTCGTACACCATGACAGTAACGATATATCGAAACGTATCGACAGTGCAAGCTCTCTCTGGGATGCCTGGCGTCGGCACACCGGAAGCCAGCACGCGTTGCGAATCGGGTGTGCGCGCCCCGCTCAGGGGTGGCGGGCCGCAGAATCGCGTGCTGGATTCCGGTGTGTCCGGTGCTGCGCCCTGCTTCCCTGATGGGTCGAGCCCAGCCAGCCCAACGCAAACCCAACATGAACCAACACAAAAGGTCATGATTGGCCTTGACTTCATGTTTGATGTGGCCCACACTCGTGTCCAGCGGGCGCGAGGGCGTTCGCGCCGGACGCACCGCCGCGCCGGGAACCACAAAGGACGCTCATGACGCTCACCGACACTCGCGTCGACAACCCGAAGGGGCCCGGTGCCCGGGCCCGGGTTCAGAAGTTCGGGACCTTCCTGTCGAACATGGTCATGCCCAACATCGGCGCCTTCATCGCCTGGGGCCTCATCACCTCGCTGTTCATCGAGGTCGGCTGGCTGAACCTCGCCGCCGGCGGCAACCTGGCCACTGATGGCTGGGTCGCCCAGCTCGGCGGGTGGGGCAGCCGCATGGTCGACGGCGAGGAGGTCGCCAACACCGGCATCGTCGGCCCGATGATCACCTACCTGCTGCCGCTGCTGATCGGCTACACCGGCGGCCGCATGGTCTACAACGAGCGTGGCCCCCGCGGCGGCGTCGTCGGCGCCATCGCCACCATGGGCGTGATCGCCGGCACGTCGATCCCGATGTTCATGGGTGCCATGATCATGGGCCCGCTCGGTGGCTGGACGATGAAGAAGATCGACGCCCTCTGGGACGGGAAGATCAAGCCCGGCTTCGAGATGCTCGTCGACAACTTCTCCGCCGGCATCTGGGGCATGATCCTGGCCATCGGCGGCTTCTTCGCCCTCAGCCCGATCGTCACCGCGGTCAGCACCGCGCTGGGTGCCGGCGTGCAGTTCCTGGTCAACAACGGCCTGCTGCCGCTGACCTCGATCCTGATCGAGCCCGCCAAGATCTTGTTCCTGAACAACGCGATCAACCACGGCGTCCTGACCCCGCTCGGTCTGGCCGAGTCGCAGGCGACCGGCCAGTCGATCCTGTTCCTGCTCGAGGCCAACCCCGGTCCGGGCCTCGGCATCCTGCTCGCCTTCATGCTGTTCGGCAAGGGCGCGGCCAAGGCGTCCGCCCCCGGCGCTGCGATCATCCACTTCCTCGGTGGCATCCACGAGATCTACTTCCCGTACGTACTGATGAAGCCCGTCATGATCATCGCCGCCATCGCCGGTGGTGCCAGCGGCGTGTTCATGAACGTGCTGTTCAACGGCGGCCTGCGTTCGCCCGCCGCCCCCGGCTCGATCATCGCGGTCTACAGCGCGATCACCCCCCAGAGCATCCTCGGCGTCACCCTGTCGTGGATCGTCGCCGCGGCCGTCTCGTTCGCGGTCGGTGCCCTGCTCCTGCGCATCTCCAAGGACAAGGGCGAGGGCGATCTCGGCGCCGCCACCGCCTCCATGGAGTCGATGAAGGGCAAGAAGTCCTCGGTGTCCTCCACGCTCGCCGGTGCGGGTGCCGGGGCCGGTGCCGCCACGCTGGCCGGCCCGGTGAAGAACATCGTGTTCGCCTGTGATGCGGGCATGGGTTCCTCGGCCATGGGTGCCTCGGTGCTGCGCAAGAAGATCCAGGACGCCGGCTTCCGCGACGTCAAGGTCGTCAACCAGGCCATCGCGAACCTGACCGACTCCTACGACATCATCGTCACCCACCAGGACCTGGCGGCACGCGCCAAGCCCATGGTCCCCTCCGCGGTGATGTTCACCGTCGACAACTTCATGGGCAGCCCCGTCTACGACGACGTGGTGGATGCGGTTACGCAGGCCAACTCCGCCGACGCCCCGGCCTCCACCCCTGCTCCCGCCCAGGCCGCGCCCGCGGCGTCCGGCACGAAGAAGCGCAAGAAGCTCGACCCGAACGTGCTGCCGCGCGAGGCTGTGAAGCTCGGCCTGAGCGCCACCAGCAAGGATGAGGCCATCCGTCTGGCCGGCCAGACCCTGGTCGCGATCGGTGCGGCCGAGGAGGGCTACATCGCCGGCATGCTCGAGCGTGAGGGCCAGGTGTCGACCTTCATGGGCAACGGCGTCGCGATCCCGCACGGCACCAACGAGTCGCGCGGCCACATCCAGCGGACGGCCCTCGGGTTCCTGCAGTTCCCCGACGGCATCGACTGGAACGGCAAGACGGCGTACGTGGCGATCCCGATCGCGTCGAACTCCGACGAGCACGTGAGCATCCTGAGCGCCCTCGCCACGGTGCTCGCCGACAAGTCCAAGGCCGAGCGGCTGCGGACGACCACCAGTGTTGATGAGGTGCTGGACCTGCTGGCACCGGAAGAGGAGTGAACTCGATGAAGGCCCTGCGTTTCTACGCCCCCGGAGATGTCCGGCTGGAGGATGTCCCCGAGCCCACCTGTGGGCCTGAGGAGGTCAAGATCAAGGTCAAGAACTGCTCGACCTGTGGCACCGACGTCAAGATCCGCAACAACGGCCACGTCAACATCACCCGCGAGACCACGATGGGGCACGAGATCGCCGGCGAGGTCGTCGAGGTCGGGCCGGACGCCGTGGGCGGCTTCGCCGTGGGCGACCGCGTCCAGGTGATCGCGGCCGTGCCGTGCGGTGACTGCCACGAGTGCAACAAGGGGTGGATGGAGGTCTGCGGCAACCAGACCTCGGTCGGCTACCAGTACGACGGCGGCTTCGCCGAGTACATGATCGTGCCCAAGGAGGTGCTGCGCGTCGACGGGCTGAACCGAATCCCCGACGGGGTGGGCTACGACGAGGCCTCTGCGGTGGAGCCGTTCGCCTGCGCGATCAACGCCCAGGAGCAGCTCGGCATCGAGGAGGGCGACTTCGTCGTCGTCTTCGGGGCGGGTCCGATCGGGTGCATGCACATCCGCATCGCCCGGGGCGTCCACAAGGCCGGGACGATCGTGCTGGTGGACATCAACGCCGAGCGGCTCAAGATGTCGGCCGAGGCGGTCAACCCGGACCTGACGATCGACGCGTCGTCGGTGAACGTGGTCGAGGAGGTCCTGCGGTTGACCGAGGGGCGCGGCGCCGACGTGATCATCACCGCGACGCCGGCGAACATCAACCAGGAGCAGGCCATCGCCATGGCGGCCCGCAACGGTCGGATCTCGTTCTTCGGCGGCCTGCCCAAGACCAACCCGATGATCGAGTGCGACTCGAACCTGGTGCACTACCGGCAGCTGCACATCCACGGCGCCAACGGGTCGGCCCCGGCCCACCACAAGGCGGCCCTGGAGTACATCGCCTCCGGGGCGATCCCGGTCAAGGACCTGATCACCCGCCACGTGTCGCTGGACAACGTGCTGGAGGCGTTCGAGATCGTCGCCAAGGGCGAGGCCATCAAGGTCACCGTCGAGCCCTGACCTGCTTCAA
>JAUNSA010000044.1 GCA_030539405.1 Propionibacteriaceae bacterium
AACTACATGAGGTACGGCCTACCCCTTCGCGGGGACTTGACTATGAGGTACCACGATTGGTGCCGTCGACTCGCGTCAGCGCCCCATCCCCGAATCCGGACGCCGCCCGCGCAACTCGGTGACGGCGATGACCAACCGCTCCAACGCGAACGCGGCGTCGGCCGCCTGGCCCTTCACCGCGGCGTCCGCCACGGCCACCTGTTGCAGCGCCGAGGCCAGCCCGCGCGGCGTCCACGAACGCGAGCGCGCCACGACCTCCTTGACCTTGAACGGCGGGACGCCCAGCTCCCGGGCCAGGTCCCCATCGCGCATGCGCTGGGAGGCGAAGTCGGTGTACTTGCCCTGGCTGCGCAACGCGTTTGCCAGCGCTGAAGTGACCAGGACGGGCGGGACGCCGGTCTCCAGTGCCCAGCGCAGGGCGCCCAGCGCCTCGTCGCGGCGTCCGCCCATGACGTGGTCGGCCACGGTGAAGCTGGTGACGTCGGCACGCCCGGCGAAGTAGCGGCGCACGGACGCCTCGGTGATGACCCGGTCGTCGGCGTCGGCCAGCAACTGGCGCACCGCGCCGGCCACGGCCCGGGCGTCGGCCCCCAGCGCCTCGACCAGCCGTTCGGCCACCGCCTTGTCGATCGAACCGCCCAGCAGGCGCGTCTCGGCCACGGCGAACTGGGGCACCTCCCACGCCTTGATGGTCGGGCAGTCGATGGTGGTGACCTTGGCCTTCTTCAGCTTGTCGAGCAGCCCCTTGCCCTTGTTACCACCGGGGTGGACGAGGATCAGCGCCAGCTCCTCGGCCGGCGACTGCACGAAGGCGAGGACGGCGTCGAACAGGGTCTGGTCGAGTTCGGACAGCGCGTTGATCACCACGACGGACTCCTCGGCGAACAGCGAGCCGCCGGTCACCTCGGCCAGGCCGCCGGCGTCCAGGTCACCGGCCTCGACCTTGGTGACGGACGCCGCGGGTCGCTCGGCCAGCGCCTGCCGGACGAGGCGCTCCACGGCACGCTCGGCCAGGAGCGCCTCGGGCCCGCTGACGAGCACGACGCGTCCGAAGAGGGGTTGGTCGTTCACAGGCCCCATCCTGCCAGCCGGGACCGACAAATCCCCCGCGGCATCGCCTCGGACGGACCAGCCCGCCTCTGGCCCGCCATCGCGTCGGCCCCTAGGGTGGGTGCATGAAGAGGCTGTACCTCATCCGGCACGCCGAGGCCGAGTTCATGGGCCGGGGGCGGGGCGACCACGGCCGCGTCCTCACCGACGAGGGCCGCACCCAGGCCCAGCACCTCGGAGAGATGCTCGCCGATGCCGGCATCTCCGTCGTGCTGCACTCGACCGCGGACCGCGCCACCCAGACCGCCGAGGGCTTGGGGCTGGACGTCGACCTCCGCCCGGTCGAGGACCTCTACAACGCCGGCACCCGCGGCATCCTGTCGGCCCTGGCCGGGCTGGACGACTCCGTCGAGGTCGCCGCGCTCGTGGCGCACGCCCCCGGCGTCCCGTCGCTGGTGGACGAGCTCGCAGGATCGGACGCCGACCCGCACGCCGCGGCGTCCGTGCTGCACCACTACCCCACCGCCACCGCAGCCGGGATCGAGTTCACCGGTTCATGGGCGAACCCCACCGACACCCGCCTGTTCTGGGCCGGACGCGGCTGAGGCCTCACCGCTGGGTCGTCCCGGGTGGGTCGTCATCGCTGGGTCGTCACCTCCAGCACCCCGTCGGAGCGGCGCACCACGGCGATGGCTCCGCGCTCGTCGGTGCGGAACAACGCTGCGCCGGAGGCGTCCACCGACCGCAGGGTCGAGGCCGAGGGGTGCCCGTAATCGTTGTCGGCGCCGACGCTGACGATGGCCACCGCCGGGCTGCCCGCCGCGATGAACCGAGGGTCGTGTCGACCGCTCCCGTGGTGCGGGACGACCAGGACGTCGCTGTCCAGCGCGTCCCCCAGCGCCAGGTGGGACGCCTGCCCCCGCTCCTCGGCGTCCCCGGCCAACAAGACGCTCAGCCCGCCCACCTCGGCGCGCAGCAGCAGCGATGCATCGTTCTCGGCCGAGGACTCCCCATCGCTGGGGACGAGCTCGCGCCCCAGGTCGGGGACCGCCCCGATCCAGATCTCCACCTCGCCCACCTGCCACCGCTCCCCGGCCACGGCCACCGTGCGCTCCGCGTCGGGCAGGACCGCGTCCACGCGCGCGTCGGCTGCCGCCGGCGTCCGGACGCCGGAGGTCACGACCCGTTCCACACCCAGGCCGGCTACCGCCTCGATCGCACCGGCATGGTCGTGGTGCAGATGCGTGAGCACGACCAGGGGGACCTGCCGCACACCCGCCTGGGCCAGACACCGCGACAACGCCGCCGGGTCGGGCCCGGTGTCGACGAGCACCGCCACCCCGGGCGCTGCGGCCAGCAGCGTCGCATCCCCCTGCCCCACATCGCAGGACAGGACCGCCCACGCCCGCGGCGGCCACCCCGGGGTCGTCGGCACGCGCACCAGGCTCACGACCACGCCCGCGGCCAGGACCAGGCACAGCCACCGGCGGGGCAACACCGTGGGCGCCAGCAGCACCAGCACGACGCACCCGAGCACGACCACCGTCACCGAAGCCCCATCGGCCGGCCAGGGCACGGCCGCACCGGGCAGCGCGTCGCCGAGGCGGGCCGTCCAGGCGATGCCCTGGGCGAACCACCCCGCACCCCAGGCCGGGACGACCGCCGCCACGGGCAGCGGCGCCGCGACCAGCGTGGCCACCAACCCCAGCACCGTCGCCGGGCCCACCATCGGGCCGGCCACCAGGTTGGCCACCACCGCGACCACGCTGACCTGTCCCGAGAGCATCACCACGACCGGTTCGGTCGCCACCTGGGCTGCCAGCGGAACCGCCAACGCCTCGGCGCACCACCGGGGCATCCACTGCGCGAGCAGGTCGGCCCACCCCGTGCCCCAACACAGCAGCCCGAAGGTCGCCAGGACCGACAGGGCAAAGCCCCACGACCGGGCCATCGCTGGCTCGGCCAACACGACGATCAAGATGGCCACGCCCAGGAACCGCAGCCCCTGCCGGCCCCGACCGGCCCGCCCCAGTGCCGCCAGGCCCACCAGCCCCATCGCCGCCGCACGGAGGACGCTGGGTTCGCCCAGGCACAGCGCCACGAACCCACCGACGCCGAAAACCTGGGTCCCCATGAGCCACCGGCCCCGGATGCCGCACCCCACCGCCGCCGCCCGCAGGAACCCCAACAGAAGCACCAGGTTCGAGCCCGAAACCGCGGTCAAATGTGTGAGGCCGGTGACCTTGAACCGGTCCTGCAGGTCCTCGGACAGGCCGGAGGTGTCGCCCACCACCAGCGCCGGGACCAGCCCCCGGGCGTCCGGCCACAACGGGGCGCACGCCTCCACCAGGCCACGGCGCAGGTCCCCCACGACCCGCGCGACCGGGTCCGGCTCGGCGACCACCACCGGCGGTTCGCGCGCCCGCACCTCGGCATGGACACCACTGCCCGGCTCAGGCTCCCCCAACCGGACGCCCGCGCGCACCACGGAGCCCATCGGCACTGCGGCCCACGCCGCGGCCAGCTCACCCGAGGCCGCCACCTCGACCGGCGCGCCGCTCACCCAGCGCTGGCCGCGCGCCTCCAGCACCACCACCTCGGCGCTCCCGCGCCACAACGCCGGGCGGTGCCCTGTCGCGGCCCACAGTCGCCCACCGCCCGCCACGCGGAGCTCGACCGTCGCGATGGCCCGCTCCTGCGCGACCGCAGTCAGCGGGTCGGACGCCCGGGCCACGGCATGGGCGCCTCCCGCGACCCCACAGACGCCAGCCACCACCGCCACCGCGGCCAGGAACCAACTCGACCGGTGCCAGCCCGCCAACGCTACGGCCCCTGCGACGAGCATCACGACGGCCGGGCCGACCCGCTCCCCCGACGTCGCCAGCGCCGTGGCGGCCCAAGCACTCGCCCCGAGGACGAGCACCCGCCAGGGGGCGAGCCCGTCGGCCTCGGCCAGCTCGTCGCGGGCCATCTCAGACCGTCACCAGGGCGGACAGTCGCTCGAAGGTCTTCGCGCCGATCCCATCGACCTCCATCAGTTCCTGCACCGAGCTGAACTTGCCGCGGGCCGTGCGCCACTCCACGATGGCCTGCGCGGTGACGGGTCCGACACCGGGCAGGGCATCGAACTGCTCTTGGGTGGCCCGGTTGAGGTCGAGGCGTCCGCCACCGCCGGCCGCACCACCGGAGCCGCCGCCACCCGCAGTTCCTCCACCAGCACCGGCCGCCTCACGGATCTCGCCGCCGGGATTGCGCCCGTCCCCCACGAGCACCTGGGACCCGTCGCCCACGACCGCCGCCAGGTTCAGCTCACCGGGCCGCGCCTCGGGCAGCAGGCCACCGGCCGCGGCGAGGGCGTCCTCAACGCGGGCGCCCTCGGGCAGGCGCACCACGCCGGGCGCAGCCACGGCCCCGACCACGTGCACCCGGATCACCACCGGCTCCGGCGACGCCGACGCCGACGCCGACGCGGAAGCCGGCGCCCCCGCCACCGCACCCGACGAGGGAGCCACCACCGACGGCGTCGAGGCCACCGCCACCGGAATGGTGCGCGCCTGCGTGATGCTCCACACCGCCCCCACCAGGGCCACCAGCGCGACCACGCCGATCACCGCCGCGTGGGTCCGCCCGAACGACCACGCTCGGGCCAGTGCTCGGCGGGGAACATGCCCACCGGAGCCAACCGCGCGCGCGGGTGCCGGCTCCTCGGGCACGGTCACGGGCTGCTCCGCCACCGGGTCGGGAGGCGTGGATCCTGCACCAGCGGCGGGTTCGGCCTCCGCCCAGCCCAGCTCGGCGACCAGCGCGTCGAGCCGCTGGCGCACGACGTCTCCGTGGACGGGGCGGGACGAGAACGGGGCCATGCCCCCACATTCGGCGGTTGGCCCCGCATCCGGTCACGCAATCTCGCCGGCTGTGGACAACGCGACCACGCCCGGCCCGTCATCCACAGGCACCTGGCGCCGGCTGGCAGGCTGGTCGCCGTGACCACGCTCCGACACCTGGCGCTGGCCCTCGCGTGGGGGTGCAGCCTGCTGGGCATCGCCCTGATGCTGCTGTACGCCGTGCCGGACCTGCAGCTCACCATCCGCTCCCTGGCGATGGCCGCGTCGTTCATCCCCTACGGCCTCGTGCTGTGGGCGCTGGCCATCCTCGGCTTCCTGGCCGGCGGTCGGCGCTGGACCAAGCTGTGGGCGGTCCCCGCCCTGGTCGCCCTGATCGTCCAGGTGGGCTGGGCGCGTCCGTACTGGCCCGCGCTCCCCGGCACCCCGCCACCGGCCAGCCAGACAACTGCCACCCCACCAGCACAGACCCAGACCCTGCGCGTGCTCTCGGCCAACGTCCACTACGGCAAGGCGGACCCGGTCTCGGCGGCCGCGGCCATCACCGCCGCCGACCCGGACGTCGTCGTCCTGCTCGAGGCGAGCGACCCGTTCGTGGAGTCACCCGCCCTGACGGCGGCCCTGGCCGCGTTGCCGCACCGGGTGGGCCGGACCGTCCCCGGGTTCGCCAAGGCCGGGCGCGAGGACGCCTCGGGCACCCTCATCCTCTCCCGGCACCCTCTGACCGAGGTGGGCCAGCTCCCCAGCCTGTTCGACCAGTACGTCGTCCGGGTGGCAGCTGAGGGCCCACCCCTCACGCTGGTCGCAGCCCACCCGATGAACATGGTCACCGGCGTGGGGGTGTGGCAGCACGAGGGCGAGATCCTGCGCGAGGGGTTGGCCCCGCACCTGGCCGAACCGCTCATCGCCGTGGGCGACTTCAACGCCACCGCCGAGCACGTGACGCTGCGCCGGCTGTTCGACCTCGGGCTGACGCTCGGCGCCCAGGAGGCGGGCGGCGGCTGGCACCCGACGTACCCCTCCGAGCGCGACGGGCTGCCGTCACTGATCGGGATCGACCACGTCCTCACCAACGACCGCGTGACGACGACCTCCTACGAGACCGTCGCCGTCCGCGGGTCGGACCACCGCGCGATCGTGGCCGACCTCACCTACGGCTGAAGCCGACAAAGTCATGCCGGGACGATGCTCACCATCTTGGGCAGGCGCACGATCACCTTGGCCACCTCGCGCCCGGCGAGTGCACGCTGGACGCCCTCGTCGGCCAGGGCCGCAGCCGTGGCGTCCGCCTCGGTGACGTCGGCGGGCAGCTCGAGCTTGCCGCGCACCTTGCCGGCCACCTGGACCACCACGGTCACCGACTCCTGCACCAGCAGGGCTGGGTCGGCCTCCGGCCACGTGGAGCGGGCGACCGACGGGGCGTGCCCCAGCAACTCCCACATCTCCTCGGCCAGGTAGGGCGCGACCAGGCTCAGCGCCTGGGTGATGAACTCGGCGGCCTCGCGGACGGCCGCATCACCGGCGCCGGGGCCGGCGTCGATCGCCTTGCGGGTGTGGTTGACCAGCTCCATGATCCGGGCGACGAGGACGTTGTAGCGCTGGTCCTCCACGGCCTCGGTGATGGCGGCGATCGAGGCGTGCGTGCCCTTGCGGACGCCGATGTCACCGGGGGCGTCGCCGACCGGGGTGGCGGCGGCCACGTCGGTGGCGATGCGGTAGGCGCGGGCCAGGAACTTGCTGGTCGAGGACGGCGACATGGCCGTCCAGTCGATGTCGTCCTCGGGCGGGCCGGCGAACACGATGGCGGTGCGGATGGCGTCCACGCCGTGCAGGTCGATCTGCTCGCCCAGGTCCACCCCGTTGCCCAGCGACTTCGACATGGCCTTGCCACCGTTGGTGACCTGGCCCTGGTTCATCAGGTTGGTGAACGGCTCAGTGAAGTCGATCAGCCCGGCGTCGTGGATCACCTTGGTGAAGAAGCGGCTGTACAGCAGGTGCAGAATGGCGTGCTCGACGCCGCCGACGTACTGGTCCACCGGCGCCCAGCGCTTGACCGCCTCGACGTCGAACGCCGCGTCCGCATCGGTCGGCGAGCAGTACCGGAAGTAGTACCACGACGAGTCCACGAACGTGTCCATGGTGTCGGTGTCGCGCTCGGCCGGGCCGCCACAGGACGGGCAGGCCACCTCACGCCACTCCCGGGCGGCCTCGGACGCCAGCGGGGAGGTCCCCTTCGGGGCCAGGTCGGCGCCCTTCAGGTCGGGCAGCGTCACCGGGAGCTGATCCTCGGGTACCGGCACCTCGCCGCAGTCGGCGCAGTGGATGATCGGGATCGGGCACCCCCAGAAGCGCTGGCGGCTCAGCAGCCAGTCGCGCAGGCGGTAGGTGATGGCGGACTGCCCGGTGCCGGCCTCGGCCAGCTTCTCGGTGATGCGCGCCACGCCGGACGCCTTGTCGGTCAGGCCGTCCAGCTCGCCGGAGTTCACGTAGGTGCCGTCACCGGAGGTGGCGACGAACGTCTCCTCGGGGTTCGGCTCGCCGGTGTCGATCACGCGGCGCACCGGCAGCCCCAGGGCCTGGGCGAAGTCCAGGTCGCGCTGGTCGTGCGCGGGCACGGCCATGACCGCACCAGTGCCGTAGTCGGCCAGCACGTAGTCGGCGGCGTAGACCGGCAGCTTCTCGCCGTTGACCGGGTTGGTGGCGTACCGGCCCAGGAACACGCCCGTCTTGGGCCGGTCGGTCGCCTGGCGCTCGATCTCGGACGCCGCCCGCGTCTTCTCCAGGTAAGCCTCGAACTCGGCCCGCTGGTCGTCGGTGACGATCGCGGACGCCAGCGCGGCGTCCGGGGCGACCACGAAGAAGGTGGCGCCGTACAGGGTGTCGGGGCGGGTGGTGAACACGGTCACCGGGTCGGCGCTGCCCTCGACGGCGAAGTCGACGTAGGCCCCCTCGGAGCGGCCGATCCAGTTGCGCTGCATGGCCAGCACACGGTCGGGCCAGTGGCCCTCCAGCGCGGTCATGTCGTCCAGCAGCCGCTGGGCGTACTCGGTGATCTTGAAGTACCACTGGGTCAGGTTGCGCTTGGTGACGGCGGCGCCGCAGCGCTCACAGGCACCCTGGACGACCTGCTCGTTGGCCAGCACCGTCTGGTCCTGGGGGCACCAGTTCACCGGCGAGCTCTTGCGGTAGGCCAGGCCACGGGAGTGGAAGAGCTGGAACAGCCACTGGGTCCAGCGGTAGTACTCGGGGTCGGAGGTGTGCAGCCGGCGCGTCCAGTCCAGGCTCAGGCCGTACCGCTTGAACGAGGCCACCTGGGTCTCGATGTTGGCATACGTCCACTCGGCGGGGTGCGCGTTGCGGGCGATGGCGGCGTTCTCGGCCGGCAGGCCGAAGGAGTCCCACCCGATCGGGTGCATGACGTCAAAGCCGCGCAGGATCCAGTAGCGGGCCGCGATGTCGCCCATGACGAACGCCTCGGCGTGCCCCATGTGCAGGTCGCCCGAGGGGTAGGGGAACATGTCGAGCACGTAGCGGCGCTCGCGGCTTCCGTCATCGGCGGCGACGAACGTGCCGTCGGCCTCCCAGAACTGCTGCCAACGCTCTTGGGCAGCGGCTGCGTCGTACGTGCGGGCGGACTCCATGGTGTTGGTTCTCCTCGTGGACGGATCTCGACTCCAGCATGAAAAAGCCCCTGCGTGCCGGGTGGGCATGTCAGGGGCGCCGCGTCACCGGGTGGGGTGCGCGGCTAGCCGAGAAGTCGCTGGCTCGTGGTGCGATCCATGCCCGTCAGCATAGACCACCGGCCCCCTCACGCCGAGGCGGCGTCCAGCTCGGCCCGGGTCGGCGGGTCGGCCCCTTCCCGTTCGCAGACCAGGGCTGCGGCACGGACGCCGCGGTCCAGGGCGGCGGCCAACCCCAGGCCCTCGCGGGCCAGGGCGTCCAGCAGGCCGGCCATGAACGTGTCGCCGGCCCCGATCGTGTCCACCACCGTGGTGGGCGGGCTGGGCACGGACACGACCCCCTCGGGCCCCGCCGCCACCGCACCGTCGGCCCCGCGGGTCAGCACGGCCCAACGGACGCCGTAGCGTTCGCACAGCGCGTTGACCAGGGCTTCGGAGTCGGTCGGCAGGCCCGAATGGTCGGCCAGCAGGGCGAAGTCCTCATCCGAGCCCTTGACCAGGCCGGAGCGGGCGCCGACCACCCGCAACCAGGCCTCGATGCGCTCCCAGTACTCGGCCCGGTCGGGCAGCACGGTGGGGCGGACGTTGACGTCGAACGACATCGGCCCCGTGCCGGCGCCGGCCCAGTCCACGAGCGTGCGCGCGCCGGGCCCGACCACCGTGCCGATCGAGCCGGTGTGCAGCCACACGTCCGGGTCGGGTTCGGGCAGCTCGTCGGGTTGCCAGCCGAAGTTGGCCGTCTGGGAGAAGTGGAAGGTGTAGGACGCCTTGCCCTCGGCGTCCAGGCTCACCACGGCCAGCGAGGTGGGCTGCGCGGCGTCCACCGCCAGGGACAACCCGACACCGTTCGCGGTGACGTGGCGGCGCAACTGGTCGGCGAAGGCGTCGTCGCCCAGCCGGGCCAGGAACTCGACCGACCCGCCGAGCCGGGCCAACCCGATGGCGGTGTTCATCGGGCCGCCCGCGGACAGGGCCGCCCACGTCGAGCGACGCGTGTCGGCCCCGCCGCTGCCCACCAGGTCGATCAGTGCCTCACCGCACACCCAGAACCGCTGCATGGCGTCATGATACGAGCGCTCCGGCCTCGGCGGCGGCCATCGCCTCGCGCAACTCCTCCCATCGCTTCGGTGAGATCGCATGCCGGTTGACCATCTCCAGGAAGGCCACCCAGTGTGCCGGCCCGGGGCGCCCGTCCAGGGCCTCCAGGCACAACGACGTCAGGGCGCCTCCCCCGCCGACCCAGCTCGCCACGCCGACCGCCACCAACCCGCCGCCGGCGCAGTTGGGGACGCTGCTGCCGACCACCTGGGCCCACAACGCGACGCGCGAGTCGGCGTTATCTGCCGTCGTGGAGAGCAGCGCCTCGTCGAGGAAGTCGTCGTCGTGGCTGGCCAGGCACAGCACGGTCGCCTCGTCGAGGTCGAGCTCGCCCGGCGCATCGTCGTGGCCGGCCACCAGCGCCCGCGCCTCGGCGAGGACCTCACCCAACCGCTCGCCGCGGGCCGCGACGCGCTCCAGGGACGCCGTCACCTCCGCCGGCGTCCGCGTCGGCTCGAGCAGCCGCGCCAACTCGGCGCGCGAACGGCGCACCGGACGCCCCGCCCAGGCGGCCTCGGCCAGGTGCACGCTCCCCCACGCGTCATAGGGAGTGCCCTCGTCGGCGGGGTGGTCGTACCACCGTTCGCCGTCGACGTGGGCCAGCATGCGGGGCGCCGTGCTCGGCAGCGCGGCGTCCACATCGTCCAACACCCACCAGGCGCGCTCGGGGTGCTCACAGAAGGCCAACCCGACGAAGGTCGCATCAGGGTGCTGCTCCAGCAGCGGGGCCATGGCCGCCGCGGTCGCGTGCCGGCCGACCTCGTCCAGGTCGACGCGGGCGGTCACGGCGAGGACGCCGTCCTCGATCGCCAGCAGGACCAGCGAGCAGTCGGGGTGGAAGCCCAGCAGGCTGGGCACAATCTCCACCAGGTCGGTCAGGGTTCGCAGCGCAAGGGTCTGCTGAGGTGCTTCGGTCATGGCCTCACATTCGGCGGTCGGACGCCGATCCGGTCACCGAGTTTTTCGTCATCCACAGGAGCCCTCGGCCCATCCCTCGTTGTCCACAGCCCTTGTAGGCTCGGGCCCATGACCCAGCCGTGGCAGCAGGACCCGTACTCGCGGCGTCCCGTCGACATCAACGCCTACGCCCCGCCGCGCCGTTCCGGTGGCGGGTGGTGGCTGCTGGCCGTGGGCGTCGTGCTCGTCGGCGTCGTGCTGGCCGCCCTGTTCCTGCGTCCCCCGGCCCCGGCCCCCGCGCCGACCCCCACCCCGACCGCCGAGCGCGAACCCGTCGGTCCCGGCCAGCCCTTCACCATGCCCGGCAGCACCGCCAGCCACGGCCGCTGGGAGGTCCTGGAGCACGCCTGGTCCGACGACGGCGTGACCGTCCGCGTCCGGGTCACCGCCGACGGGGGCCGGGTGAGCTACGGCTTCGCCGCGTTCGCCAACCAGGGTTCTGACACCGTCTTCGAGCCCGAGGCCGGCGCCCCCGACCCCGAGATCGGCTCGGGGCACCTGCGCGCCGGGGAGTCCATCGAGGGCAACGTGTTCATCCCGCTCCCGCGCGGCGCCGCGACGCTCATCCTCACCACCGCGCAGGGACGCCAGATGTCCGCGCTGCCGATCCCGGCCTGAGGTTCTCGCCAGCGCAGGAGTCTTGGGCTACCCTGATCCGGCAATCCCCCACACCGAGGCCGACGTGATCCCCACCGGGACGTCGGCCTCCTCCTTGCTCCGAAAGGCACCATCCATGACTCCGACCATGCCCCAACGCCTGTGGGCCGAGCTGCTCGGCACCTTCTGGCTCACCTTCGGCGGCTGCGGCTCCGCCGTGCTGGCCGCCACCTTCGCCACCGACGCGGGCTTCCCCGCCGGGATCGGCTTCCTGGGCGTCGCCCTGGCGTTCGGCCTCACCGTCGTCACCGGCGCCTACGCGCTGGGCCACCTGTCCGGTGGCCACTTCAACCCGGCCGTCACCGTCGGCCTGTGGGTCGCCAAGCGCGTCGAGACCGCCGCCGTGCTGCCCTACATCGTCGCGCAGATCATCGGCGCGTCCATCGCCGGCGGCGTCCTGCTGCTGATCGCGTCGGGCCAGCCCGGCTTCGACGCCGTGGCCTCCGGCTTCGCCACCAACGGCTACGGCGACCGCTCGCCGGGCGGGTTCTCCCTGCTGGCCGTGCTCGTGGCCGAGGTCGTGCTGACCGCGATCTTCATCTGGATCATCCTCGGCGTCACCTCCAGCAAGGCCCCCAAGGGCTTCGCCCCGCTGGCCATCGGCCTGGCGCTCACGCTGATCCACCTCATCTCGATCCCGGTGTCCAACACGTCGGTCAACCCGGCGCGTTCGCTGGGCGTGGCCTGGTTCGCCGGGGCGGACGCCCTCACCCAGGTCTGGGCGTTCATCGTCGCCCCGATCGTCGGCGCCCTGATCGCCGGCCTGTCGTACGCGGCGCTGACCGGCGACCGCGGCGACGTCGCCGAGGACGAGCCGCTCCAGCGGGAGGCCACCCAGGCCTGACCCACGGCGTCCGGAATCGCACTGGATAACGGACCGATCACGAATCCGGCCCCGGGGGGCGGTTCGGCTCACGCTGCGTGAGACCGGACGCCCGCCGGGGCCGGTCGTTTGTAGCATGCGGACGCATCCGCTCCTCCCCATCCGGAGCGGTCGACCAGGGAGAAACACATGAAGCGCATCCTCACCGGCGTGGCCGCCGCGACGGCCAGCCTCGTCCTGCTCGCCGGGTGTGCGGGCGGCGGCGCCCAGGGCCAGGCACCGGCCGGCGACACGATCAAGATCGGCCTGAACTACGAGCTGTCCGGCGACGTCGCCACGTACGGCGAGGCCAACGTCCAGGGCATCGAGCTGGCCGCCGAGGAGCTCAACGCGGCCGGCGGCATCGACGGCAAGCAGATCGAGCTGATCAAGTACGACACCAAGTCGGACGCCGCCGAGGCCACCACGCTGGCCACCAAGCTGATGACCCAGGACAAGGTCATCACGGTGATCGGCCCGGCCACCTCCGGTGGCATGAAGGCCACGATCCCGGTGGCCGAGCAGATGAAGATCCCGGTGGTCTCCGGTTCGGCCACCGCCGACGACGTCACCGTGGACGCCAACGGCGTGAAGCAGTTCGCCTTCCGCACCTGCTTCAACGACTCCTTCCAGGGCACGGCTGCGGCCAACTACGCGGCGAGCAAGTTCGGCGCCAAGAAGGCCGTCATCCTGCGCGACAGCTCCAGCGACTACTCCAAGGGCCTCGCGGACGCCTTCCGCCAGACCTTCACCGCCGCGGGCGGCGAGATCGTGTCCGAGGACGCCTACGCCAAGGGTGCGGACAACTTCAACGCCGTCATGACGAAGTTCAAGGGCCAGCAGTTCGACGTGATCTACCTGCCCGGCTACTACACCGAGGCCGGCAAGGCGATCAAGCAGGCCCGCGACCTCGGCGTGACCCAGCCGATCCTCGGCGGCGACGGCTTCGACTCCCCCGTCCTGGCCGAGCAGGCCGGCACGCAGCTCACCGACGTGTACTTCACCAACCACTACAGCTCGGCCGACCAGGACCCGAAGGTGCAGGAGTTCATCAAGGCCTTCGAGGCCAAGTACAACACCGAGCCGAACGCCTTCCACGCGCTGGGCTATGACACCTTGAAGTTCGTGGCCGACGGCGTCTCCCGCGCCTCGGAGAAGACCGGTGAGGGCGTCCAGAAGGCGCTCGCCGAGACCAAGGGCTTCGCCGGCGTCACGGGCACCTTCGACGTCGACGAGAACCACAACCCCGTCAAGGCGATCGTCTTCATCGGCTATAAGGACGGCGAGGTCGCCGTCACCGAGAAGGCCTGACCCGCACTCGGAACACATCCACTCGACGAGGAGTGGGGCGGCGCGTGCCGTCCCACTCCTCGTCCGATCGGGGGGAGGCTCGACAACCGTGGAGCAACTCGCACAACAGCTCGTCAACGGCCTGGCGCTGGGCAGCATCTATGCCCTGATCGCGCTCGGCTACACGATGGTCTACGGCATCATCCAGCTCATCAACTTCGCCCACGGTGACGTGTACATGGTCGGCGCCTACGTCGGCTACTTCTGCATGGTCCACCTGAACCTGGGCTTCGTGGAGTCGCTCGTCATCGCGATGGCGGCCTGCACAGTGCTGGGCGTGGTCATCGAGCGGGTGGCGTACAAACCCCTGCGCAGGTCCACACGCATCGCGGTGCTGATCACCGCCATCGGCGTCTCGCTGCTGCTGGAGTACACGATGATGTTCTTCGTCGGCGCCGACACCCGCACCTACGGCGTCCTGCCCCCGTTCATGGAGCAGAGCTTCTCCCTGGGCGGCGTGCTGATCACCATGAAGCAGATCGTCATCATCGGCGTCTCGGTGCTGCTCATGCTCGTGCTGCAGTACATCGTCCGCTACACCAAGATCGGCAAGGCGATGCGGGCGGTGTCCCAGGACGCCGACGCCGCGCGCCTCATGGGCATCAGCGTCGACAACACCATCTCGTTCACCTTCGCGATCGGCTCGGCCCTGGCCGGCGCCGCCGGCGTCCTCGTGGGCGTCTACTACAACGCGATCAACCCGCTCATGGGCGTCCTGCCCGGCCTGAAGGCCTTCATCGCCGCCGTCTTCGGCGGCATCGGCCTGATCCCCGGCGCGCTGCTGGGCGGCTACTTCATCGGCGCCTCGGAGACGCTGGTGGCCGGCTACTGGTCCAGTCTCTACACCGACGCGGTGGTCTTCGCCATCCTCATCCTCGTGCTGATCTTCAAGCCCACCGGGCTGCTCGGCAAGAACGTCCGGGAGAAGGTGTGATGAAGAACCCCCTCCTCCGACAGGTCCTCACCCTGTGGCTGCCGCTGGTGGCCACCTACCTGATCGTGCTGCTGCTAGTGCGGGCCGGCATCATCGACGCCTACATGCAGGTCACCATCGCGACCATCTGCATCAACATCGTGCTCGCGGTGTCGCTGAACCTCATCACCGGCTTCACCGGCCAGTTCTCGCTCGGGCACGCCGGCTTCATGGCCATCGGCGCCTACACCACCGCCCTGGTCACCATGCGGTTCGACTCGCTGGTCGGCTTCCTCGGCGGCCTCGTCCTGGGCGGCATGATCGCGGCCCTGGTCGGCTTCCTGATCGGCCTGCCGACCCTGCGCCTGCGCGGGGACTACATCGCCATCGCCACCCTCGGCATGGCCGAGATCATCCGCATCCTGCTGCAGAACTTCGAGTTCACCAACGGTGCCGCCGGGCTGTCGCCGGTCCCCCAGCACATGAACTGGACGCTGTTCTTCATCCTGACCGTCGGCTCGGTCATGCTGATCCGCAACTTCGTCCGCTCCCGCCAGGGACGCGACGCCATCGCCGTGCGCGAGGACGAGATCGCCGCCGAGTCCATCGGCGTGAACACCACGCGCTCGAAGGTGCTCGCCTTCACGATCGGGGCGTTCTTCGGCGGCATCGCCGGCGGCATGTACGCCTCGTACTTCTACGTGATCAAGCCCGAGCAGTTCGGCTTCCTGAAGTCGGTCGACATCCTCGTCATCGTGGTGCTGGGTGGCCTGGGCTCGCTGTCGGGGTCGGTGATCGCCGCCTTCCTGCTCGCGATCATCTCCACGCTGCTACAGCCGTTCCCGGGCGTCCGCATGATCCTGTACGCCCTGTTGCTGATCGTCATCATGATCTTCCGGCCCCAGGGCCTGCTCGGCAAGCGCGAGCTGTCCACGGCGCTGTTGCCGCGCTTCGGACGCCGGCGACGGCCCGAGCCCAGCGGGAAGGAGGCGGCATGAGCATCCTCGACGTCAAGCAACTGACGCGCAGCTTCGGCGGCCTCACGGCGGTCTCCAACGTGGACCTGTCGCTGGAGCCGGGTGAGCTGGTGGGTCTCATCGGGCCCAACGGGGCCGGCAAGACCACCGTGTTCAACCTGCTCACCGGCGTCTACCCGCCCAGCTCCGGCACCATCGTGTTCACCGCCAACGGCCAGACCACCTCGATCGGCGGCAAGGCCCCGTTCGCGATCTGCCGCGCCGGCATCGGACGCACCTTCCAGAACATCCGGCTCTTCAAGGAGCTGACCGTGCTGGAGAACGTGAAGATCGCCTTCCAGCAGAACCAGCGCTACCCACTGCCGACCTCGCTGCTCCGCCTGCCGGGCTTCGGCAAGGCCGAGCGGGAGATCCACGACGGCGCCCGCGAGCTGCTCGAGGTGATGCACCTGGGCCACAAGGCCGACGAGTACGCGGTCAACCTCTCCTACGGAGAGCAGCGCCACCTGGAGATCGCCCGCGCCCTGGCGACCCGTCCGACCCTGCTCCTGCTCGACGAGCCAGCCGCCGGCATGAATCCCACCGAGACGGCCAACCTGACCCGGCTGATCACCCAGATCCGCCGGGACTTCGGGCTCACCATCCTGCTCATCGAGCACGACATGAGCCTGGTGATGCAGATCTGCGAGCGCATCTACGTGCTCGACCACGGCATCGTGATCGCGGCGGGCACCCCCGCCGAGGTCCGGGCCAACCCGAAGGTGATCGAGGCCTACCTGGGCGAGGAGGTCGACCATGCTTGAGATCAAGGACCTGGAGGTCAGCTTCGGCGGCATCACGGCGCTGAAGGGCATCTCGTTGTCGGTGGCCGAGGGCGAGATCGTGACCCTGATCGGCGCCAACGGTGCCGGCAAGACCACGACGCTGCGCACCGTCTCCGGGCTCGTGAAACCGCGCTCGGGCCACATCCTCGTGGACGGCAAGGACATCACGAAGCTGTCCGCCCAGGCGCGCGTGAAGCGCGGCCTGGTGCAGGTGCCGGAGGGACGCCGTGTGTTCCCGCAGATGTCGGTGCTGGAGAACCTCGAGCTCGGGGCGTACCTGCGCAAGGACGCCAAGGCCGTGGCCGCCGACCTCGACGACGTCTTCGCGCGCTTCCCCCGCCTGGCCGACCGTCGCAAGCAGAACGCGGGAACCCTGTCCGGCGGCGAGCAGCAGATGCTGGCCATCGGTCGGGCCCTGATGGGACGCCCCCGCATCCTGTTGCTGGACGAGCCCTCGATGGGGTTGGCCCCCTTGCTGGTCCAGGAGATCTTCACGATCGTCTCCGAGATCAACGCGGCGGGCACGACGGTCCTGCTCGTGGAGCAGAATGCCAACATGGCTCTCCAGGTCGCCAACCGCGGCTACGTCCTGGAGACCGGCAAGATCGTGCTGGCGGGTACCGCGTCCGAGCTCACCAGCACCGACGAAGTCCAGCGCGCCTACCTCGGAGGATGAGCATGTTCGTGAAGAACCGGATGACCACCAACCCGTGGACCGTGCGCGCCGACGCCACGATCCCCGAGGCGATCGCCACCATGAAGGACCGCCACGTCCGGCACCTGCCGGTGATGGACGCCGGCCGCGTGGTCGGGGTGATCTCCGAGGGCGACATCGACGCGAACCTGCCCTCGAAGGCCACGTCGCTGTCGGTCAACGAGGTCACCTACCTGATCAACAAGCTCAGCGTGAGCAAGGTGATGTCCCGCGATCCCCTCACCATCTCGTCGGACGCCCTGCTGGAGCAGGCTGCCGTGGTGATGCGCGAGGCCAAGATCGAGATGCTGCCGGTGGTGGACGCCGGACGTCTCGTCGGCGTCATCACCGAGTCCGACCTGCTGGACGCCTTCATCGAGATCATGGGCTTCCGCGACCACGGGACGCGCCTGCTGGTCGGCGCGCCCGACGTGCCCGGCGCCCTCGCGCGGCTCGGGGCGATCACCGGCAAGCACGGCGCCAACATCCAGCACCTGGCCGTCTACCGCGGGTCAGGTGAGACCTCGGATGTGGTGCTGGGCATCAACACCGCCGACACCTCCGAGCTGGAGGCCGACCTGGCCGAGGCCGGGTTCGTCGTGCGCGGCCGGCTGGAGAACGACTGAGGCCCACCCGTCGGCCCCGATTTGTCGTTCGGGGCCGTCGGGGGGTAAAGTTCTTCTTCGTTCCGCACCGGAACTTTGGGGCTATGGCGCAGTTGGTAGCGCGCTTCCATGGCATGGAAGAGGCCAGGGGTTCGAATCCCCTTAGCTCCACCGAGAATCCCGTCCAGCCCCGGCTGGGCGGGATCTTTCGTTGTCAGCCCAACCATCGAGGAGCCCTACCCATGGCCACACCGCACATCGCCGCCGAGGCCGGCCAGATCGCCCCGCTCGTGCTCATGCCCGGCGACCCCAAGCGCGCCGCCCGCATCGCAGCCGAGCACCTCGACGGCGCCGAGCTCGTCTCGGATGTCCGCGGCATCGGCTGCTGGACCGGCACCTGGCAGGGCACGCCGATGAGCGTGATGGCGTCCGGCATGGGCATCCCGTCGGTGTCGATCTATGCCACCGAGCTGTTCCGCTTCTACGGCGTGGAGCGGATCGTCCGCGTCGGCACCTGCGGCGGCATGTCTGACAAGGTCGCCGTGGGCGACACCATCGTGGCGACCGCCGCGCACACCAACGCGTCGCTGTCGACGCTGTTCGTGCCGGGCATCTCGCTGTCGTGGACGGCGTCCTACCCGCTGCTGCGCGGGGCCATGGACGCCGCGGCGTCGCTGCCTGACGCGACCGTGCACACCGGCCCGGTGTACTGCTCCGACCACTTCTACTTCGCCAACCCCGACATCATCGGCGGGCTGGCCAAGTACGGCACCCTCGGCGTCGAGATGGAGTCGGCTGGCCTGTACGCCTGCGCGGCCGCCGACGGCGGCGAGGCCCTGACCGTGCTGACCGTCAGCGACCACCTCTTCGACGGATCGCAGGACATGACCAGCGAGCAGCGCGAGACCCTGTACGCCAACTCCGTCCGGCTCGCCGCCGCCGCCCTGCTTGCCTGACGCTGCACCCGGCGCTCTCGGCGCTCGGCGCTCTC
>JAUNSA010000045.1:0-16724 GCA_030539405.1 Propionibacteriaceae bacterium
CGAGTCCGGCCCATCGTGGACGCACGTTCCTTGGATCCGGTGGATTCCTACGAGATCCCCGAGCGGATGCGCCACGCCCTCCAAGCACGTTGGCCCGCTGACGCGTTTCCTTTCGGAAGCCGACCCTCCCGAGCCTGCGATTCCGACCACACCATCCCCTACGACCACGATGATCCTGAAGGCCAGGGGCAGACTCATCCGGATCTGATGGCACCGTTGTCCAGGTTCACGCACCGGGTGAAGACCCACGGCGGCTGGGCATGCGAGCAACCTGTTCCCGGCATGCTGATCTGGGGCAACAAGCACGGCTGGCGGTGGGCCACCACCCCCACCGGCACGGTTCTCATCGCGAGACCGGAACCCACCGAGTACGCGTGGTGGAAACAAGAACCACCGGCTTGGCTCGACGACGCACCACCCAGCCCCACCGAGATCGACGCCGAAACCGGCAGACCGGCTGACCCGGGGCCAGCGCAACCGGCCCTGGCACTCGCGCCACTCCCTATCACCTGACCCCAACAAGCCAATCGAGCACCGGCACCCCTCCCCGACAGGGAGGGGCTACCGGCATGCCCTGACAAGCGTCACACGGTCACGGTCGACTGCGTCGGTCGCGTGACCGAACGGGGCCCGCGCTCCCCCGCGCTCAGGTTCGGCGACGCGGCTCGGGTGCGCGCGGCACGCAGCAGACGCATGCCGTTGAGGATCACCACGATCACGGACGCTTCGTGCACCAGCATGCCCACCGCCATGGTCACACCACCGAACAGGACGCCGGCCAGCAGCAACCCGACGGTCAGCAGAGCGATCCAGATGTTCTGGCGCATCACCGCCACCGTCCGGCGGGCCACACCGATGGCGTGGGCGACCCGGTCGAGGCGGCTGGTCATCAAGGCGACGTCGGCGGTCTCGACGGCCAGCGGCGATCCGGCAGCACCCATGGCGATGCCCACATCGGCCAGGGCCAGGGCAGGGGCGTCGTTGACGCCATCGCCCACCATGGCGACGGTGAGTCCCTCGGCCTGGAGGGCGCGGACGGCATCCAGCTTCTCCTCGGGCAACAACCCGGCCCGAACGTCGTCGATGCCCACCTGCACGGCCACCGCACGGGCCACCTCGTCGGTGTCGCCGGTCAGCATGACCACCCGCTTCACACCGGCCGCGCGCAGGCCAGCGACCAGGTCGTGGGCCTCCTCGCGCAGGGTGTCGGCCACGCCGATCGCTCCGATCGGCGCACCGTCGAGCGCCACCAGCAGGGGCGTCCGACCCTGACGGGACAGGCGCTGGGCGGCCGCCTCGGCGTCCGGGCTGAGGGCGTGACCCAGCAGGACCCGGTTGCCGACGGTAACCGTGCGGCCGCCGATCCGCGCAACGATCCCCTGCCCCGGCACCGTGGTGACCTGCTCGGGGACGGCCGCCAACGCCACTCCCCTGTCAGCGGCCGCAGCGAGCACCGGTGCGGCCAGCGGGTGGCTGGAGCCGGCCTCGGCCCGGGCCGCCCACGCGAGCACTTCGGATTCGGTCCAACCGTCGAAGGCGACGAGGTCGGTGAGCTCGGGGCGCCCCTGGGTGAGCGTGCCGGTCTTGTCGAGTGCCACGGCGTCCACCCGAGCGGCGGTCTCGAGGAACTCGCCCCCCTTGATCAGCACGCCGTCGCGAGCGGCACGCCCGATGCCGGCCACGAGCGCCACCGGCACCGAGATCACCAGGGCGCCGGGGCAGCCGATCACCAACAGGGTCAGCGCCAGGCGGACGTCACCGCTGGCCAGGCCGGCCACCAACGCCAGGGCCATGATGCCCGGCGTGTACCAGCGGGAGAACTTCTCCATGAACTGCTGGGTCCGCGCCTTGGCCTCCTGGGCCTCCTCGACGCGGTGGATGATCCGCGCCAACGTCGTGTCGGCGCCGGCCCCGGTCGTGGACACCTGCACGAAACCATCGGTGAGGATGGTCCCGGCGAAGACCTGATCGCCCTCGACCCGTTCGGCGGGCATGGACTCCCCCGTGATGGACGCCTCGTCGATGGCCGCGTGGCCCACCAGGATGCGCCCGTCCACGGGCACGGTCTGGCCGTGCTTGACCACCACGACCTCGTCGAGGGCGACCTCGTGGGCGGCGACCTCGACCTGCTGGCCGTCCCGTAGGACGGTGGCGGTCGTCGGCGCCGAGGCGACCAGCCCGGCCAGCGCCGAGCGGGTCCGGGCCAAGGTGGCGTCCTCGAGCGCGTGGCCGACGGCGAACAGGAAGGTGACGGCGGCCGCCTCCCAGTACTCGCCGATGATCAGCGCGCCGACCAGCGCGACCGAGACGAGCACGTCGATCCCGATCGAGCGGGCCCTCAGCGAGCGGTAGGCGCCCTTCAGGACCGGGACGCCGGCCACGACCGCGGCGGCGATCATCAGCGGGTCGGCGGCGACGGGGGCCAGTTGGCCGGCGAGCCAGGAGGCCAGCATCAGCGTCCCGGACACCGCCGGGATCGCCCAGCGATGGACGCGGGACATGGTGTTTCCTTTCGTGCAGGGCGTGCGGGTGGGTCAGGTCAGAACACGGACGGGCGGGCGGTGTAGCCGGCCTTGCCGATCGCGGCCACCACGTCGTCGACCGAGGTCGCGGAGGTGTCGTGGTCGACCTCGATGCGGGAGGTGGCGAAGTGCACGCTCGCGGCGGTCACACCGGGGAGCTTCGTCAGCGACTTCTCGATCTTCGACACGCACGAGGGGCAGGTGAAGCCCTCGGCGCGCAGCAGCGTGTGGGTGGTGGCGGTGGGCTGGGCGGTCATGGTCGCTCCTTCAGTCAGGGCCGCTCTGGGCGTCGGCCGATGTCTTGAAGGTACGAAGAAGCGCAGCTAGGTTCCTTGACGTGAATCAAGTTGCTGAGCACGAGGACACCTGCGTCGCCCGCGTGCCCATCTTCAAGGGGCTCACCCCCGCCCAACAGCAGGAGGTCGCCGGCTTCGCCCGCCCGGTCCGGGCACCGAAGGGCACGCTGCTGCAGGCGGCGGGCGCCGAACAGCGACGGCTGATGGTGGTGCACTCCGGGCGCATCCGCCTCGTCCATGTCCTGGAGAACGGGCGCGAACAGGTCATGCGCGTCGCCGACGAGGGGGACGCGGTGGGCGAGACGTCGTTCCTGCTGGGGCGGCGTCCCGAACACTTCGCCTACGCGGACGCCGACGTGACCTTGTGCACCTTCGACCACGCCGACCTGGCCCGGCTCGTGGCCACCTATCCCCCGATCGCGGTGCGCATGCTGCAGGTCGCAACCGAGCGCCTGCTCTCGGCCGAGCGGATGCTCGCGGCCTTCGCGAGCACGGACGCCGGCACGCGCGTGGCCGCCTACCTGCTCGACCAGCCCACCACGCTGGCCGACGGCACGCCCGTCATCCGCCTGCCGATGGCGAAGAAGGACGTCGCCTCCTACCTCGGCACCACCCCGGAAACCCTCAGCCGACGGCTCGCCGCCCTGGCCGAGGAGGGCATCATCGCGATGTCCGGACGCCGCGAGGTCGCGATCCTGGACGCCGACCGGCTCGTGGAGCGCGCGACGCCCTGACCCGGGCGCTTGCTCGAGTCAGAGGTGAATCAGGCGTCGGCCTGCTCGAGGTGGAAGTCCACCTCGTCGACGCGCGGTAGGGAGAAGTCAGCGTCACGGCCGGGGTCGAACTCGTCTGCGTAGATGGCCAGCGAGCCGAGCTGGCCGTCGTAGACATCCAGCTGCACGAGGTGCTCCGTCCCACCGCGGGTGAAGGTCCCCACGACCGGGAACGCGTAGTCGCGGATGACGGTGCGGGGGGCGTCCTCGTCGACCTCGAACTCCCACAGGCCCTCGCTGCTGCGGGCCCGAGCGGTGGCCAACTGGGCGAACAGCTCCTCGGCGCCGTAGCCGGTGATGCCGTTGAGCAGGCCGCGCACGATGCCGCGCAGGTGGTCATCGATCGGCTCGGCCTCGCCGAGCTCGTCCTCGTCGTCCTCCTCGCCCGGGGTCCAGGCGTCGAAGAAGGTCATGGCCGCACCGGTGAGCGCGTTCGCGCCGGCGTACCACAGCCGCGGCTGGCGCACCCCGGCGGCCTGCAGGACGTCCATGAACCAGGCGTCCGCCTTCGCCCACAGCTCCTGCCCGCCATAGGTCACCCCGGCGGACAGGGCACCCACGCCGACGGTCTCGCTGGGCGACACCCAGTCCTCGCGACCCTGGCGCGTGACGACGGCCCCCTCCACGGCGGCCACCGCGGCCAGGCCTGCCCAGAAGGCGTGCTTGCGCCAGCCCTGAAGGCGGTTCGGATCAACCAGGGAGAAGGCGCCGTAGACGACGGCGCGACCAGCTGCAAAGGCGACGTGCTTCGAGGTGATCTGCATACCGTCAGCCTAGCCGCCGGCCCAGCTCAGACCTCGTCGCGGCGAACCTCGCGCTCGACCGACTTGCCGCCCGCAGCACCGCCGGTGCCCTCCACGTGGGTGCGCTCACTGGTCACGGCCGTCCGGGGGCGGTTGGCGACCAGGCCCAACACGAGCCACAGGACGGCGGCCACCATCAGGATCAGCCCGATCATCTGGGTGTCGACGCCCTCGATCACGTTCGTCAGGGCGAAGTAGAGGATGGCGCCGATGACGCCGAGGGTGATGGGCCCGCCGATGTTCACAACACGCATGGAAGTGTGCCTTTCTGGGAGGGTCCGGTTGACCCAGTGGCGAACATGCTAGCCAGCGGCGCCCGGCAGCCCAAGCACCGCCCCCAGGCGGGTCAGCGCTTCCGGTACAGCCGGGTGTGCTGGTACTCGGGCTCGCTGGTCACGTTGACGCCCAGGTTGCGGAAGATGCCCTCGTCCACCGGCCCGAGGATCGTGGTGGCGTGCACATCGCACCCGCGCAGGTGGTGCAGCTCGCCGCGCGCACGACGGGCGTTCTCGTCGGTGTTCGCGCTCACCGACAAGGCGATCAGAACCTCGTCGGTGTGCAGGCGCGGGTTCCGGCTGCCCAGGTGGTTGGTCTTCAGCGTCTGGATCGCCTCGATCGTCTCGGTGGCGAGCAGCTTCACCTCGGGATCGATGCCGGCCAGCGCCTTGAGGGCGTCCAGCAGCATCGCCGAACAGTTGCCCAGCAACGGCGAGGTCTTGCCGGTCACGATGGTGCCGTCGGGCAGTTCGATGGCGGACGCCGGCGCCTTGGTCCGGTGGGCCAGGTCGAGGGCGGGCCGGACGGTGGGCCGGTCCTCGCGCGAGATGCCGAGCTGGCCCATCAGGAGGGCCAGCTTGTCGGACTGGATCGGCTCCAGCTCGTCGCGCTTCTCCTGCACCAGCGCCTTGTAGTAGCGGCGGATGACCTCCTGCTCCGAGGCGCGCCGACAGATGCCGTCGTCGCTGATGCAGTGCCCGGCCATGTTGACGCCCATGTCGGTGGGCGACTGGTACGGCGAGGCCCCCAGCACGCGCTCGAAGAGGGCCTTGAGCACCGGGAACACCTCGACGTCGCGGTTGTAGTTCACGACCTGCTCGCCGTAGGCGGCCAGGTGGAAGGGGTCGATCATGTTCACGTCGTCGAGGTCGACCGTGGCGGCCTCGTAGGCGACGTTGACCGGATGGTCCAACGGCAGGTTCCAGATCGGGAACGTCTCGAACTTCGCATAGCCGGACTCCACCCCACGCTGGTGGTCGTGGTACACCTGCGACAGGCAGGTCGCCATCTTGCCCGAGCCCGGCCCGGGCGCGGTGATCACCACGACATCGCGGGCAGTCTCCACGTACTCGTTGCGGCCATACCCCTGCTCGCTGACGATGCCGACCACGTCGTGGGGGTAGCCCTTGATCGGGAAGTGCCGGTAGACCCGCAGCCCCAGGCGTTCCAGCTTGCGACGCAACGCCTTCGCGGGCCGGTTGTCGTCGGACCACTGCGTCATCACGACGCTGCCGACCAGGAAGCCGCGCCCCCGGAACTCGTCGATCAGGCGCAACGCGTCGGCGTCGTAGCCGATGCCCAGGTCGGCGCGCACCTTGTTGTTGACCAGGTCCTTCGCGCTGAGCACCACGACGATCTCGACGTCGTCGACGAGCGTCTGCAGCATCTCGATCTTGTTGTCGGGAGTGAACCCGGGCAGGACGCGGGAGGCGTGGAGGTCGTCGAACAGCTTGCCGCCGAACTCGAGGTAGAGCTTGCCGCCGAACTGCTGGCGCCTCGCCTCGATGTGTTCGGATTGGAGGGCGAGGTACTTGTCCCGATCGAACCCAACCTTGCTCATCTCTCCCCTACCGTCGCCAACGCGCGGAATCCTAGTCGGTCGCGTCCCTGTTCCGTGGCGCCCACCCTCGCTACGGTGGTGCGGGTGACCACCACGCCTGAGCCGCAGCCCGACGACCTGACCGACGCCGAGGTTGCCCCCGAGCCCGAGATCAGCTTCGACCAGCAGCGCTTCGCAGCCCGGCCTGCCCGGTTGCGACCTCGCGCGCGGCGTCACCATCCCAAGCCCGAGGAGATGTGGGCGCGCCCCTTCGAGGCCGACGGCCGCAACCGCGCCTATGTCGACTGGCTGGTCGACCAGTCCATGCTGGCGGACGCCGTGACGCTGGGTCGGCAGTTGGCCGGCCACCACCTGATGTGGGCCAACGCCTACGCCTCCCCCAACCCGCGCGCCGCCGTCGAGCAGGCGTCGGTGTGGTACACCGCCTACCCGCTGTCGCTGATGACCGAACCGGGCCAGTCCTTCCTGGGCGCCCTCGGTGCCGAGAACCTGTGGGAGGCGTTTGAGGAGATCGGCATCGACGCCATCCACACCGGCCCGGTCAAGCTCGCCGGCGGGATCTCCGGGTGGGAGCCCACCCCGTCCATCGACGGCCACTTCGACCGGATCAGCATGGCGATCGACCCCCTGTTCGGCACCGAGCAGGAGTTCCGCGACATGTGCGAGAACGCCGCAGCCCACGGCGGCACGATCATCGATGACATCGTGCCGGCCCACACTGGCAAGGGCGCCGACTTCCGGCTGGCCGAGCTGAACTACCAGGACTATCCGGGCATCTACCACATGGTCGACATCCCCCGGGATGCCTGGCACCTGCTCCCCGACGTCCCGGAGGGGGCCGACTCGGTCAACCTCTCCCCCGAGGCCGAACAAGCGCTGGCCGAAGAGGGTTACATCATCGGCGCGCTCCAGCGCGTCATCTTCTACGAGCCCGGGGTCAAGGAGACCAACTGGTCGGCCACCCCGCCGATCCGCGACCACCAGGGCGTCGAGCGCCGCTGGGTCTACCTGCACTACTTCAAGGAGGGCCAGCCGTCGATCAACTGGCTCGACCCCACATTCGCCGGGATGCGGCTGGTGATGGGCGACACCCTGCACTCGCTGCTGGACCTGGGCTCCGGCGGCCTGCGCCTGGACGCCAACGGCTTCCTCGGCGTGGAGAAGTCGCTGGAGCTGGCCCCCGCCTGGTCGGAGGGCCACCCGCTGAGCCAGGCGGCCAACCAGCTCATCGGCTCGATGGTGCGCAAGGTGGGGGGCTTCACCTTCCAGGAGCTCAACCTCACCATCGACGACATCAAGAACACCGGTGCGGTCGGCCCCGACCTGAGCTACGACTTCGTCACCCGCCCGGCCTACCAGGTGGCGCTGGCCACCGGCGACACCGAGTTCCTCCGCATCACCCTGCGCGAGGCCATCACCCTCGGCGTCGACCAGGCCTCGCTGGTGCACGCCCTGCAGAACCACGACGAGCTCACCTACGAGCTGGTGCACTTCGCCACGCGCCACGCCCACGACACCTACACCCTGGGCGGCGAAGAGGTCAGCGGCGCCGTCCTGGCCGAGACCATCCGCCAGACGATGCGCGACACGCTGACCGGGGATGCGGGCCCCTACAACGCGACCTTCGTCCAGAACGGCATCGCCTGCACCACCGCGTCCATCATCACCGCCACCCTCGGCATCACCGATCTGGGTGAGATCACCCCCGAGGACACCAAGCGGATCATGGACGCCCACCTGCTGTTGTGCATGTACAACGCCTTCCAGCCCGGCGTGTTCGCCCTCTCGGGGTGGGACCTGGTGGGGGCACTGCCCCTGGAGCGATCCCAGGTGCGCGGCCTGATCAAGGACGGCGACACCCGCTGGATCGAGCGGGGCGCCTACGACCTCATGGACGCCGCCCCCGACGCGACCAAGTCCGCCTCCGGGATGCCGCGCGCGACCGCGCTGTACGGCTCGCTGCCCGAGCAGCTCGGCGATCCCGACTCGTTCGCCCGCCGCCTGTCGCGGATCCTGGAGATCCGCAAGCGCTCCGACCTGGCCACCGGTACGCTGGTCGACGTCCCGGAGGTCCCGTTCAAGAGCATGCTCGTGCTGGTCAACCGGCTCGTGGACGGAACCACCCAGGTCACGGTGCTCAACTTCGCCGAAGAGGCGCTGTCGGCCCGCGTCCAGAGCGAGCACATCCCCGCCGGCCGCGTGGTCGATCTGGCGACCCTGCAGAACGTCGGCGTCGTCGACGACCTGGGCGGGTTCAGCATCGATCTGGGGCCCTTCGCGGGGGTGGCCCTGGTGATCCGGGAGAACGGCGACGGCAGCGAGTAGCCATGATCGAGTACGGGAAGGCGGGCCAGTCGGCCCGCGCCATGCACCAGGCCAAACTGCGGGCGCACGAGGCCTCGGAGCAGCAGGTCATGGACGACCTCGCGTTGATGCAGCCGGGGACCCAGCGCCTGACCTTGAGGGATCAGGTGACGCACGCGCAGTCCAACCTGTTCCACACGGTCGATGCCCCCACCGACTGGGCGCTGCTACGCCGGCGCTTCGTGCTCGCGTGGGCCGGGTACGTGGTCATCGCGGTGGTCGTCTCCCTCCTCACGGGACAGGGTTCGGTGCCGGCGCGCGTGTTCGGTGGGGTCATGCACACCGTGTGGGTGGGCAGCCTGATCATCGGCGTGGGCGTCTGGGCCACACGGAACCTGCGCCGTGGGCCTCAAAGAGTCGAGGCGGACGTGGCCCGATGGTCTCGTGACTGGATCGAGTCACGAGAGTCGCGTGAGGCTTCGCCTTCGCCCGCCACTCCCCGCCCGCAATCACGTGTCAACCCCAGCACTGTGCCGTGGGACGTGGAGCGGTGGCGGGTCGGCGCCGAAGCAGAGGAGCGCACTGCCCGCATTCTCTCGACGCTGCCCGACACGTGGGCGTGCTGGCACGACGTGACCGTTGCGGGCCAGGCGATGAACGTCGACCACCTGCTCCAGGGTCCGCCGGGAGCGGTGGTCGTCGACACCAAGGCCTGGTCAGGACAGGTGACGGTGGACCAGTCCGGCCGACTGGTCGGAGACGGCACCTTCGATCCGGCAGGGTCAGTTCGCACCATCGAGCATGAGATCGACACCCTCGTCCACGAGGCCGGTGAAGAAGCTGACTTTCCCTTCTGGAACGAGATCAACGTCAGTTGGACCGTGGTCATTGCCGTCCACGGCGCCCGCGCAGGCATGCCGCCTGCCCAGCTCTCTGGTCGGCACCCAACGTGGCTGGTCGATGCCAACGACCTGCCCAGGTTCCTGCAGTCACTGGCGCCGGGGCGCTGTGAAGGCTTCGACAAGGTCCGCGAGGTGATGGGCCACGACACCCCGGCGGTGCCGGACAACGGCGACGGCGGCGAGGAGTAACACGGCTGCAACGAGCCGTGCCCCAAGAACGTCACCGCGGCCCCCTAGGGTGGACGTGTGACGATCCGGGTAGCACTGCACCATGCAACCGAGTACCGCTTCGACCGTGAGGTGGCCATCCATCCTCACACGGTGAGGCTGCGTCCGGCCCCGCATGCGCGGACGCCGATCAACGCCTACTCGCTGACGGTGTCCCCGGCCAACCACTTCATCAACTGGCAGCAGGACCCGTTCGGCAACCACGTGGCGCGGCTCGTGTTCCCCGAGCCGGCCGACCACCTGTCGATCACGGTCGACCTGGTGGCCGACATGACGGTGATCAACCCGTTCGACTTCTTCGTCGAGGACTATGCCGAGACGTTCCCGTTCACCTACCCGGCCGACCTGGCCGCCGACCTCACCCCCTACCTGGCGCCAGTGGCGTCCGACTCGATCGACGCCTGGATCGAGCGGCGGATCACGCCGCTGGGGGTGACGAACGGTGACACCCGCATTGTCGACTTCCTCGTCGCGGTGAACCAGGCCGTGCAGGCAGACGTGGCCTACAGCGTCCGCATGGAGCCGGGCGTGCAGACCCCCGACCAGACGCTGGACGCCGCCCTGGGGTCGTGCCGCGACAGCGCCTGGCTGCTGGTGGCTGCCCTGCGCCGGTTCGGGCTGGCGGCCCGCTTCGTGTCCGGCTACCTCGTCCAGCTCACCGCCGACCGCGCGCCCGTGGACGGCCCCGCCGGACCGACCGCCGACTTCACCGACCTGCACGCCTGGGCCGAGGTCTACGTACCCGGCGCGGGCTGGATCGGGTTGGACGCCACCAGCGGCCTGCTCGCCGGCGAAGGCCACATCCCCCTGTCGGCCACCCCCAACCCCGCCAACTCGGCCCCCATCGCCGGGGCGACCGGCGTCACCGGCGTGGAGTTCGCCTTCGAGAACTCGGTGCGCCGCATCCACGAGGACGTGCGCGTCACCAAGCCCTACACCGACGACCAGTGGGCGGGAGTGCAGGAGTTGGGCGAGTGGGTCGACGGACGCCTCGTCGAGGCCGACGTCCGGCTCACGATGGGCGGCGAACCCACCTTCGTCTCCGCCGGCGACACCAGCGCCCCCGAGTGGGAGACCGCCGCCGACGGCCCCGAGAAGCGGCAGTTCGCCAGCAAGCTCGCGGCCCGGTTGCGCGATCGCTGGGCGCCCGAGGGCATCACCCAGCACGGCCAGGGCAAGTGGTACCCCGGCGAGCCGCTCCCCCGCTGGCAGATGGCGCTGGCCTGGCGCACCGACGGCGAGGCCCTGTGGCGCGATCAGTCCCTGGTCGCCGATCCGTGGATGGCCGCCCCCGACCACGACGCCGAGCAGCGGGCCGCGCTGCTCGAACGCTTCGCCCGCGAGGTGGCCGACCGGCTGGGCGTGGCCGGCGACCTGGTCCTGCCCGCCTACGAGGACCCGTTCGCCGTGGCCCTGGCCGAGGCCAGCCGGCCCGAGGGAGACCCGCCCGAGCTGGACGCCGACCCTGACTCGGAGGCCGTGGCGACCGAGGCGGCGCGTGCCGCCCAGGTGGACCGGCTCGATGCCACCGCCGGACGCCCCGCCGGCTGGGTCGTCCCGCTCTTCGTCGATCCTGACCACGGCGGCTGGGCCACCACCCGCTGGCGTCCCCGCCGCCGGCACCTGTTCCTCACCCCCGGCGAGTCGCCGCTGGGCCTGCGGCTGCCGCTGTCCGGCATCGCCTGGGGGGAGCAGCCCGACATCACCCACAACGAGGATCCCGAACGCCGCCTGCCCTACGGAAACCCCGACGGGCGCGCCCCGCGGGCCCGCGAGCTGCCCTTGGCTGACGCCCCGCGCACCGCGCTGGCGGTCGAGGAGCGCGACGGCCACCTGCGCGTGTTCCTGCCCCCGCTGGACGCCCTCGACGACGCCGTCCGCCTCCTGGCCACCATCGAGGGCACGGCCGCCGCGCTCGGCACGCCGGTGGTGCTCGAGGGCTACCCCCTGCCGGTGGACCCCCGCCTGCGCACGATCACGGTCACGCCCGACCCCGGCGTCATCGAGGTCAACGTGCACCCCACCGACACGTGGGCCGACCAGGTCGAGCTCACCGAGACCCTGTACGAGGACGCCCGCCAGGTCGGCCTGTCGACCGAGAAGTTCGACCTCGACGGCACCCACACCGGCACTGGCGGCGGCAACCACATCACCCTCGGCGGCCCCACCCCGTGGGATTCGCCGCTGCTGCGGCGTCCGGACCTGCTGCGCTCCCTGATCACCTACTGGCAGAACCACCCCGCCCTGTCGTACGTGTTCAGCGGCCGGTTCATCGGGCCGACCAGCCAGGCACCCCGCGTCGACGAGGCCCGCCACGAGTACCTCTACGAGCTCGACATCGCCTTTGCCGAACTGACGGCCATGGCGTCCGACCCCGCCATCGAGCACGACGTGGCGGCGTCCATCCGCGCCGACCGGGAGTCGTGGGACCAGCCGTACGAGGAGCGCCTCCAACGCCAGCGCCGCTCCCAGGTGTGGCTCACCGACCGCCTGCTGCGCCACCTGCTCACCGACGTCACCGGCAACACGCACCGGGCCGAGTTCTGCATCGACAAGCTGTACAACCCCGACCGGGGGGCGGCCGGACGCCTCGGGCTGCTGGAGATGCGCGGCTTCGAGATGCCCCCGCACGAGCGGATGGCGCTGGTGCAGCAACTGCTCGTGCGGGCCCTGGTGCTGCGGTTCTGGAACACCCCCTACACCGCACCGTTGGTGCGCTGGGGCACCCGCCTGCACGACCGGTTCCTGCTCCCGAGCTTCGCCGCGGCCGACCTGCGCGCCGTCGTGGACGACCTCAACGCCCACCTGGACGGCCCGCCCTTCGACATCGCCTGGCTGGAAGCATTCCTGGAGTTCCGCTTCCCCCGGCTCGGCGAGGTCGACGTGGACGGCGTCCACCTCGAACTGCGCGGCGCCCTCGAGCCGTGGCACGTGCTGGGCGAGGAGGTCACCCAGCAGGGCACCTCACGGTTCGTCGACTCGTCAGTCGAGCGCGTCCAGGTGGCCGCGACCGGGCTGGTACCCGGCCGCCACGTGGTCACCTGCAACGGCGTGCCCGTGCCGATGGTCTCGGCCGGGTCCACCGGCGGCTTCACGACGGTGTCGGGCGCTGGGGCCGTGGTGGGCGGCGTCCGCTTCCGGGCGTGGGCGCCACCGTCGGCGCTGCACCCCAGCATCGGCGTGCACGCGCCGCTGGACTTCGACCTGGTGGACACCTGGAACGACCAGTCCCTGGGCGGGTTCACTTACCACATCGTCCACCCCGGCGGACGGGCGTACGAGGACTACCCGGTCAACGCGGCCGCCGCCGAGACTCGGCGGGCGAGCCGGTTCGTGCCCCACCGCACCAGTGGCCACGTCGATCGCTCGGCCTGGCCCTCGGCGACGCCCCTGCTGTCCGGACAGCCTGATGAGTACCCCGTGACCCTCGACCTGCGGCGCCACGATCGCGGGCACGCCTGAGGAGAGATCCGATGACCGCCGAAGCCATCGACGACATCAGCCCGCTGACGGGCCAGTACGCCGAGCGACTCGACGCCCCCAACCCCGCGCTCCCCCTGGGCACGCCCCGCGGCCTGGACGAGCTGGTGGCCGACGGGCAGGTGCGCCCCTCGGCCGCCCTGCTGGAGGAGGCGCTCACCCGCTTCGGCACCATCGGGCTGCAGACCCGGCGGCGCACCGTGGAGCGGCTGATCGCCGACGACGGGATCACCTACGGCGCCGGCACCGACGCGGGCGGGCCACGACCCTGGCAGCTCGACCCGCTGCCCTTCATCCTGGACGCCGCCGAATGGGCCACCCTCGAACGCGGGCTGGAGCAGCGCGCCCGCCTGCTGGATGCCCTGTTCCGCGACCTGGTCGGCCCCAACCGCCTCCTGACAGAGCGGATCATCCCGGCCGAGATCATCGCCGCGCACCCGGGGTTCCTGCTGCCGGCCCACGGCATCACCCCGCCCACCACCCGCGCCATCCCGGCCACCGCCACCGACCTGGCCCGCACCCCCGACGGCTGGACGGTCGTCTCCGACCGCACCCAGTCCCCCTCAGGCGCCGGCTACGCGATGGCCAACCGGCGCATCATCGCCCGCGCCATGGAGGGCATCCACCGCAAGGCCAACCTGCGCCGCCTGCGCGGCTGGTTCGACCTGGTACAGATCGGCATCCACGATGCCGCCCCGCCCACGGTCGAGGACGTGCCGCGCGTCGTCCTGCTCACTCCCGGCCCCGGGAGCGAGACCGCCTTCGACCAGGGCATGTTGTCCACGCTGCTGGGCCATCCGCTGGCCCAGTCCGACGACCTGGTCATGCGCGGCGGGCGCCTCTGGTTGCGCACGATGGGCCGCCTCGAGGCCGTCGACGTGGTCCTGCGGCGCGTGGACGCCAACTGGTGCGACTCGCTCGACCTGCTGGCCTCCTCCCGGCTCGGGGTGCCCGGACTGGTGGCCGCCGCCCGGCGCGGCACGGTCGCCGTGGTCAACCCGCTGCGGGCCGCCATCCTGGAGAACCCGGGCCTGTTCCCGTTCCAGGACGCGATCGCCCGCACCCTGCTCGGCGAGGAGCTTCAGTTGAGCGTGCCGGACACCTGGTGGTGCGGGGACGCGACCTCCCGCCAGCACGTCCTGGCGAACCTGGGTCGGCTCATCATCAAGCCGCTGGCCCGCAGCCGCGGCGAGCACCACCTGCTGGGCTGGCAGTTGTCCACGGCCCAACAGGCCGAACTGGCCGACCGAATCCAGGCCGAGCCGTGGTCGTGGGTGGGCCAGGAGCCGATCACGACCTCGACCGCTCCCCTGGTCACCGCGCACGGCCTGCAGCCGCGCAACATCGTGCTGCGCGCCTTCGGCATGGCGGTCGGCGAGACCTACCACTTCCTGCCCGGCGGGCTGGCGCGCATCGCGTCCGCCCCGGATGCGTTCAGCGTCACCAACGCCTCGGGCGCCAGCGCCAAGGACGTGTGGGTGCTGGACGGCGACGACGCCACCCCCGCGCGGGTGGATCTGGCCGCCCTCGCACGGGCCCGCACCATGCCGTCGGCGACCCGGCTGCCCGGCCTCACCCCGCGCACCGCGAGCAACCTGTACTGGCTGGGCCGCTACGCCGAGCGCGCCGAGGTGGCCGCCCGCCTGCTGCTGGTGGCCGACAACCTGGTCGAAGACCACCACACCCGCTCCGGGACGCCCGGGCACGCGGCCATGCAGGTGGTGCTGGAGGCGATCAGCGCCGTCACCACCGCCCTGCCCGGCTTCACCGGGTCGGACGCCGAGGCGCGCCTCGCCGACCCCCTGCCGGTGTTGGAAAAGCTCCTGCTCGACGAGCGGGTGGCGGGCGGCGTGGCCCACGGCGTCCAGAAGGCGAGCTCGACCGCCCTGCAGGTGCGTGAGGTCCTGTCGATGAACACCCCCAGCGTCCTGAGCCGGCTCCAGCGCGTGCTGGCCGAGGCGCGCGAGGAGGAGTCGATCCCGGTCCAGTTGACCAGCGAGCGCATCCTGGACTCGCTGTTGGCACTGGCCGGCATCACCGCCGAGAGCCTCGTGCGCGATGCCACCTGGGCGTTCCTCGATGCCGGACGCCGCATGGAGCGCGCCCAGTCGATCGTCCGCCTGCTGCGCAACACCATCGCCATCACCCGCTCCCCGGTGGTGGAGGGCCAGGTCGTGGAGGCGGTCCTGCGCGTCGGGGACAGCCTGATCACCCACCGGCGCCGCCAGGCCGCGGGCGTCGGCCCGGCGCAACCCGCGGCGTCCGCCCTCGACATCTTGGTGGTGGACAGCACCAACCCGCGCTCGGTGGCCTTCCAGCTCGACCATCTCGCGGCCGCGCTCGCCCACGCGCCCGACATCGCGCTGACCGAGCGGCTGCAGGAGCTGCGCCGCAGCGTCCGGGAGGTCGATGTCGACGCCCTGATCGGCGGCGAACGCCTCGACCTGGTCGACACCCTGATCGGCCTGGAGCAGGAGCTGCGGGCGTTCTCGGACGCCATGGAGTCCACGCACTTCTCCAGCCAGGCGCCGCAGAGCAGCTTCGCCGTCGCCGAGTTGAGCGGAGGCCGCCGATGAGCGGACCCCAAGCCCTGAACCACCTGGATCCGCGCCGCTATGAGGTGCGCCACGTGACGGCCTACACGTATGAGGACGATGTGACGGCGTCGTTCGGGCGGGCCTGCCTGCGCCCCCGCGAGACCCACTCCCAGCGCGTGCTGGAGCACACGATCGACATCACCCCGGAGCCGGACGTGTTCGACGAGCACGTCGACATCTTCGGCAACTACAGCCACTACCTCGAGATCGGGGCGGCCCACCGAGAGCTGACCGTCACCAAGCGCAGCGTCGTCGAGGTCGCCTACCCCGAGGTCGACCTGGCGGCCCTCAACCAGTGGACGGTCGCCGAGGCGGCCGCCGCACTGCCCACCGACCCGGCCGTCGACCCGCTGGAGCGGGCCATGCTGCTGATGGAGTCCGAGCTGGTGGACCTGGGGCCTGAGGTGGACGCCTTCGCCCAGACCCTGGCCTGGCCTGACCGGCCGCTCGGCGACGCCATCGTGGCGGTCACGCGCGACATCTACCGCGACTTCGCCTACACCAAGGGCGCGACGACGACGAAGACCACGCTGCCCGAGCTGCTCGCCACGCGGGCGGGCGTGTGCCAGGACTTCGCCCACCTGGCAGTCGGGGTCTTCCGGTCGGTGGGGCTGCCGGCCCGCTACGTGAGCGGCTACATCGAGACCGCGCCGCCTCCCGGCCAGGTCAAGCTGGCCGGATCGGACGCCACCCACGCCTGGGCGGCCGTGCTCGTGCCCGGCGGCTCGTGGATCGACCTCGACCCGACCAACGACCACCTGGCCGACAGCCGCTACATCATGACGGCGTGGGGCCGCGACTTCCGCGATGTGTCGCCGCTGAAGGGCGTGATCTTCACCGAGAGCCCCTCGAGCTCGCTCTCGGTCGGCGTGGATGTGATCCGTTTGGAGGATGAGTCATGAGCCAGGATTCTTCGTCGGGGTGGGCCCCGCGCGACGGCGACGCCGAACCCACCGTCGTCCTCGGTGAGCCGGACGCCCCA
>JAUNSA010000045.1:16824-18431 GCA_030539405.1 Propionibacteriaceae bacterium
TGTGCGCGCTGCCGTTGCTGCTGCACGGCTTCGGCCACGTGCTGGACTTCTTCCCGCTCCTGGACACCCTCAACACCCATCCGGTCGCCCAACGCGCCCCCGAGGTGGCCGCGGGACTCATCGTCGCCGGCCAACTGGGCCTGCCCTTGCTGCTGGCCGCCGGGTTCGGCACCCGGTTCGCCGGGGCGGCCCAGGCCCTGTTGATGGCCGGGATCTACGTGCTGTTCATCCTGCCCGACCAACCATTGCTGGACCCCAGCACGCGCACCCTGGCCAACGAGGGCATCCTCGCCTACGCCGCCGTCGGCGTGGTGCTGCTGTTCACCGGACCGGGCCGCATCTCCCTGGACCACGCCATCACCGCCAGCAGTCGGGACCGCCGCATCGAGAAGCGGGTGACCAAGCGGCTGACCCGCTGAGGGCAACCCCGCTGGGGTCGAAGGCAGCCCGGGAATGCCCGGCCGAGCGGGGGCGTTGAGGGGGTGTCGTACCCGATGTCCGACGAGGAGGACCGCCATGCTCGACCCGACAGCCCTGTTCCAGTGGGAGCCCCACATCGACCAGCGCACCCTGCGCGCGGACACCCTGGTGGTCACCCTCGGCAGCTACGTCGACGCCGGCCACTCCCAGCGCCTGGTGGACTCCCAGCTCATGGAGCACCTGCCCAACCGCGTGCTCGGCCGCTTCGACACCGACCAGGTCATCGATTACGCCGGGCGGCGTCCCACGATCCACTTCGATCGGGACCACTTCGCCGCGTACGACAAGCCGGAGATCACCCTGCACCTGCTCACCGACCGTGACGGCCGGGACTTCCTGCTGCTGAACGGCCCCGAGCCGTCCCTGCAGTGGGAGCGCATGGCCGAGGGCGTCCGGCACGTGATCGACCAGCTCGACGTGCAGCGCACCTACCTCGTCCAGTCGATGCCCGCGCCGGCCCCGCACACGCGTCCGGTCGCGGTCACCCGCTTCGCCTCCGACCCCGAACTCGTCGCCGACGAGGCCCCGGTGCTGGGCACCTTCCAGCTCAGCGCGTCCTTCCCCGGCCTGCTCACGCTGCGCCTGGGCGAGGCCGGCCACGACGTGCTCGGCCTGGTCGCCCACGTCCCCCACTACATCGCGGACAACGACTACCCGGACGCCGCCGCGGCGCTGCTGACGACCCTGCGCGAGATCGCCACGCTGGCCGTCCCGGTGGACGGGCTCGACCTGGCCGCCGGCATCATGCGCGCCCAGATCGACACCCAGGTCAGCGAGAGCGAGGAGCTGGGCGAGATGGTCGGCGCGCTGGAGCGGGGGTATGACCACTTCGTGTCCGAGCGGCAGGTCCGCAACGCCGAGAACGCCTCGCTGCCGTCGGCCGACGAGATCGGTGAGCAGTTCGAGCAGTTCCTCGCCGACCTGGGCACCGACGAGCCGGACGCCGACCAGCTCCCCTGACCCGGACGGTTTCTGGTCGCCCCGACAACCCGGGGTAGTCTCCCCGGCATGAAGCTCGGCATCGACTTTGGCACCACCCGCACGATCGTCGCCCTCGTGGACCGCGGCAACTACCCGGTCGTGAGCTTCACCGACAACGCCGGCGACCCCATCGACCACATCCCGTC
>JAUNSA010000203.1 GCA_030539405.1 Propionibacteriaceae bacterium
TGGGTTCGGGGGTCGGCTGCGGTGCCGCCGTCGGACGCGGCCGCGGCGGTGAGGAGAACTTGCCCGAGCTGCGCTGCGACGTCGGACCGGGGAAGCGGATCTTCTCCTTGCCGTCCATGGCCACCTTCATGAAGTCCAGCCACGCCGGTGCCGGGTAGGTGGAGCCGTAGGTCTGGCCGAGATCGCTCGTGCCGTGCTCGCCACCGGTCAGCACCACCGCGGTGGCGATCTGCTGGGTGGCACCGATGAACCACGTGGCCCGGGTCTTGTCGGCCTCGGAGTCGTAATAGGTACCGGTCTTGCCCGCCACCTGGTGCCCCAACGCCCGGACGCTGCGCGCCGTACCGTCCTGCACCACGCCCGACAGTGCGTGCACGGCATTCTGGGCCACATCCGGCTCGACCGTCTGATCCTGGGCGAGCGTGGGCTTGTAGATGACGTTGCCCTGCATGTCCTGCACCTCGGCCACGACGTGGGGGTTGCTGCGCTTGCCCTGGTTGATCAGCGTGGACAGGCCACGGGCCGCCTCCACCGGGCTGACCTCGATGGTGCCCAGGGGGATGGTCATCGTGGACGCCTGCCCCTCGGTGATGTTGCTGGTGATGCCGACGTCGCGGGCCGCCTGGACGACCTTGCCCGGGCCGTCCTCCATCTGCTGGACCAGGTCGACATAGGCGGTGTTGATCGAGGACGTGGTGGCGCGCTCGAGGGTGACCGCGCCGTAGTTGCCGCCGCCGGCATTCGTCACGTCGTGGTTGGTGCCCTGGACGCGCAGGCGGTTGTTGCCGTTGAACCGGTCGTTCAGCGTCGCGCCGTCGCGCAGACCGGCGACCAGCGCCCACGGCTTGAACGTCGACCCGGTCGGGCGGGGCAGCTCGGCCCACGGCCGGGCGTCCTCGATGGCGTCCGCGCCGCTGTACATCGCCAGGATCGCGCCGGTCGACGTGTCCATCGACGCCATGGCCGGGTGGTAGAACATCGGGTCGCGGTCGGGGTTCTCGCGACTGCGCAGGCCGGACGCGATCCGGTCCCGCATGTTCTGCATGGTCTCGATCGCGGTGGCCTGCAGGTGGGCGTCCACGGTCAGGATGATCTTGAGGCCGCCGCCGTCGATGCGCGCCTCCTCCATCCCGGCCGCGAGCAGCTCGTTGCGGGCCTTGGTCATCAGGAAGCCGTTCGGCCCGCCGAGCCGGTTCTCGGACGCCAGCCGCGGGAAGTCGGGGAGCTGGGTGTACATGGCGGCCTTGTCGGCCTCGGTGCGGTAGCCCAGCTTCACCATCTGGTTGATCGTGTACTGGTAGCGCTCCAGCAGGTCGGCGGCCTGCTTCTCCCCGCGCAGCGGGTCGAGGCGTCCGGGATCGTTGATCATCGCGGTCAGCGCGATCGCCTGGGGATCGTTGAGGTCCTTGGCGTCGATGCCGAAGAAGGCCTGGGACGCCGCCTGCAGGCCGTACGCACCGCGTCCGAAGTAGACCTTGTTGAGGTAGTCCTCGAGGATCTGCTCCTTGCTCAGCTCACGGCTGACCTTGAGCGCGATGATGATCTCGGTCAGCTTGCGCGTGATCGTGCGCTCCTGGGTCAGGTAGTTGACCTTGACGTACTGCTGCGTGATGGTCGAGCCGCCCACCGTCGCCACGCCCGGGGTCAGCGCGGTCTGGACCGCACGCGCGAGGCCGGCGACCGAGATGCCGGGGTCGGTCCAGAAGTCCTCGTTCTCGCCGGCAACGATGGCCTGCTTGGCGTTCTCGGGCATCGCCGACAACGGGATCGACTCGCGGTTGTGCACCTGGAACGTGCTCACCTCGGTCTGGCCATCGTTGAAGTAGACGGTGGAGACGTTGGTCTGGAACTCGTCGTTCGGCTTGGGGATGTCGGTGTTGATGTAGACGAACGCGAGCCCGGCCGCACCCAGGACGGCCAGGGCCACGACCACGATGCCCAGCCACTTGAAGAAGCCCAGCACGAACTGGCCCGGGGTTCGCTTGCGAGCGGCCCGTGCGCGCTTGCCGGTGCCTCGTCGCCCCCCTGGAGTGGCCTGGGGTTCTGTCATGGTGCGTCCTGTCACGTGTCATGTCCCGGGCCGGTGACGTGGTGGTCACGGCAGCCCACCGGGACGGCGTTCGCGTGGCGGCTCCTGCCGGACCACACCCCACAAGGTTAGTTGGCCACCCGCCATCATGCGAGACGCGGTTGCCAGCGCGGCGTCCGGTCAGGTGGTCCGGCGCTGTGCGGCTTGGGCGTTCTGGTCGTCGTCCGCCTCGTCCTCGTCCTGGAGGACCTCGTCGGTGTCGACGACCTCTTCTGCCTCGACGACCTCCTCGGGGACGTCCTTGCGCGTGGAGACGAGGCTGGTGACGGTGACCAGGGCGAGGACGCCCACGATCACGACCAGGCTGGCCAGCGTCGGGACGGTCGGCACCCACTCCCAGATGCCATGGGCCCAGTGCAGGACCAGCTTGACCCCGATGAAGGCCAGGATGATCGCCAGCCCGTGGCTGAGGTGGACCAGCTTGGAGAGCACCCCGGCCAGCACGAAGTACAGCGCCCGCAGGCCCAGCAGCGCGAAGGCGTTGGTGATGAACACGAGGTACGGGTCACCCGTGATGCCGTACACCGCCGGGACCGAGTCGACGGCGAACACGATGTCGGTGAACAGCACGGTGAGGACGGCGACCGCGAGCGGGGTGAGCGCACGGCGTCCGTTCTCGGTGATGGTCCAGCGGGTGCCGTGGTAGTGGTCGGTGACCGGCCAGATCCGCTTGATGAGGCGGACGATGCGCATCTCCGAGACCGGCGTGTGCGCACCCCCGCCCGCGGCGTCCTTCCAGACCTTCACGGCCGTGGCGAGCAGGATCAGCCCGAAGATCAGGAACGTGAACGAGAAGGACGCGATCAGCGTGGCGCCCAGCGCGATGAAGATGGCGCGCAGGACGAGCGCCCCGGCCACGCCGATCAGCAGGACGCGCTGCTGGAGCTCCTTGGGCACGGCGAACGCCCCGAGGATCAGCATGAACACGAACAGGTTGTCGACACTGAGGGACTTCTCGACCAGGTAGCCGGTGTAGAACTCCAGCCCGGTCTGGCCGCCGAACTGGTTCAACAACCAGACGCCGAACGCCAGCGGCAGCGCGACGTAGAACACCGACCAGGCCACGGCCTCCTTCATGGAGACCTCGTGCGGACGGCGGGTGATGATGAAGTCAAGGATGAACAGCGCCAGCACCCCGGCGATCGTCCACCCCCACAGCGTGGGCGTGGCGATGCTGGCCAGCGCCGTCTCGAGCGGCAGCACGGATGGGAACACGGGACTCCTCAGATCGTTGTCGGTCTGAGGTCTCCTCCACCCTGATCGGGCGCTCCGCCGGGGATGGTGTCATCCGAAGTGGCCGGCGGGGACTTTGTGGAGTACTCCCCTCGTGCTGTCCAGCGTAGACGACACATGGTTGACGTGACAACCTCACGAGATCAAGAGGTGCTGGGGTTGGCTGCGTCGGGGGGTCGCATCGTTCGCGGCG
>JAUNSA010000046.1:0-5790 GCA_030539405.1 Propionibacteriaceae bacterium
CAGGCCACGTAGGCCACGACACGCGGACGCCGTGCGCACACCTGGGCGATCACGGTCGCGCCGGCACCGGCCCGGGGTGGGTCGAGCACGACGATGTCGGTCGAGCCCGGCAACCGCGGCAGCACCCGGTCGACCGAACCGGCCCGGAACCGGGCGCCGGCGACGTTGCGGCGGGCGAGCTCCACCGCGTCCCGGCCGCCCTCCACGCAGATGACCCGGACGCCGGCGTCCACCAGGGCCCCGGCGAACAGGCCCACCCCGCAGTAGAGGTCGAAGGCCGATTCACCGGCGCGCGGCTCCACCCCGGCCAGCACGGCGTCCACGAGGGCGTCCGGGGCTGCGGGGTGTACCTGCCAGAACCCGTCGGCCCGGACCTGCCAGGTGCGTCCGGCCGCCTGCTCGGTGACGATGCGGTCATCCCCCGGTGCCACCCAGACAGGCCCCTCGGCGGCCAGCGCGCCGACGAGGGTGTCCCCCTCGACCGCGGCGAACGCTTCGGCCGCGGCGTCCGCAGCCTGGTGGTTCGGCTGGGCCACCTCCCGGGCGGCGATCCGGCAGCCGTCGGCGGGCAGCACGACCGCCTCGTGCGAGCCGCGGGCGCGCAATCCCCAGCCCGACGGTCCGGCGTGGTAGCGCATGCGCCGACGCCAGCCCAGCGCGTCGTCGTCGAAGGACTCGACGCCGCCCTCCCAGTTAATCTGGGCGAACCGGGACAGATGTTCGGCCACGACCTGGCGCTTGAGTTCGCGCTGGTGGGCGACGTCGACGTGCTGGAAGTCACACCCCCCGCAGGTGCCCGCGACTGGGCACGGCGGTTGGACGCGGTGCGGGCTGGGCACGGTGACCTCGACCACGTCGGCGAACGCGTGCCGTTTGGCCACGCGCGTCAGGACGATCGAGACGGTCTCGCCCTCCAGGGCGTCGCGGACGAAGACGACGCGGCCCTCGACCCGGGCCACCCAGTGGCCGCCGTGGGCGATGGAGCCCACCTGGACCCCGTCGAAGCGCTGTCCGACCTGGGCGTCCGCGTGCATCACGCGGGGTACTCTACGCCCGTGCACATCGTCATCATGGGGTGCGGGCGCGTGGGCTCGTCCCTGGCCCGCTCCCTCGAACGCCGGGGGCATTCGGTTGCGGTCATCGACCGCGAGCCGGACGCCTTCCGCCGCCTGGGTGCCGACTTCAACGGCCTCACCATCAAGGGCATCGGGTTCGACCGCACGGTGCTGGTCGCCGCGGGCATCCAGGAGGCGGACGGGTTCGCCGCGGTCTCCTCGGGTGACAACTCCAACATCCTCGCCGCCCGCGTCGTGCGCGAGACCTACGGCATCCACAACGTGGTGGCGCGCATCTACGACCAGGGGCGCGCCGAGGTCTACGAGCGGTTGGGCATCCCGTCGGTCGCGACCGTCCGCTGGGCGGCCGACCAGGTGCTGCGCCGCCTGCTGCCCGAGGGGTCCGAGCCGCAGTGGCGCGATCCGTCCGGCCAGGTCCGACTCATCCAGTTGGGCGCCCACGACGGGTGGGTGGGCCACCGGATCTCCGAGATCGAGACGGCCCTGGGCACGCGCATCCCCTTCCTGAGCCGCTTCGGCCAGGGCATGGTGCCGGCCGCGTCCACCCTGTTGCAGGACGGCGACATGCTCTACATCGCAGCCACCAACGAGGCCGTCCCCCACATCGAGGGCGTGCTCGCCCAGCCCCCCGTCAGGATCTGAGGTCCCCATGCGCGTCACAATCGCCGGGGCCGGCAACGTCGGCCGTTCCATCGCGCGCGAGCTGCTCGCAAACGGCCACGACATCCTGCTCATCGACCACGACCCGGACGCCATCAAGCCCGACACCGTGCCGGGAGCCACGTGGTTGCTGGCCGATGCCTGCGAGGTCGATTCGCTGGAGGAGGCCCGGATCGACCGCTACGACGTCGCCATCGCCGCCACCGGGGACGACAAGGCCAACCTCGTGCACAGCCTGCTGGCCAAGACCGAGTTCGCCGTCCCTCGGACCGTGGCCCGGGTCAACCACCCCAGCAACGAATGGATGTTCGACGACGTGTGGGGCATCGACGTGGCCGTCTCGACCCCGCGGCTGATGTGCGCCCTGGTCGAGGAGGCCGTGACCGTCGGCGACCTGGTCCGCCTGTTCTCCTTCCGCGGCGGCAAGACCAACCTGGTGGAGATGCGCCTGCCCGCCGACTCGCCGATGGTTGGACGCCGCGTCGACTCCCTGGAGCTGGGCGGGGACGCCGTGCTGGTCGCCTTGATCCGCGACGGCGTGGCGCAGGCGCCGCAGCCGGACACCGCGCTGGCCGGCGACGACGAACTGCTGTTCCTGGCCAACACCGACGCCGAGATGGACCTGGCCCGCTACCTCGCCCCGGACGCACACCGTGCGCCGGCCGAGGCGCAGGACGCCCCCGGGGAGGATCAGACGAGTTCGTAGTGCGGGTTGTACAGGCGTCGGACGCCGTCGGCGACGGACAGCCGCCCCCGCACCAGGAGCTCGCGCCCCTCCTCGATGCCGGGGATCTCGTGGCGGCCCATCCAGATCAGCGTGACCGAGCCGGTCGCATCGGACAGCTCGGCCTCCAGCCACGGGGTGTCCTGGCGCTGGCGTAGGGTCAGCGCGCCGATGGTGCCGCGCACCACCACCCGGCCGCGGTCCTCACAAGACGCGATGGGGTCGCAGGGCACGGCTGCGGCCAGGCGCTCACGGTCGGCCGAGTCGATCTCGTCGATCGGGCGCAGCAGGCCCTTCAGGCGCTCCACCCAGGACATGGCCGCAGCTTAACCGCGCGGAGCCCCTGCGGGCAGCGCCAGGTGGATCAGTTCGCCGGGGACGCGGGGCTGCGGGTCCCGCTTGACGACCACATTGCGGAAGAACTCCACGAACACGTCGGCGGGGGCCTCCTCGCCGCCCACGAGACCCGCGCGGCCCATCAGGGAGCCTCGCAGGAGCCAACGCGGCCCCTCGACCAGCCAGATCCGGGAGACGTGGAAGAGCTGCTCCCCCTCCGGGCCCTCCATCGGCAGCACACGACGGACCTCGGTGCCGAACGGGCCCTGGGCCTCTTGGGCGTGTCCGCCGGCCTGGGCGGTCTCCTCGATGATGGCCTCGCGCAGCTCGGCGGCCAGGCCGCCGGTGCGGGGGGCGGCGAACAGCGCCAGCTCCAGGCCAGAGTCACCGAAGGTGCCCAACAGGGCCTGGACGACCCCGGAGTCCTTGTCGCCGTGCAGTTGGAGCCCCAGCCCCTCGAAGGGGGTGATCACCAGCGGGCCGAACTCGACGCGCTCGACCTCGTCGGCGTCGAGGTCGACCTCGTCGATGTCGAAGGGTCCGTCCGCGCGCGGGTCAACGTCCGTAGCGCCCTCGGCCTCCTCGGCGTCGGTGTCGTCGACGCCGTCCTCGGTCTCGAGGTCCGCGTCGGTGTCGATCTCGACGGCGTCGCTGTCGGCCTCACGAGCCTTGCGCCCAAAGATCACTGCTTCGTACCTCCGCTTTCCCCCGGGGGGATCGTCTCGTCGGCCCATGCTGTCACGCCGCCGGTGGACCCGTGTCCGCCGGCCCCGCGTGCACTGTCGGGCAAAGCGTCCACCTCGGCGAAGTCCGCCGTGGCGACGCGTTGGAAGACTAGCTGTGCGATCAAGTCACCTCGGCGCAGTATCACGCTTCGGGTGTGGTCGGTGTTCAGCAGGCAGACCTTGATCTCACCGCGGTACCCGGCATCGACGGTGCCGGGGGCGTTCACGATCGTGATCCCCTCCCGCGCGGCCAGCCCCGAGCGCGGGTGGACCAGGCAGACCCACCCCTCGGGCAGGGCCACGGCGATCCCGGTGCCCACCAACTGCCGCTCACCGGGGGCGAGCGTGACGTCGTGGGAGACCGCCAGGTCGGCCCCGGCGTCACCGGGGTGAGCGTAGCGCGGCAGCGGGACGCCCGGGTCGAGCCGCCGGACGCGGACGTCGACGCGTTCTGCGCTCACGCTGCCGATCCCTGGCGCGCGCTCGCGATGGCGGCCGCCAGTTGGTGCGGCGTCCGGCTGCCGATCAGCCAGTACGGGTGCGGGTCGGCGTCGTCGTTGACCTGCACGAGGACCGACTCGGTCAGCCACGGGCGCAGCGCCAGGTGGGCGCGGGCGTCCGCCCCCACTCCCAGGCGTTCACGGGTGGCCTCAGCGTCCAGCACCTCGACCTCACCGACCCACGGCCACTCGATCACGGACGGGCCCACGCGCAGACCGTTGGCGTCCACCGCCACATCGGTCCGGCTGACCCACGCGACGCCGATGGTGATGGCTGCGATGACGACCAGCGCTCCCCCGACCGCGGCGGCCGGGCCGTACCAGAAACCCACCGCCCACACCGTCGAGGCAGCGAAGATGATGCCGACCAGCCAGTACCAGAGCGGGGCGTGGAGCCGTTCGTGATAGAGCACGGCCCCAACCTAGCCGGAGTTGCCAACGCCCTAGGATGAGTCCCATGGACCTCTCGCAGAAGATCGTGTGGAACGGCTACTCGACCCTGGCCGGTCTCATCGCCGCCATCGTGACGAAGAAGGCGGTCGACAGCGCCTGGACGTTCGTGACGGGCGAGGAGCCGCCCGAGCCCAACAACCCCGAGACCCCGACCACCCACGCGGCCATCTGGGTGTTGGCGATGGCGGCGGGCGTCGGGCTGTCGCAGGTGCTGGTCAACCGGTTCATCGCCGAGCGCTGGGAGAAGCACACCGGTGAGGCGAGCCCGATCCGTCAGGTGAACCTCAAGCTCTGAGCGTTCGACCGCCCGGGGCCCCTCCGGGGGCCTCAGGCGCAGTCGACGCAGTAGATGAGGCCGTTGGTCTCCTTGGCCACCTGCGTGCGGTGCTTGACCAGGAAGCAGCTCGCGCAGGTGAACTCGTCGGCCTGCCGGGGCAGCACCCGGACCGTCAGCTCCTCGTGGGAGAGGTCGGCCCCGGGCAGCTCGAAGGCCTCGGCCGCCTCGACCTCGTCCTCGTCGACCTTCCCCGAGTTCTTGTCGTTGCGACGGTTCTTGAGCTCCTCGATCGAATCCTCGTTCTCCTCGTCGTTCTTGCGAGGAGCGTCGTAGTCAGTCGCCATGATGCCTTTCGGTGCTGGGTGGCGCCGCTTCCCCTTGTGCAAGCGGCGCAGACGCACATATATCACACCTGTCAAAGCCTGCGGCAGGGTAGGTTACGCTGCGACAAGGAGTAGGGAGCGGGGAGTAGAACGATGGACAGTGCCCTCAGGCCGCGTGACATCCAGGCGCGCATCCGTGCCGGGGCGTCCCCGCAGGACGTGGCCGAGGCCGCGGGCGTCCCTCTGGAGCGCATCGACGCCTTCGCCGCGCCCGTGATCGCCGAGCGGGACTACATCGCCGGCCTGGCCCGCACCAACCCGGTCCGTCGCCGGGGTGAGACCACCTCCCACCGCACCCTGCGCAACGCGGTAGCGGACGCCTTGGCCGCTCGCGGGCAGGACGTCGACGACGCGAACTGGGACGCCTGGAAGCTGGAGGACCGCCGCTGGCAGGTCCGCATCGGCTTCGAGGACGCCGACGCCCCCGAGGGGTTGTTCGTGTTCGACGCGCTGGGCCGGTTCTCCGTGGCGGCCAACGACGAGGGACGCGCCCTGATCGGCGACGGTGCCACCGACGACCTCGCGCTCGTGGACGCCACCCAGGGTGCTGCTGCGGAGCCCGAGGACGAGGTTGCGGACGAGCCCAAGGCCGAGGACGAGCCGGTCCAGGGCCTCTTCCCGGTCGCACCGGTCGCGCCCGTCGCACCCGAGGTGCC
>JAUNSA010000046.1:5800-18299 GCA_030539405.1 Propionibacteriaceae bacterium
GGACGGCCAGGACCCGGACGCCCAGCAGCCGGACGCCGAACGGGCCGAGGAGCCGGACGCCGCGGCGTCCGAGCCCACCCCGGACGCGGACGACGATGACTCAGACGACGCCTTCCGCGACGGCGCCCTCACCGAGGTCGACGGCGTGTACGACATCGTGCCCGCCGAGCGCGGCGGCCTGGACGTCCTCTACGACATGCTCTCTAGCTTCGACGAGGACTCGGTGACGATCTACGCCGGGCTCGTCCACCCCAAGGACGGGCACCACGAGACGACCGGGCCGATCGTCGTCGAGGACGAGGAGATCGTTCAGGATCAGGAGATCGTCCAGGACGAGGAGGAGATGACCGGCCTCGTCCCGCGGATGGAACCCATCACTCCGCCCGCCTCCGAACCTGATGCCACACCGGCATCAGATTCCCAGCCGGAGACGCAACAGCCTGCCGACCCGGCCGCCGACGAGCCGGAGCAGTTGTCGCTGATCGAGGACGTCGAGGAGCCGGCACCGCGCCCCAAGCCGCGGTCGCGGCGCAAGCGCGCCTCCATCCCGAGCTGGGACGAGATCATGTTCGGCGCCCCGCACGCCCCCAACAACGACGAGAAGTAGCCCTCAGTCGGCGAACGGCAGCGGCTCGGGGGTGAGGTCGACCGTGTGGCCCGTCGCCGGCTCCAGCGCACGATGGTGGGCGCGGCACAGCACCTGGTAGGACACGACGCCCGCGCCGCCACCCTCGGTGTCGCCCACCGCGATCTGGTCGCCGGTCACGACCATCACGCCGTCAACCACCCGCGCGTTGTGGGTGGCCGGCTCCCCGCACCAGCAACGCGGCCGCGCCTGCAGGTTCTCGATGCTGTCGGCCAGTTCGACCAGTCGGCGCGAGCCGGGGAACAGCTCGGTCCTGAAGTCGGTCAGGATGCCGAAGCAGGACACGTCGATGCCCAACTCGTCGACGATGCGGGCCAGGTCGTCGACCTGGGCGGGGGTGTAGAACTGGGCCTCGTCGCAGATGAGGTAGTCCACCCGCTGGCCGGCCGTCAGCGCGCCGGTGACGTAGTCCCAGAATCCGAAGTCGGCGTCCACCTCGACCGCCGAGGCCACCAACCCGATCCGGGAGCTGATCCGCGCCTGCCCGCCCCGGTCCAGGCACGTGAACCGCAGCCCACGGCGTCCGGCCGAGGCGTTGGTGTAGTCGACCTGCAGGGCCAGGGTGGACTTGCCGCAGTTCATCGGGCCGGTGAAGTAGGTCAGGCGCGCCATCAGGCCACCAGCACCGGCACGCGCATCTCGAACTCGGTCAAGGAGCCGTGCATCCCGACCAGGCCGAACTCCTTGGGTTGGGTGCGGGTCATGACCGCCCAGTCGTCGCGCAGGACGACCATGACGTCGCCGAAGCGCGACTCCAGGCGCCGGTCGACCGGCCCGAACCAGCCGGACTCGACCGCTTCGGCCCGCTCGACCACCCATGCACGCTCCCCCAGCGCTGCCCGCCAGCGCGCCACCACGGACGCCACGTCGGTGGGCTCGCAGTAGAGCTGCCGGAAGCGTCCCTCGCCGGCCAGGAGGGTGAGGTCGTCGGTGAGGCCCGCGACGTCCTCGGCGATGATCCACCGGTCCGGGGGGCTGTCGATCATGCCGTGGTCGCCGGTCACCAGGAGGCGCACGTCGTCGGGGAGCTCGTCGCGCAGCCGGGACGCCAGCGCGTCCACCCGCGTGAGGACCTCCCGCCAGGCCTCGCTCTTCCACCCCTGCCCGTGGCCGGTGTGGTCCAGGGCGCGCTCGTAGAGGTAGACCACCGCCTTGTCGCCCACGGAGGCGTCCTCGACCGTCCAGGTGATCCGGGAGGCGTGGTCGTTCTCGTCGGGGACCGGGTGGAAGTGGGCACCCCGCAGCGCGCACTCGGTCAGGCCCGAACCTGCGAAGCGCGCCGGGCTGACCGACGAGACCGACACGCCCTGCTTGGTGAAGCGCTCGAACACGGTCAGGCGGGGTTGGACGTCGAGGGCCGACAGTCCCGGACGCCAGGCCAGCGCGTTCAGCAGCCCACCCTCGACCGGGTCGCGGAAGGCGTACCCGGCGATGCCGTGCTGGCCCGGGGCCAGGCCGGTCCCCAGGCAGGTGATGCTGGTGGCCGTAGTGCTGGGGGCGCCGCTGGTCACGGTCGTCGAGGCGTCCGAGGCGACCAGGGACATCAGGAAGGGGGCGTGCTCGGCGGCGGCGGCCAGGTTGTGGGCGCCCAGCCCGTCCACGAGCAGGACGACCCACCGGTCGCTGGAGGGCAGGTCGAGCGTGCCGGGCCAGCCGTCCAGGGACAGCGACGTGCCGATGGAGGGCAGCACGTCCGACAGCGTCGAGGCCCCGTAGGCCGGGATGAGGGGTTGCTGCACGATCAGACCGCCACCTGCTGCAGGCGGGAACCGAACCGGATCAGGTGGCCGACGGCCTCCTCGCCGTGGGCGGCGGCGCTGATCCGCACGGTGAGGTCGTCGGCGAGGTCCTGGACGCTCCAGCCGTGGTCGGCATCACAGTTCGGGTCCCCGCAACTGGCCGGTTCGACCTCCTGGCGGCGCACGGCCCCCCAGTTCACGACCAGCCAGGTCTCGGTGGTGCCGTGGCGCCCGCGTCCGAACTTCTCCGGCTGGGTCGCGACCTGGGTCAGCGCCACCGACCGGATCTGGCGCAGCGCCACGGTCTCGACGGTCGTCAGGGCCTGGTGCGCCTGGGGGTGATCCCCGTCGTCGGTGTGCGCCACGATGAAGCGCGTGGGGGTGAGCACGAGGACGGTGACGTGCCGGTGCAGCTCGGTGGCGTTGAAGGTGGCCTCGTGGTGGACCAGGGAGTCCACCACCGCCTCCTCACCCAACGACTGGGCCACCGTGCTGGTCACGAAGTCGGGGAAGTACCCCGATGCCTCGATCGAGGCGCGCAGGTCGTCGGGAAGGCCGGTCATGCCCGCATTCTCCCATGAGGCGCTGGCGCGCCGAAAACCGTTAACGTTGGGGCCATGAGCACCCGGCCCTTCATCGCTGCCCGCCTGGAGCTGTTCTTCGACCGGCGCTTCGAACAGCTCTTCCGGGCGCTCGGCTGGCGGGAGCGCGTGATCCCCTACACCGCCTACGGCGACGAGCGGTTCGTCCGGGTGCTGGGCCGGGTGGTCCTGTCACCGCCCTTCTCGGACACCCACCTGGGCAAGAAGGCCGAGGAGTTCCTGCGGCAGCGGGGCTGGCGCAACTTCATCACCGCCCCGTGCGTCCATGCCCGCTACACGCTGCGGCTGGGTGAGGCCGAGGTCACCGGCACCACCGACCGCGGCGGGTACATCGACCACCGCGTCCGCCACCACAACCTGCCGGCGGGCTGGCAGGTGGGGACGGCCCACACCGACGAGTCCGACGAGGCCACCTTCTCGGCCCAGGTCGTCGGCGCCGACGTCCGCTTCGGGATCGTCTCGGATGTGGACGACACGATCCTGTCCACCATGCTGCCGCGCCCCTTCATCGCCGCGTGGAACTCTTTCTTCCGCACCGAATCGGCCCGCCAGGCCATCCCGGGGATGGCGGTCTTCTACGACGACGTCCTGACCCGCCACCCGGGTGCGGCGGTGATCTACCTGTCGACCGGGGCGTGGAACACCCACGGCTTCCTGACCCGCTTCATGCGTCGGCACCGCTACCCGCTGGGCGCCATGCTGCTGACCGACTGGGGCCCCACGAACACCGGGTGGTTCCGCTCGGGGCAGGAGCACAAGCGCAACGCCTTGTTGCAGTTGGGCGTCGACTTCCCCGACATCGCCTGGCTGCTGGTCGGCGACGACGGCCAGCACGACCTGGACACCTACAGCGAGTTCGCCACGGCCAACCCCGACAAGGTCGTCGCCATCGCCATCCGTGAGCTCTCCCCCGCCGAGCAGATCCTGGCCCACGGCACCACCGAACCCCTGGAGGGCGCCGAGCCGCTCCCCCGCGACATCCCCGTGTTCAAGGCCCCCGACGGGCGGGGCCTGCGCCGGATCATCCGCGAGTTCCTGGCCCAGGAGTCCTGACCCCGGCGCTGCCTCCACCCCGGAGTGGCACCCCGGACGTGGTGGCCGCACCGGGCACAATGAACGCTGGCACGGAACAGAGCTGTGGAAGAGGGAAGCGTGGTCGCGAAGCCGCCGGTCGATGACGAGGTGATCGAGAGGATCACCGACATTGACGTCACCGAGGAGATGGAAACCAGCTTCCTGGAGTACGCCTACTCGGTCATCTACGCCCGGGCCATCCCGGACGCCCGCGACGGGCTCAAGCCCGTCCAGCGCCGCATCCTGTACTCGATGGACGAGATGGGCATCCGCCCCGACCGCTCCCATGTCAAGTGCGCCCGCGTCGTCGGCGACGTGATGGGCAAGCTCCACCCGCACGGCGACACCGCCATCTACGACGCGCTGGTGCGCATGGGCCAGAGCTGGGCGATGCGCCTGCCGGTGGTCGACGGCCACGGCAACTTCGGGTCGCTGGACGCTGGCCCGGCCGCCATGCGGTACACCGAGTGCCGGATGGCGACCGCCGCCACCGCGATGACCGGTGAGATCGACCAGGACACCGTCGACTTCAAGCCCAACTACGACGGCAAGCTCACCGAGCCGGTCGTGCTGCCGGCCGCCTTCCCGAACCTACTGGTGAACGGCTCCACGGGCATCGCGGTCGGCATGGCCACCAACATCCCGCCGCACAACCTGGTCGAGGTGGTCCAAGCCCTCAAGCACCTGCTGACCCACCCGGACGCCAGCGTCGAGGACCTGATGCGCTTCGTCCCCGGCCCCGACCTGCCCACCGGCGGCAAGATCGTCGGCCTCGACGGCATCGCGGACGCCTATGCGGGCGGGCGCGGCACCTTCAAGATCCGGGCCACCGCGCGGATCGAGCAGACCAGCCCCCGCCGCAAGGGCATCGTGATCACCGAGCTGCCCTACATGGTCGGCCCCGAACGCGTCATGGAGCAGGTCTCGGCGCTGGTCCGCAACAAGAAGATCACCGGCATCGCCGACATGAAGGACCTCACCGACCTGACCAACGGCCTGCGGCTGGTCATCGAGGTCAAGAACGGCATCAACCCCGACGCGATGCTTGAGCAGCTCTACAAGGCCACCAAGCTGGAGGATTCCTTCGGCATCAACATGGTGGCCCTGGTCGACGGCCAGCCGCAGACGCTGTCGCTGCGCGACGCGCTGGTCGTGTACGCCGACCACCGCCTCGACGTCACCCTGCGCCGCACCCGCTACCAGCACACCAAGGCCGCCGAGCGCCTCCACCTCGTCCAGGGCCTGCTGCTGGCCATCGTCGACATCGACGACGTGATCGCGATCATCCGCGGCTCCGACGACGCCGCCGCCGCACGGACCAAGCTCATGGAGGTCTTCGACCTCGACGAGGTCCAGGCCAACTACATCCTCGACCTGCAGTTGCGCCGCCTCACCAAGTTCTCCCGCCTCGAGCTGGAGAAGGAGCGCGAGGAGCTCGAACAGCGCCTGGCCGACCTGTCGCAGATCATCGACAGCGACGACGAATTGCGAGCCTTGGTCGCCCGCGAGCTCGACGAGGTCGCCCGCCAGTTCGGGACGCCGCGGCGCACCGTCCTGCTCGCCGGCGGCGGCGCGGCGGTCACCGCGGCGAAGGCGGCCCCGCTGGAGATCGCCGACGACCCCTGCTGGGTGATGCTGTCCTCGACGGGGCTGCTGGCCCGCGCCGACACCGCCGAGCCCCTGCCCACGACCGGACGCCGTGCGCAGCACGACGTGGTCATTTCCTCGATCCGGACCACGGCCCGCGGCGAGTACGGCGTCCTCACCTCGCACGGCCGGGTCATCCGGGCCCAGGCCATCGACCTGCCCTCGATCGCGCTGACCGCCGAAGCCCCCAACCTGCAGGGCGGCTCCCTGGCAGGCGAGCTCATCGACCTGGACAAGGGCGAACGCATCCTCGCGCTGACCACCTTGGGTGAGGAGACCTTCGGCTGGGCCTTCGGCACCCGCCGCGGTGTGGTGAAGCGCACCAACCCGGACCTGTTGGCCAAGGACTCCTGGGAGGTCATCCGCCTCGAGGACGGCGACGAGGTCGTCGGGGCGGTCGAGTTGGCCGACGACCGCGGCGAGTTGTGCTTCATCAGCTCGGACGCCCACCTGCTCCACTACCCCGCATCCGCCGTCCGGCCGCAGGGCCGCAGCGGCGGCGGGATGGCCGGCATCAAGCTCGGCGCCGGGGCGTCCGTGGTGTTCTTCGGGCTGGTGCCCGAGGGGGACGCCCAGGTGGTCACCGTGTCGGGGTCGGGTTCGGGCCTGCCCGGCACCGAGGCGGGCCTGGCGAAGGTGACCCCGTTCAGCGAGTACCCGGGCAAGGGGCGGGCCACCGGCGGTGTGCGCTGCCACCGCTTCCTCAAGGGCGAGACCACCCTGCTGTCGGCCCACGCCGGCGCGACACCCGTGATCGCGGCCGCCCCCAGTGGTGCGCCCTTGGAGCTGACCAGCGTCCACGAAGGACGCCGGGACGGCTCCGGCACCCCACTCACCCAGCCCCTGGGCGGGCTGGCCAGCCGGGGTTCGGCCCAGGAGCCGGCCCCCGCGGACGCTTCCGCTGACGACGCGGCGGGTGCTCCCGACGACGCCGACGACACGTTGTTCTGACCGCCATGGACGCCCGCGCCCTGGCCGACCGCCTGGAGCAGGTGTCCCGGGAGCGGACGGCCTCGGCGCTGGTCGCCGACACCGAACACACCCTGGAGGTCTCGGTCGCGCCCGGCGGGCGCTGGGTGGTCCGGACGTGGCAGACCGAGTGGTCCGCCGGCCCGGCCGGCTTGAGGTGCTGGCGGCTCATCCCGGCCGGTGGGGCGACCGAGGTCACCCATGACCGGCCCGAAGGCTGGGTCCACCCGGGCGTCGGCTTGCTGTGGCCCGCCCTGCTGCCGGTCTGGGGTCGTCCGGACGATGCCTACCGGCCCACCGCCGTCCTGGAGGGGGTCTTCGGCCCCGCCCAGGTCGTGTTGGCCGCGCGCGAGGGCGAGGCGCCGGTGGGCACCCTGCACGTGGACGCCCGCCGCTGGCTGTGCACCGCCCTGGAACTGCCCGAGGTCGCCTGGACGCTCACCGAGTTCCAGGGCGCCTGAGGCTCAGCACTCCCGCGACAGCAGGCCCGTCTCGACGTCGTAGAGGAAGCCGCCGACCTCGGCGAAGCCGTCGATCAGCGGGTGGGAGCGCAGGCGCTCGCAGTCGCGGCGCAGGTTGCCGATCTGGTCGGGCGAGACGCCGAACTCGAAGTCGCCCGGGTCGATGCCCGAGGCGTCCTTGATCGCGGCGCGCATCCCCGCCTCGTCCAAGGAGGCGGCCGCGCACTTGGTGTGCGGGACGAGCAGGATGCGCTTCACGCGCAGCTTGTGGACGCCCATGATGAAGGCGCCCAGCCCGCGGTCGGTGAGCCGGGCCCCGGCCGTGCGCAGGATCTTCGCCTCGCCGATCATCAGGCCGACCATCTCCAACGGCTCGATGCGACTGTCCATGCAGGTCAGGATCATGACGCCCTCGTGGGCGATGCCGTCGAACTCGCGGGGCGCAGAACGCGCGTAGCGCTGGTTGGCTGCCAACAGGTCGTCGAAGATGCCGTCGGTGGTCATGCTCGCGATGCTAGTACCGCGGCCGCCCCCGGGCACCCCGGCGTGCGCGCCCGGCTCAGGCGTCGATGCGTTCGGCGTCCAGGGCGTAGGCACCCTCGACGATGAACTCCTTGCGGGGGGCCACCTCGTTGCCCATCAGCTTCTCGAAGGTGGCGATCGCCTGCTCCAGGCTCTCGCCCTCCTCCACCGTGATCCGGCGCAACTGGCGGTGCCGCGGATCCATGGTCGTCTCCTTGAGCTGGTCGGCGTCCATCTCGCCCAGGCCCTTGTAGCGCTGCGGCTCCTTGAACGCCACGCCACGCTTGGTGAGCTCGGCCAGCTTGCGCTGGTACTCGGCCTCCGAATAGGTGTAGAGGTACTTCTCCTGGCCGCGCTTGGGCTTGGTGAGCTCGAACCGGTGCAGCGGCGGGACGGCGGTGTAGACCCGACCGGCCTCGATCATCGGGCGCATGTAGGTGAAGAACAGCGTGGCCAACAGGGTGCGGATGTGGGCGCCGTCGGAATCGGCGTCGGCCATGAAGATGATCTTGCCGTAGCGCGACTGGTCGGGATCGCAGCTCTTGCCGGACCCGGCGCCCACGACCTGCAGGATGGCCGCACACTCTGCGTTCTTGAGCATGTCGGCGGTCGAGGCCTTCTGCACGTTGAGGATCTTGCCCCGGATCGGTAGCAGGGCCTGGAACTCGGAGTTGCGCGCGAGCTTGGCCGTCCCCATCGCCGAGTCGCCCTCGACGATGAACAGTTCGGTGCGGTCGAGGTCGTTGCTGCGGCAGTCGGCCAGCTTGGGCGGCAGGGAGGAGGACTCGAGCGCGTTCTTGCGGCGCTGGTTCTCCTTGTGGGTCCGGGCCGCGACCCGGGTGCGGGACGCCGCGACCGCCTTCTCCAGCACGGCGCGCGCCATCGGGCGTAGTGCCGCCTTGGTGGTGGTCAGGAAGTCGGTGAGCTCCTGCTCCACGATGCGGGTGACCAGCCGGGTGACCGGCGGCGTGCCCAGGACCTCCTTGGTCTGGCCCTCGAACTGCGGCTCGGCCAGCCGGACGGTGACCACGGCCGTCAGGCCCTCGAGGATGTCGTCCTTGGTCACCTCCTCGCCGGCCTTCATCAGCTTGGTGCCCTCCAGCGCCTTGCCGAACGCCCGCGCCAGGCCCCGCTCGAAGCCTTGGACGTGGGTGCCGCCCTTGGGGGTGGCGATGATGTTCACGAAGGAGGCCAGCTTGGTCTCATAGCTGTTGGTCCACCGAAGGGCGATGTCGACCTCAAGGTCGCGCTCCACGTCCGACGGCGTCATCGCACCCGCGGCGTCCAACATCGGGACGGTCTCGGTGAACCGGTCGCTGCCCTGCAGGCGCAGCACCTCGGTGACCGGCTCCCCCTCGGACAGGAAGTCGGCGAACTCGCTGATGCCCCCCTCGTGGAGGTGGACGTCGACGTGCTCCTCGCCGGGCACGCGGCGATCATCCACGGTGATCTTCAGGCCGGGCACCAGGAACGACGTCTGGCGAGCCCGGGCGGCGAGCTGCGTCCCGGACACCACGGCGTCCTTGAGGAAGATCTGCCGATCGGGCCAGTAACGGGTGCGCGACCCGGTCTTCGCCTTGGCGACGCGCCCCACCTTGCGCAGCGTGTTGTCGGGGGTGAACTCGGCATCCGGCCCGGGGCCGTCGAAGACGCCGGGGACGCCCCGGCGGAACGACATCGCCCAGGTGGCGCCGTTGCGGTCCACCTCCACGTCCAGCCGGCTCGACAGCGCGTTCACCACGGACGCCCCCACGCCGTGCAGGCCGCCGGTGGCGTTGTAGGAGCCGCCCCCGAACTTGCCGCCGGCGTGCAGCTTGGTGTGGATCACCTCGACCCCGGACAGGCCGGTGCGCGGCTCGATGTCGACGGGCATGCCGCGCGCCTCGTCGCCGACCTCGACCGAGCCGTCGGCGTGCAGGATCACCCGGATGTGCTTGCCGTGACCGGCCAGCGCCTCGTCGACGGAGTTGTCGATGATCTCCCACAGGCAGTGCATCAGCCCACGCGTGTCGGTGGAGCCGATGTACATGGCGGGGCGCTTGCGGACGGCCTCAAGACCCTCCAGGACCAGGAGGTGCCGCGCCTCGTAGTCGCGGTTGTCGGTCTTGGGCTTGGGTGGCGTCTTGGTACTGCTGGAGGTCACCGTCGCAGACTACCTGCGGCCCCTGACAGTTCCCGGGACCGACCCTCGCCCGATGACGAACAGGTGACAACTGCTGCGCGCCGCCGGTGCTGGTTGTGTTCCTCGGGTACGGTCGAGGCCACGGGAACAAACCACCCAACCTGCGCGTTGGATCAGGTGCCCGAGCCGCACACCAGAAAGGAACGGCCCATGAGCACAACGGTGATGGAATCCCTGAACGCTGCGGACCGCTGCGATCGCTGTGGCGCCCAGGCGTACCTCCGAGTGACCCTGGCCTCCGGCGGCGAGCTGCTCTTCTGCGCACACCATGGTCGCGCGCACTCCGACAAGCTGAAGCAGGTAGCCCTCAACATCCAGGACGAGACGAGCCGTCTGGCCTGAGTTCTCTCCCCCTCGACCACGAGGCCCCGGCGGTGTGCCGGGGCCTCGTCGTTTGTTCAGGGGGCTTGGGTTCTGCGTCCCTCAGCCGAGGACCGCCGCCAGCGTGTCGATGCGGGTCTGCACGTCGTAGGCCGTGGTCAGGACCATGAGTTCCTGCACCCCGTAGTCGGCCACCAGGGCGTCCAGCCGCTCCCGGACGTCCGCGGCGGTGCCGACGACCTTGGTGCCGGTGACGTCGCTGCCGCCCATCGCGTCCAGTCGCCGGCGGGCATCCTCGGGTGAGGACAGCGGCGCCATGGTGTTGCGGCGGATGTTGATCCACTGGATGGTCGACGGCCCGGCGAGGTACTCCGCCTCGTCCGCGGTGCGGCCCACCAGCGCGGAGGTGCACAGCATGGCGTGGGGTTCGGCCAGGGTCTCGCTGGGCTGGAAGCCGCGGCGGTAGAGGTCGAACACCGCGGCCGGGTCGAGGTGGCCGAAGTGTCCGGCATAGGCATAACGGACGCCCATCTGCGCGGCCAGGCGCGCCGAGTAGTCCGAGGAACCGAGCAGCCAGATCTCGGGGTAGCTGGACGCCGCAGGGGTCGCCGTCAGCGTGATCCCCCGTCCGGCCTGGACGCCGTGTGGGCTCAGCCAGGCCGAGACCAGCCCGACGTGCTCGACGAAGTCCTCATGCCCCAGGCCTTCCTGGGAGCGCCGCAGCGCCCACGCCGTGACCTGGTCGGCGCCCGGTGCCCGGCCGATGCCCAGGTCGATACGACCCGGGTGCAACGCCTCGAGCGCCGCGAACTGCTCGGCGACGACATAGGGCGAATGGTTCGGCAGCATCACCCCGCCGGAACCGACCCGGATGCGCTCGGTGCGGGCCGCGACGGCGGCGATGATGACCGGCGGCGTCGTGGCCGCGACGGCGGGCATGTTGTGGTGCTCGGCCACCCAGAAGCGCTCGGCGCCGAGTCGATCGGCCGCTTGGGCGAGCTCGATGGTCGCGGCCAAGGCGTCCGTGCTGGACCAGCCGGTGCGCACAGTGGCGAGATCGAGGACGGAGACGGGAACGGCAGCCATGCATCGACGGTACCCGGCAGGATGGTGTCATGCCGACCATCACGTGCCTCCGCGGCGACATCACGACCGAGACCACCGACGCCATCGTCAACGCCGCCAACTCCTCCCTGCTGGGCGGGGGCGGTGTGGATGGGGCCATCCACCGTGCCGCCGGCCCTCGGCTGTTGGAGGCGTGCCACGAGTTGCGGGCCACCACGCTGCGCGACGGCCTGGGCGACGGTCAGGCCGTGGCCACGCCGGGGTTCGACCTCCCGGCGCGCTGGGTGATCCACACCGTCGGGCCCAACCGGAACGCCGGCGAGACCGACCCGTCGTTGCTCGCGTCCTGCTTCACCAGCTCGCTGGACGTCGCGGTCGAGCGAGGCGCGCGCAGCGTGAGCTTCCCGGCCGTCAGTGCGGGCGTCTACGGGTGGGACGCCAACGAGGTGGCCCGCATCGCGCTGGACGCCGTACGCAGACACTCCGCCCCGGGCATTGAGGAGATCCGCTTCGTGCTCTTCTCCCCCGCCCTGTTGGACGCCTTCGAGCGCGCTGCGGGGTGAGTCAGTCCTGCGGTAGAACGCGATAGAGCGCTCGTCGCCCCCCACGGCGCCAGGGCATCAGTGCGTCAGGGCGTCAGTATGCGTTTTCAGAAGTTTGCTGGTGGAGGCAGGCCGCGCGTCAAATGCGAGGCGGTGGATTTGCTGCTCGATGCGCCTCCACCGGCAAACTTTCAAAAACGCACACCATGGGTCAGCGCCGAGAGCGCCGCGATCAGTCGAGGTAGTCCCGCAGCACCTGGGAGCGCGACGGGTGCCGCAGCTTGCTCATGGTCTTGGACTCGATCTGGCGGATGCGCTCACGGGTGACCCCGTAGACCTTGCCGATCTCGTCGAGGGTCTTGGGCTGGCCATCGGTCAGGCCGAAGCGCATGGAGACCACGCCGGCCTCACGCTCGCTCAACGTGTCGAGCACGTCGTGCAACTGCTCCTGCAGCAGCGTGAAGTTCACGGCCTCGGCCGGCACGACCGCCTCGGAGTCCTCGATCAGGTCGCCGAACTCAGAGTCGCCGTCCTCACCCAGCGGGGTGTGCAGCGAGATCGGCTCGCGGCCGTACTTCTGCACCTCGACGACCTTCTCGGGCGTCATGTCGAGCTCCTTGGCGAGCTCCTCGGGGGTGGGTTCGCGACCCAGGTCCTGCAGCATCTGGCGCTGCACACGGGCGAGCTTGTTGATGACCTCGACCATGTGCACCGGGATGCGGATGGTGC
>JAUNSA010000047.1 GCA_030539405.1 Propionibacteriaceae bacterium
CCGACCCGTCCCCGTCGGGGGTGAAGCTCAGCCCGCGCCGCCGGAACGCCCGCGCACGTTGGGCGTCCAACCCATCAAGCTGCTCACCGACGCTGGGCACGGCCTCGGGAGCGACCTCGGCCAGGATCGCCGGGGCGAGCTTCTTGATCCGCCCCGCGGGCAGGCCGGCACCGCGTTGGAGGAACAGGCCGACCGCTTGGTCGCGCTGCCCGTCAGTCAACGTGGCCGGCAACTCGCCCATGCTCTTGGCGATCGCTCGAGCCTGGCTGACAGCGACCTCGCCGGCCAGGGCGGCGTCCTTGACCGACTCGTAGCGGGTGGTGTCCACACCGGCGAAGACCAGCCCGGCGGCCTCCTTCGCCGTGGTAGGCCGGTCCAGGGTGAGCCACGACGTAGTCGGGGTCCCGGTGGTTGCCATGCTCGCCGCGTGGGCGTCCGCTTCAGCCACCAGCGTGACCGCCAACGCTTCCACCCGACTGGCCAACGCGCGCGCCTGCCGCACCAACTCCAAGCGATCCGCCCCGGTCAGCCCCTTTCGGCCGTCGTGGTCGACCCGGTCCAACACCCCAGCAATCGCCGACAGGGCAGCCTCCGTGCCCAGCGACGCAGTCGCCGGACGAAGCGGAGAAACCAAGGCGGGGGTGGCCATGGACCTAACGCTACGAACCCCCACCGACAAAACAGACCGCAGGGAGCCCCCAACCCGAACAAATAGGATAACAGTTCGATAACAGCCACTCAGGCGAACCCTGATTTCGACCGAGCGCCCCCGCACCGATCCACCCGCGAGGCACCATCGACTCGCAAGCAACCTCCAACCTACGCTACCGTAAGTTCAACCCACTGCGAGGAGTTTCTCCATGCCCCAGCACCCGACGATCATCCAGGGCGGCATGGGCGTCGCCGTGTCATCGTGGCAACTGGCCAACGCGGTGAGCCGCGCCGGCCAGCTGGGCGTCGTGTCCGGCACGGGACTGGACGGCGTTGTCGCCCGCGTCCTGCAGGACGGTGACCGCGACGGCCACGTCCGGCGCGCGCTGTCCCATTTCCCGGTCCCCGAGATCGCCGAGCGCGTCCTGAAGGCCTACTACCTGCCCGAGGGTCGCGCCGAGGGCCAGCCGTACCGCCCCCACCCCACGCTCACCATCTCCCCCAGTCGCGCCGCGATCGAGCTCAGCCTGGCCGGCAACTTCGCCGAGGTCTGGCTGGCCAAGGAGGGCCATGACGGGGTGGTCGGCATCAACTTCCTGCAGAAGATCCAGACCGCCACGCTGTCGGCGACGCTCGGCGCGATGCTCGCCGGGGTGGACTACGTGCTGATGGGGGCCGGCATCCCCAAGGAGATGCCGCGCGTCCTCACCGACTTCGCGGCCGGACGCCCGGGCCGGATGACCATCGAGGTCGACAACCAGACCAAGACCCACACCGCGGTGCTCGACCCGGTCACCTACCTCGGCGAGCCCCTGCCACAGATCAAGCGGCCGGACTTCTTGGCCATCATCTCCTTGCACGTGCTCGGCGGCTACCTGGCGCGCGACCCCGAGATCCGCCCCGACGGTTTCGTGGTGGAGGGTCCGGTGGCCGGCGGCCACAGCGCCCCGCCGCGCGGCAAGCTCACCCTGGACGACCTGGGCCAGCCGATCTACTCGGCCAAGGATGACGCTGACATCGCCAAGATGGTCGCCCTGGGCCTCCCGTTCTGGATGGCCGGCGCCTGGTCCACCCCCGAGCGGGTCGCCGAGGCGCTCAAGGCCGGCGCCCAGGGCGTCCAGTGCGGCACGATCTTCGCGCTGGCGTCCGAGTCGGGCCTGACCGACGAGATCCGCGCGTCGCTGCTCGACGAACTGCGCGCCGGGACCCTCCAGGTGAAGAACGACGCACTCGCCTCCCCGACCGGCTTCCCCTTCAAGGTGGCCCGGCTGGAGGGCACCCTGTCCGAGGAGGAGGTCTACCAGGCCCGCGACCGCATCTGCGACCTCGGCTACCTGCGCCAGCCCGCCGAAACCCCCGACGGCAAGGTGATCTACCGGTGCGCCTCCGAGCCGGTGCACATGTTCACCAAGAAGGGCGGCGACGAGGCGGCGACCGTGGGTCGCAAGTGCCTGTGCAACGCCCTGTTCGCCAACATCGGCATGCCGCAGCGCCGCAAGGACGGCTACGTCGAGGACCCCGCGATCACGCTCGGCTCCGACCTCACCGGCGCCCGTGGCCTGCTCGCCGAGCACCCCGACGGCTGGACCGGCACCGAGGCCGTCGCCTACCTCCTGGGCGACGTCACCACGGCCTGACCACACGATGGGACGCCGACGCCCGCGTCCGCCCCTGCCGCAGCGTGAGGGGTTGGACGCCGTCCGCGTCCGCACGCCGGCGCGCGTCGGCGATCAGCCAGCCGCGTGGGCGACGCTGGACGCCTTCCTGCGCGACCGCCTGCCCGCGCGCGTCCCGGTGGACGCCTGGCTGGCCGCGGGGCGTTTCGTGGACGCCGCGGGCCACCCGATCGCCCCGGGCACGCCGTATGCGCCGGCGACCACGCTGTGGTTCCACAAGGATCCGCCCACCGACCCCCTACCGCCCGACCTCGACGTCCTGTTCCGCGACGACCGCATCGTCGTGGTCGACAAGCCGCACTTCCTGGCCACGATCCCCCGCGGCGAGCACGTCAACGCCTCGGCGCTGGTGGCGTTGCGCCGCCAACTCGGCCTGCAGGACCTGGCGCCGGCCCACCGGCTGGACCGGCTCACCGCCGGCGTCCTGCTGTTCACCATCCGTCCCGAGCACCGGGCCGCCTACCAGGCACTCTTCGCCACGCGCACGGCGTCCAAGACCTATGAGGCCCTCGCTCCCGCCCTGCCGGACCTCACCACCCCGACGCAGGTCACCAGCCACATCGTGAAGCGCCGCGGCTCCCTGCAGGCAGAAGAGGTGCCGGACGCCGAACCGAACGCCTGCACGTGGGTGCGGCTGGACGCGGTGCGCGACGGGATCGGCCGCTACCGCTTGGAGCCCACCACCGGGCGGACCCACCAGTTGCGCGTCCACCTCAACGGGCTGGGGGCACCCATCGTCGGCGACCCCCTCTACCCCATCGTGCGCGCGGCCGACGACGACCCCACCGATCCCCTCCGGCTGGTCGCCCGCACGCTGGCCTTCACCGACCCCATCGACGGCAGTGCCCGGGAGTTCACCTCCCGGGCACCACTGGACTGGCCCTAGCTGGGCACCGGCCGCCGTCCGACGGCCGTCCGGGTCACTCGTCGGCCGCGCGGCGTCCGCGTGGGTGCCGCTCACGCCAGTCGTCGACTTCTTCCTCCACGGCATCGGCGATGTTGGCGCCGAACTCGCCGGGTGCACCGCCGCCCTGGACGAGCGCCGAGGTGGCGGTCTTGGCCGGAGCCGCGGTGTGGCCGCGCCGGTTGATGAACTGCTCCACGCGTCCGGCGGCGATGGTCAGCAGCCAGTTGATCAGCACGAAGATCAGCCCGACCACGAGGTAGGCGGCGATCACGTTGCCGTGGCGCGACCCGAGCTGGCGCGCGGCGGCGATCAGCTCGGGGTAGGTGATCGCGGTGCCCAGCGCGCTGTCCTTCAGGATCACGACGAGCTGGCTCATCAGGGCCGGCAGCATCGCGGTCAGCGCCTGGGGCAACTGGATCGAACGCAACGTCTGCGCCGGCGTCAGGCCGACCGCGAGACCGGCCTCGCCCTGGCCCTTCGGCAACTGGTGGACGCCCGAGCGCACCAGTTCGGCGATGACCGAGCCGTTGTAGAGCGTCAGGCCGATGACGACGGCCCAGAAGGACGCCGTGGCCCCCGGCATCCCGACGTTGCGGGCCATGAAGAAGAACAGGAAGGTCATCATCAACAGCACGGGGACGGCGCGGAAGAACTCCACGACGACGCCGCACGCCCAGCGCAGCGGCTTGATCTGTGAGAGGCGGCCCATGCCGAAGATGAGGCCGAACACGATCGCGAACACCACCGAGACCAGCGCCGCCTGGAGGGTGCTCCACAGGCCGGGCAACAGGTACTGGGTCCACGTGCTGGCCTGGAGGAACGGCGTCCACAACTGCGGTTCGAGCTGGGCGGTGTCGTAGAGGCGCCACACGAACGCGCCGACCACACCGATGGCGAGCAGGATGCCGAGGATCGTGAGGATGAGGTGGCGACGGCGGGCCTTCGGGCCGGGCGCGTCGAACAGGACGGCTTGGGCGCTCATCGCTTCACCGCCAGGCGGCGCGACAGCTCCGTGAAGCCGACACCGATCGGGAGGGTGAGGATCACGAACCCGAGGGCGAAGATGAAGAACACGACCATGGAACCGGTCTCGTTCTCGATGATGGTCTTCATCATCGCCGAGGCCTCCTGGCTGCCGATGATCGAGGCGACCGTCGTGTTCTTGATCAGGGCGATCAGCACCGACCCCAGCGGCGCGATCGCACCGCGGAACGCCTGCGGCAGGATCACCTGCGACAGCGACTGGGTGAAGGTGAGGCCGATGGCGCGGGCCGCCTCGGCCTGGCCGACCGGCACCGTGTTGACGCCGGAGCGCAGGGCCTCACAGACGAAGGCCGCGTGGTAGAGCGAGAGCCCCACGATCGCCCACAGGAAGATCTGGGTGCGCAGGGGGGCGCTCGCCGGGGCCAGCGACAACTGGAGGATGTAGAAGGCGCCCAGCACGCAGAAGACCAGGATCAGGGTCAGTGGCGTGTTGCGGGCGACGTTGACGTAGAGGGCACCGAGCTTCTGCAGCACCGCCACCGGCGAGACGCGCATGATGGCCAGGATCGTGCCGAGGACGAGCGACCCCAGGGCCGCCCAGAAGGACAACTGGATGGTCATCCAGAACGCCCCGACGATGTCGTAGCGCGCGAGGATGTCGAGCATGTGCCCCCTCCGAGAGTGGTCAGGTCAGGTGTGCCGGGGTGGGCGCACCGCACGCTGGTGCGGCGCGCCCACCCTCAGTCACGGGGTCAGGAGCAAGCAGCCGGGGTCGGCGGGTTGCCGGGGCCGGGGGTGTAGTCAGCCGCGCCGAGGGTCTTCTCGATCGCAGCCTCCCAGGCGCCCTCGTCGACCATCTTGGTGACGGCGGCGTTGACCTTCTCGCAGAGCTCGACGTCACCCTTCTTCAGGCCGATGCCGTAGTTCTCGGTGGTGAAGGGCTCACCGGCGAGCTTGAGCTTGCCCGCGTACTGCTCCTGCGCAGCGAAGCCGGCCAGGATCGTGTCGTCGGTGGTGACGGCGTCGATCGTGCCGTTGAGTAGGGCCGGCAGGCACTCGGAGTAGGTGCCGAACTCCTGCAGTTCGACGTCGGGGTAGGCGTCCTTGATCTTCTGCGCCGGGGTCGAACCCGTGACCGAGCAGAGCTTCTTGCCGCCCAGGGTGTCCTGGCCGGTGATGGAGCTGTCGTCGGCGCGCACCAGCAGGCCCTGGCCGGCGATGAAGTACGGCCCGGCGAAGGAGACGCGCTCCTTGCGGGAGTCGGTGATCGAGTAGGTGGCGAAGATCAGGTCGACCTGATCGGTCTCGATCAGGGTCTCGCGCTGGGCGCTGGGGGACTCGATCCACTCGATGTCGCCCTCGGCGTGCCCGAGCTCCTGGGCGACGTACTTGGCGACCTCGACGTCGAAGCCGGTGTACTCGTTGCCCTCGCGCAGGCCCAGGCCCGGCTGGTCGAACTTGATGCCGATCTTGATGCCGTCACCACCAGCCCCGTCGGTGGAGCCCGGCGTGCCCGTCCCGCCGCCGCACGCGGCGAGGGTGAGGGCCATGCCCGCGGCGGCCGCGGTGGCGATCAGTCGTCGTGTGAACATGTGGTTCTCCTTTGTTGTGGTCAGTGAGTGAGGATCTTGCCGAGGAAGTCCTTGGCGCGATCGGACTGTGGGTTGGTGAAGAACTCCTCGGGGGTGTTCTCCTCGACGATCTGGCCGTCGGCGAGGAACACGACCCGGTTGGCGGCCTTGCGGGCGAAGCCCATCTCGTGGGTGACCACGACCATCGTCATGCCCGACTTGGCGAGCTGGATCATGACGTCGAGCACCTCGTTGATCATCTCCGGGTCGAGCGCCGAGGTGGGCTCGTCGAAGAGCATCACCTTGGGCTCCATGGCCAGGGCGCGGGCGATGGCGACGCGCTGCTGCTGGCCGCCCGAGAGCTGGGCGGGGTACTTGTTGGCCTGGTGGTCGACGCCGACCCGCTTGAGCAGCTCCATGGCCTTGGCGTCGGCGTCCGACTTCTTCAGGCCGCGCACCTTGATCGGCCCCAGCGTGACGTTCTCGAGGATCGTCTTGTGCGCGAACAGGTTGAACGACTGGAACACCATGCCGACGTCGGAGCGGAGCTTGGCCAGGCCCTTGCCCTCCTCGGGCAGGACCACACCGTCGATGGTGATGGTGCCGTCGGTGATGGTCTCGAGGCGGTTGATCGTCCGGATCAGCGTCGACTTGCCCGAGCCGGACGGGCCGATGAGCACGACGACCTCGCCCTTGCCGACGGTCATGTTGATCTGCTTGAGGGCGTGCATGTCCCCGTAGTGCTTGTTGACGTCCTTCATGACGACGAGCGGCTCAACCATGGGGAGAACCTACCGAGGGTGCCGTGGGGGCTGTCCATGCTTTCGGGCGTGAAATCCGGTAACCATGCGATTACAAATCGCTTCGTCAGCGGTCTCCCGGCCGCGCCACCCGGGGCATCGTGTGGCTGCGCCACGCGGTGGCACGGCCCCCCAGAGGCCGGTCGCGTTCCCTGCCGTGGTGGCCGGACGCCGTCAGAGCACGTCCCCGGGCGCGTACGAGGCACCCTCGGGGTGTTCAGCGGCCAGCTCGCGGACGCGCTCGACCAGCGCGTGCACCTGGGCGGACGCCGACCCGGTGAGCTCCAGCGGGTTGGCCACGGCGGCGTCCAGCACCGCACGGTCGACGCCGAGCCGCTCGTCGGCGGCCAGGCGGTCGAGCAGGTCGTTGTCCTTGAGGCCCTTCTGGCGCATCTCCAGGGCGACGGCGACCGCGTGCTCCTTGATCACCTCGTGGGCGACCTCGCGCCCCACGCCGTGCTGGACCGCGGCCATCAGCACCTTGGTGGTGGTCAGGAACGGCAGGTAGCGCTGCAGCTCGGCCTCGATCACGGCCGGGAACGCGCCGAACTCCCCCAGCACCGTCAGGAAGGTCTCGAACAGGCCGTCGAGGGCGAAGAAGGCGTCAGGCAGGGCGATGCGGCGGACGACCGAGCAGGAGACGTCGCCCTCGTTCCACTGGTCGCCGGCCAGCTCGCCGACCATCGAGAGGTAGCCGCGCAGCACGACGGCCAGCCCGTTGACGCGCTCGCACGAGCGGGTGTTCATCTTGTGTGGCATGGCCGAGGAGCCGACCTGGCCCTCCTTGAAGCCCTCGGTGACCAGCTCGGCGCCGGCCATGAGCCGGATCGAGGTGGCGACATTAGACGGCCCGGCCGCGACCTGGGTCAGCGCCGACAGCACGTCCACGTCGAGGGAGCGGGGGTAGACCTGCCCCGTCGAGGTCAGGACCCGCTCGAAGCCGAGGTGCTGGGCGACCCGGGACTCGAGATCGGCCAGCTTGGCCGCGTCCCCGCCGAGCAGGTCGAGCATGTCCTGGGCGGTGCCGACCGGGCCCTTGATGCCGCGCGCCGGATAGCGCTCGATCAGGTTGTCCAGGCGGTCGTAGGCCACCAGGAGCTCGTCGATGGCGGTGGCGAACCGCTTGCCGAGGGTGGTCATCTGGGCGGCGACGTTGTGGGAACGGCCGGCCATCGCGGTGTCGCGGTGCTGGACGGCCAGGCGGGCCAGCGCCACCAGCACGGTCACGACGCGCTCGCGGACGAGTTTCAGCGAGGCCAGCACCTGATACTGCTCGACGTTCTCGGTGAGGTCGCGGCTGGTCATGCCCTTGTGGACGTGCTCGTGGCCGGCCAGGTCGTTGAACTCCTCGATGCGGGCTTTCACGTCGTGGCGGGTGACGCGCTCGCGGGCGGCGATGGAGTCGAGGTCGACGCTGTCGAGGACGCCGCGGTAGGCGTCCAGCACCGCGTCGGCGTCCGCACCGCCGAAGTCGACGCCCAGGTCCCGCTGCGCCTCGATGACGGCCAGCCACAGGCGGCGCTCGGCGACGATCTTGTGTTCGGGGCTCCAAATGTCACGCATCGCCGGCGATGCGTAGCGGGTGGCCAGGACGTTCGGGACAGACATCGGGGCTCCATTCAAGAGACAACCCCCGCATTCTCCCACGGACGATGATGGGGTTCTCATCGATCGTTCACGACATTGTCACAGCCGCTGCCTAGAGTGCTGCGCACGGCCGATCCCGGCCCCCACCCAAGGAGGAACTCGCATGCGCACACCTCTCCGGATCGCCTTGGCCAGCGTGCTGGCCCTGGCTCCGCTCGCGATCGCACCTGCCACCGCACACGCCGACGACCTCACGTGTCGCGGCACCATCGCCAACCGCTCCTGGGACGGGGACGTCGTCGTCCCCGCCGGGGCGTCCTGCACCCTGAACAACGTGCGGGTCGACGGCAACGTGAAGTCGTACGGCCGCTCGCAGGTCACCATCAACGCCGGCTCGGTCAAGGGCAACGTTCAGGCCGAGGGCTCCCGCACCGTGACCGTGAACGGCACGACGGTGGACGGCTCGGTCCAGGTCGAGAACCACAACAGCGTCCGCGTCCTGAACGCGCACATCGACGGCAACATCCAGCTCGAGCAGGGCGGCCAGAACGTCGTCGAGCGCAACCGGGTGAACTCCGATGTCCAGTTGTTCTCCAACACCGGCTCCCAGCGCGTCTTCGACAACACCATCGACGGCAACCTGCAGTGCAAGAGCAACCGCCACGGCGTCAGCGGCTGGGGCAACCGCGTCTCCGGCAACGCCGAGGACCAGTGCCGCAACCTGATCCCGCGCTACCTCGATGTGGCCACCAGCAACCAGTTCTTCAACGAGATCACGTGGGCGGGCAAGCAGCGCATCACCACCGGTTATGACGACGGCACCTACCGCCCGCTGGACGACATCAACCGCGACGCGATGGCCGCCTTCCTGTACCGCGCCGCCGGCAGCCCGAACTACACGCCGCCGAGCAGGTCGCCGTTCAAGGACGTCAGCACGTCGCAGATGTTCTACAAGGAGATGGCCTGGGTGAAGGAGAAGGGCATCAGCACCGGCTGGCCCGACGGCACCTATCGCCCGCTCCAGCCCATCAACCGCGACGCCATGGCCGCCTTCCTCTACCGGGCCGCCGGCAGCCCGAGCTACACCGCACCGGGCACGTCGCCGTTCAAGGACGTCGCGCGGGGCCAGCAGTTCTACAAGGAGATGGCCTGGGTCAAGGCCAAGGGCATCAGCACCGGGTGGACCGACGGCACCTACCGTCCCCTCTCCCAGGTGAAGCGCGACGCCATGGCCGCGTTCCTGTACCGGGCACGCTGAACCGAGCCGCGGCCGGCCCACGCCCCGCACGGGATAGCATGAGGCGTCCCTTGCGGGGCGTGGACCCTGCGCACCGCGTCCACTCTCCCCTGTGCCGGAGTGCCCGTGTCCTCGTCGTCGCCGTCGCCGGCCCCCAGCCCCAACGCCGTTGCCGAACGACCGGGCCCGCGATGGACACCCTGGGTGCTCGCGGCCTTCCTGCCGCTGGTCTACCTGGGCATCCCGGCTGCGCGGGGAGCGCTCGGCATCGCCCGCAACGACGACTGGACGTACTACCGATCCCTGTTCACCCTGGTTGAGACCGGGCAGTTCCAGGCCGACCCGTTCGCCCGGGCGTCCATGGTCGGGCAGCTCGTCGTGGCGGCCCCGCTGGTGCAGGTGTTCGGGCACAACATCGCACTGTTGCAGGTCATGGGTGCGCTGGCGGCGACGCTGGCCGCCGTGGTGCTGCACCTAGTGGCGCGCCGGTTCCTGGGGTGGTTCCCGGCGACGGTCGTCACGCTGACGTTCGCGCTGAGCCCCGTCCTGGCCGCCATCGCGGCCACGTTCATGACCGACCTGGGCTCGCTGATCCTGCAGATCCTCGCCGTGAGCGCGGGCGCGGTGGCGCTGCGCGGACGGCGGCTGCGCTGGGGGTGGTGGCTGCTCGCGGCCGTGCTGGGGCTGTGGGCGTTCACGATCCGCGAGTACGCGGTGGCGGCCGTCGTCGCGCTCGGCGTCGCCGCGCTGTGGACGCGCTGGCGCTCCGACCCGCCGCGCATCGTCGTCGGCGCGATCGCCGTCATGCTGGCCGCCTTCGGGTTGTGCATCGCGTTCTTCCTGTGGCGCACCGGGCTACCGAACGCCGGCGTCCCGGGCCGGGTGGCCCAGGGCGACCCGCTGTTCATCGCCGTCCAGGTGGTGCGGGCGTTCTTCTCCCTCAGCCTGTTCGTGGCGCCGGCCGCAGCCCTCGCAGGGGGCCGTGCGTGGGCATTCGGCCGCCGGCACACGCTCGCCGCCGTGCTGCTCACACTCGCCGTCGCCGCCCTGTGGTGGTGGGCGAAGTTCGACACCCAAGGGCTGCTGCTGGTCAACTACGTCAGCGTGCTCGGCCCCTACGCCGAGACCTTGGCCGGGCCGCCCCCGATCGTCTTCGACCTGGACGCCTGGCTGGCGGTCGAGGTGGTGTCCGGGCTCAGCGCCCTGGTTGTGTCGCTGACCGCCGCCAGCGCCCTGTCGGTCGGGCTGGCCCGGGGCCGCTCAGCCCTGGGCGGCGGACGCCTCGACCACGCCACCACCACGCTGGGGCACCGAACCGCCGTCGTGTGCGGCATCCATGGGGCGATGGTGCTGCTGGTCACGGTGAGCGCCACCGTGGCGACCGACGCCCCGATGTTCGACCGCTACCTGGTGGCCGCCGTCCCGGGTGTGTCGGCCGCGCTGGCGTACTGCGGACGCGGAGCCGCGGCCTGGGCGCCGGCGGCGCGCGGCGTCCTGCGTGCGGTCGCCGTGGCGGTGACGTGCGGCCATCTCGTGTTGGCCCTGGCCATCGCGGACGCCGCCGCCACCCTGGACGGCGCCAAGTGGGAGCTCGGACGCCGCACCGTGGCCGCCGGCGTGCCGGCCGTCGAGGTCGACGCCGGCTACGAGTGGTGGGGCATGCACCAAGCCGGCGCGATCACGGGCAACCACTTCGTGGTCGACGACGAGGTCTCGCTGTGGACCAGCCTGTTCGACGACCCCCGCGTCTGCGCCCGCGGGCAGTATTGGACGCCGGACGTCCCGGCCGAGGAGATCATCGCCGAGGTGTCGGCGACCACCTGGTTCGGGTTCACCCACCGCCTCGTGGCGCGGGACCGACAGGGCGCCGAACTCTGCCCCTGAGGTGGCGCCGCGGCACCCTCACAGGCCGGGCAGGCCCACCGTGTCCGGGTCGGGGTCGGTGACCAGGCGGCTCATCAGGGCGGTGTCATAGCGGACGCCGTCGTACTCCAACTCCTCACGCATGATCCCCTCCTCGATGAATCCGGCGCGGTCGGCGACCTTGCGTGAGTCGGGATTGTTGAGGCGATGGCCCAGCTCGAGGCGGTGCATGCCGGCCTCACTGAACAGCCAACTCGCCAGCGACACGGTCGCCCGCGAGGCGAGCCCTCGACCGCGGGCCTCCTCGAGCAGCCAGTAGGACACCCACGCCGTCCGCATCCGCCGGTTCAACTGGGCCGCGACCCCACCGAGGATCTCGTCATCGGGGCCCACGATCGCGAACGCCACCCGGTTGTCGTCACCGCCGGTCTTGGCGATGTGTGCACGGGCGTCCGCCTCGGTCTCGAACGGGGGCAGCTGGCGGGACACCTCCTCGTCCTCGATGGCAGCGAACAACGCGGGCGCGTCGGCGCTGCTCCAACGACGTAGGCGGTAGTCACTCACGGCCACTGCTCCCCTCGCTGCGTCGGCGGCCCCGTCGCCACCGACCTCCATCCTGCCGGGGAGCGCCCCCAGATGCCAGTGAACCCCCGCACCTACCCCGCATCCAGGACGCCCTCGACCTCGCCGATGTCGGTGTAGTCCAGCGCGGCGCCGAGGTCGAATGCGTGGGGCGTGAAGACGAAGTCGGCCCGCGCTCCACCCGCCAGGCCACGTCGGGCCAGCCGGTTGAGCGCCTCACTCGGGCTCAGGCCCTCATCGCGGCCCAACCGCTCCATTGCGGCGTACACGTCGTCGGCGATGGTGATGGTCATCCTCATTGGGCAACGCTAGCTGCACGATACGTCTCGACGCACGTCATGATGCTGCCGTGCGGACGGGGTCCGACGTGGTCATCCATCCACCACACGACTTCTTCCCCACCATGCGCAAAGTTCACGGATGGCGGGGAAGGAACCGTCTGGTGGGTCTGCCGACCCTGTTCGGCGGGTTCAGAGCGTGGGCGTCCCGATCTGCCCGGACGCCGCACGCTCGGCGATGTCGCGGCGGCAGAACAGGCTGGGGGCGTCCAGTTCGTCGATGGCGGCATACGCGGACGCACGGGCGGCGCTCAGGTCGGCACCGCGTCCGACCACGCCCAGCACGCGCCCACCGGACGCCGTGAGTGCAGCCTCGCCGGACGTCCCCGCATGGACGATGTGCACGGCGTCATCGGAACCGAACAGCCGCGGGCCAGCGATGGCACCCCCCTTGGCGGGGACGCCGGGGTACCCGTCGGCGGCCAACACCACGATCACGGACGAGTCGGAAGACCAGCGCAACTCCCCCACCTCGGCGAGCCGGCCGGTGGCTGCGGCGTCCAGCACCTCACCCAGCGGGGACTCCAGCAGGGACAACACGGCCTGGGTCTCGGGGTCGCCGAAGCGACAGTTGAACTCGACCACGCGCAACCCGCGCGAGGTGAGCGCCAGGCCGGCGTACAGCAGGCCGGAGAACGGGGTGCCGCGGGCGGCCATCGCGTCGACAGTCGGCTGGACCACGTCGCGCATGATCGCCTCGACCAGCCCCTCGGGCGCCCAGGGCAGCGGCGTGTAGGCGCCCATGCCGCCGGTGTTCGGCCCGGCGTCGCCCTCGCCGACGCGCTTGAAGTCCTGGGCGGGCTGCAGCGGGAGCGCGGTGACGCCGTCGGTGATCGCGAACAGGCTGACCTCGGGGCCGTCGAGGTACTCCTCGACGATGGCGGGCAGCGCGTCGGCGGCGTGCTCGAGCGCGGCGTCCCGGTCGGAGGTGACGATGACGCCCTTGCCGGCGGCCAGACCGTCCTGCTTGACGACGTACGGCGGCCCGAACCGGTCGATGGCGGCGGCGACCTCGTCGACGGTGGTGCAGTAGACCGAGGCCGCGGTCGGAACGCCGGCTGCCTGCATCACCTCCTTGGCGAACTGCTTGCTTCCCTCGATCCGGGCCGCCTCGGCGCTGGGGCCGAAGCAGGCGATGCCGGCCGCACGCACGGCGTCCGCCACGCCGGCGACCAGGGGGGCCTCGGGGCCGACGACGACGAGGTTCGCGCCGACCTGCTCGGCCAATGCGACCACGGCGGCACCGTCGGTGGCATCGACAGCGTGGTTGGTGGCGATGGACGCCGTGCCGGGGTTGCCCGGCGCACAGTGCAGGGCAACGACGGCGGGATCACGGTGCAGGGCCAGCGCGAGGGCATGCTCGCGACCCCCATTGCCGAGGACGAGGACGGTCAGTTCACGGGACACGCCCGCCAGCCTAGCGACGCACCCCCGCCGCCGCGGTCGGCTCCCAGCTCGCGAGTTGCGGCATCCGGTTGCCGGCCGTTTCCCTTCCCGTCAGGCAACCATCCCCAACCGGTCACCACGCGGGCCTAGCTTCGCCACCCGTGAGTACCTCGACCTCCGAGCTCCGCGCGGACGCACCGCCGCCGGCACCACCCCGGCGACGGCAGCGCTGGAACTGGCGTGAGATCGGGCTCGCGGCGCTGCTGATCGTCCCGAACCTGGCGCTGCTGGTCGTGTTCACCTACCGCCCGCTGGTCGACAACATCCGGCTGTCGTTCTACAACTGGAACATCTCCTCGCCGCGGATGACCTTCATCGGCCTGGACAACTACATCGAGTGGTTCACCTCCCGCGACTCGTGGACGATCATGGCCAACACCGTGATCTTCACCGTCGCCGCGGTCGCCGGCTCGATGGTGCTGGGGCTGGCCCTGGCCCTTCTGCTCGATCAGAAACTGGTCGGACGCGGTGCGGTGCGCTCCATGGTGTTCGCGCCCTATGTCATCTCCGGTGCGGCGATCGGCGTGGCCTTCCAGTTCGTCTTCGACCCGACGTTCGGCCTCATCCAGGACGTGCTGGACAGGGTCGGCATCACCGCCCCCAACTTCTACCAGGACCCGGGCTGGGCGCTGTTCATGGTGACGGTGACCTACATCTGGAAGAACCTCGGCTACGTCTTCGTCATCTACCTGGCCGCCCTGCAGGGCCGCCGCAAGGACCTCGACGAGGCCGCCGAGATCGACGGCACCTCCCCGACGCGGCACTTCTTCCGCGTGGTGCTGCCGCAACTGCGGCCGACGACGTTCTTCCTGTCGGTGACGGTGCTGCTGAGCTCGTTCCAGGTCTTCGACATCATCGCGGCGATGACCCAGGGCGGCCCGCTCGGCATCGGCACGACCACCATCGTGTTCCAGGTCTACCAGGAGACCTTCGTGAACTCCCGGGCCGGCTACGGCGCCACGGTCGCGACGATCATGTTCACGATCGTGCTGATCATCACGCTGATCCAGGTCCGCTTCCAGGACAGGACCGACACATGAGCAACCCCACCCAGCCCCCCGCCCAGGCCGCGCCCGAGGCGTCCGGCCCGCTGCGTCGGCGGCGTGCGGCGGCACCGACCGGACGCCCGACGCTGAAGATCCTCGGCTACCTCGGCCTGGCGATCGTGGTGGCGATCATCCTGGTGCCGCTGTCGTTCATCGTCGCCACCTCCCTGAAGACCCAGCCGGACATCTACTCCGATCCGATCACGTGGATCCCGAACCCGTTCGAGCCGGGCAACTACGGCTACGTGATGGAGACGGTGAACTTCGGCGTCTACCTGCGCAACTCGGTGATCATCACGACGATCCTGACGGTGGTGCAGGTCGTGCTGGGCGTCCTGAGCGCGTACGCGTTCGCGTTCCTGCGGTTCCCGCTGCGCAACACGCTGTTCCTGCTGGTGGTGGCCGCCTTGATGGTGCCCAACCAGATCACGATCATCTCGAACTACTCGCTCGTGGCGAGCCTGGGGTGGCGCAACACGTTCGCCGGCATCATCGTCCCGCTGGCCGGGGTGGCGTTCGGCGCCTTCCTGATGCGCAACCACTTCATGAGCCTGCCCACCGAGATCATGGAGGCCGCCCGGATGGACGGCACCGGCTTCCTGCGCACCCTGTGGCGGGTCGTGCTGCCGATGTCGTGGCCGACGGTCGTCGCCTTCACGCTCATCACGATCGTGACGGAGTGGAACCAGTACCTGTGGCCGTTCCTCATCGCCGACACCGATGTGGTCACACCGCTGCCGGTCGGGTTGACCCGCCTGCAGCAGAACGAGGGCCTCACCAACTGGGGCCCGGTGATGGCGGGCACCGTCCTGACCACCGTCCCCATCCTGATCGTCTACCTGATCCTGCAGAAGCGCATGATCAAGGGCCTCACCGCCGGGGCGGTCAAGGGCTGAGCCCCACCTCCCCCACCCAGTCCACCCCAACCAGAACCCCCACGTCATCTCAGAAATGGAGCACATCATGATCTCTCGTCGCTCGCTGCTCAGCCTGGCCGGTGCCGGACTGGCCGCCACCGCCGTTGCCGGCTGCGCCGGCGGCTCGACCGCCCCCGCCCCCGGCACCGCCCCGGCCGGCGGCGGCCAGGGCAGCACCGGCCCCATCCAGTGGTGGTCGAACCACCCCGGCTCCTCCAAGGAGGTCGAGCAGAAGATCATCGACGCCTGGAACGCCGAGAACCCCGACACGCCCGCGCAGCTGGTCGACGGCGGCGCCAACTACGAGGAGCTGGGCCAGAAGTTCAACGCGGCCCTCGCCGGCGGCGACCTGCCCGACGTGATCGTCGCCTCGGACGTGACCTGGTTCAACTTCGCCCTGAACGAGGCCACCACCCCGCTCGATGACCTGTGGACCGAGGCCGGCGTCAAGCCCGACACCTTCGTCGACACCCTGCGCGAGGACTACACCTTCAACGGCAAGCACTACGGCATGCCGTTCGCCCGCTCCACCACGCTGATGTACTGGAACCAGGACGTCCTGGAGAAGGCCGGCCTCGACCCGAACCGTGGCCCCGAGTCGTGGGCCGAGTTCGCCGAGTGGGCGCCCAAGCTCGTCGAGGCCAACGGCGGCAAGCCGGCCCTGATGGTGCCCGACGGCTCCAACTACCTCGACTGGTACTTCCAGGGCATGGTCTGGACCTTCGGCGGCTCCTACAGCAAGGAGTGGACGCCCACCTTCACCGACCCGAAGACGATCGAGGCGGGCACCTTCCTCGCCGAGCAGTTCAAGGCGGGCCACATCGGCATCGCCAAGGACGCCAACAACACCTTCGGCATCGGCGGCTCGGCCGGCCTGCTGCAGTCCACCGGCTCGCTCGGCGGCCTGACCAAGGCGGCCCAGTTCCCGTTCGTCACCACCTACCTGCCCGGCCCGAAGCCCGGCGCGTGCACCGGTGGTGCCGGCCTGGCCATCCCGAACGGGATCAGCGACGAGCGCAAGGTCAACGCGGTCAAGTTCGTCGACTTCGTGACCAACACGAAGAACACGATCGCCTTCACCCAGGCCACCGGTTACATGCCCGTCCGCAAGGACGCCGTGGACGACCCGGAGGAGAAGGCGTACCTGGAGAAGACCCCGAACGCCATGACGGCGATCCGCCAGCTCGCCGAGAACACCGCCCCGCAGGACTACGCGCGCGTGTTCGTCCCCGGCGGCGGCGCCCGCATCGGTGGCGGCCTGGACAAGATCACGATCGGCGGCCAGTCGGTCGAGACCGTGTTCGGCGAGCTCCAGACCGAGACCGAGACCGTCTACAAGCGCGACATCGAGCCCCTGCTCTGATCTGCGTCCCGCTTCGCTAGCAAGGAGAACACCATGGCCAGTGTCGAGTTCCGGCAGGCATCGCGCATCTACGACCCGAACCGTCCCCCGGCCGTCAATCGGATCGATCTGTCCATCAACGACGGGGAGTTCCTCGTCCTGGTCGGCCCCTCAGGGTGTGGCAAGTCCACGACCCTGCGGATGCTGGCCGGGCTGGAGCCCGTCGACGAGGGCTGGATCTTCATCGACGGGGTGGACGTCTCGGAGGTGCCGGCCCGGAACCGCGACACGGCCATGGTGTTCCAGAGCTACGCGCTCTACCCGAACATGACCGCGCGCCAGAACATGGCGTTCGCCCTGGAGAACGCGAAGGTGCCCGCCGGCACGATCGCAGAAAAGGTGGCCCGGGCCGCGGCGATGCTCGAGCTCGAACCGCTGCTCGACACCAAGCCGGGCGCGATGTCGGGAGGCCAGCGCCAGCGCGTCGCCATGGGGCGGGCCATCGTGCGCGACCCGAAGGTCTTCTGCATGGACGAGCCCCTCTCGAACCTGGACGCCAAGCTGCGCGTCTCCACCCGCAGCCAGATCGCGCAGCTCCAGCGCGAGCTCGGCGTCACCACCGTCTACGTCACCCACGACCAGACCGAGGCCATGACCATGGGCGACAGGGTCTGCGTGCTCAAGGACGGCGTCCTGCAGCAGGTCGACTCCCCCACCACGCTGTACGAGAAGCCGGTCAACACCTTCGTGGCCGGGTTCATCGGCTCGCCGGCCATCACGCTGATGGACGGGATCACCGTCCGCGACGGCTACGCCACCGTGGGCGAGAACCGGGCCGCCGACCTCGGGATGCCGCGCGAGCTGGCGTCTCGGGCGCCGGAGCGGGTGACCGTCGGCGTCCGCCCCGAGTCGTGGGAGATCGTCGGCAGCGGCGCGGCCGCCCCCGAGGGCAGCGTGCCCGCCCGGGTGCAGCTCGTGGAACACCTCGGCTCGGAGCTGTTCCTCTACTGCGACCCGGTGCTGACGGAGGGCTCGCCGGTGACGGTGCGCGGCCAGCGGGTGATCATCCGCGAGGACAAGCGGCACAGCATCCACGTCGACGACCTGCTGCACATCAAGCCCCGGGCCGGGGAGTGCACGTTCTTCGACCCGGCGTCCGAGGTCAACCTGGAGTACGTCGCCTGAGCCCAGTTGACGGTTGCCGGTTGCCTCAGGGCGTGACTGCCCCATTTGGGCCGCGGGTTTTTGTGCCCAGGGCCGCCAAACAACCGGGCCCAAC
>JAUNSA010000204.1 GCA_030539405.1 Propionibacteriaceae bacterium
ACGTTCTCCCTGCCGCCGGAGCTGCGGAAGGACATGAAGGCGCGCGGCTGATCGCCCTGACGCCGACCCTCTGGGCAGAGGGCATATCGCGCGATATGGTTTGCCCGTGTCCATCGTTCGGGAGTTGCGGCTTGCGGCTGGTGTGAGCCAAGCCGAACTTGCGCGCCGGAGCGGGGTGGCCCAACCCAACCTGGCTGCCTACGAATCGGGACGTCGTCGCCCTTCGGCCCACATGCTCGAACGACTGCGTGTGGCACTCCGTCCTGCGCCGAGCGAGCTGATCCAGTCGCACCGTGTCCAGGTCGAGCGCGTCCTGGCCCGTCACGGCATGACACGCCCTCGCTTGTTCGGATCCGTAGCCCGGGGCGATGACGAGCCCGGCAGCGACGTCGATCTTGTCGTGGACATCGCACCTGATGCCGACGTGCTCGACGTGATCGATGCGGCCGACGAGCTTGAGGAGTTGTTGGGTTGCCACGTGGACATCGTCACGTCGCGGGCTCTGCATCCCGACCATGAGATCGAGCGCAGCGCGGTGCCGCTGTGAATGGCCTGGACTCCCGTTACGGTGCCGGAACGTCGTCTCGTCTGGCTGACGTGGTCGCGCTGTGCGAGCGAGCTGAGTTGATGGCCGCCCGAGGCCGGGAGTGGTACGACAGCGACCCGGAGCTGGGGGTGCCCAAGCTCGCCGCGGATTCGTTGGTGCTCAAGCTCGGCGAGGCTGTGCGTCGACTACCCGAGGGTTTCCTCGCGGAGCACCAGCACGAGCCCACGTGGCGTCGTGCCATCGGAATGCGACATCGCCTAGCCCATGAGTATGACGCCGTGGACTACGAGTTGGTCTGGGGCGTCGTCTCGCGGCACGCGGCCGAACTGCGGCGGCGCGTGGAGGAGCTGCTCAGCGCCGGGGAGTAGGCGTCCTGGTGGTTGCGGCTAGAGGCCCAGCTCCTTGGCGAGCTGCTTGGCCTCCTTCTTCGGCGCGCGCGAGCCCCACCAGTCGCCGGCCTTGAACTTGGCATCCCCGAGGTCCTCCAGCGCGGCGACCAGCTCGCGGCCCCACGCCTGCGGATCGAACGCCACGAGCGGACGCAGCGCGTCGACCAGCGACTGGACCGCCGCCAGCACATCGCGGCGGTTGCCCGAGGCGCGGGCTGTCTGCACGGCGGTGCGTGCCGTCTCCAGGTCGTCGACGCCGGACGCCGCGGGTGCCGGCTCCTGCACGGGCTCTGGCTCGGGCTGGGGTGCCGGGATCGGCTCAGGTTCAGGCTCAGCCACGAGCTCGGGCTGAGGCTCGGGCTCGATGACTGGCTCGGGCTCCTGCACGGGCTCAGGCTCCTGCACGGGTTCGGGTTCCACGACGGGCGCAGGCTCCACGACAGGGTCAGGCTCGATGGCGGGCTCGGGAGTCACGACCGGTTCGGGAGTGATGACAGGCTCCGGCTGAACGACCGGCTCTGGATCGGGGACCGGCTCGGGCTCCACGACAGGCTCTGGGTCGGGCACCACCACGGTCTCGGTGATCTCCACCACCGGGGCCTCCGGGGCCGGGACGGACAGCGGCGAGCGCGTGGACAGGGCCAGTGCATCGGAGTCCGAGAGGTTGGACCACGAAGGGGTCGGGTGCGCCGACCGCAGCTGGACGCCTCGGGCGCGGGCGCGCACGTAGTCGCCAGCCGCAACCTCGCCCAACGCAGACGCCCAGGGGTCGGCCGCACGCAGCGACGCGACCATGGCGTGGAACTCGCGCAGGGAATGCTCCGCCTGGACCTGGTGGCCGGCCGCCTGCTCGACATCGGCCCGGGTCAGCACGGCCCATGCGAGCGCGGCTTCGTGCCCGGCCGGGGACCGCAGCGAGGTGAACCGGTCGAACAGCGAGGCCAGTGCTTCGGCGGCGTCGTCACGCTCGCCGCGGTGCAGCAACACCCGCGCGAGCGTGGTGACGGCGACGAACTGGGCGTCAAGGTGGTCGCCGACGTGGGCCTCGTGGACGGCCAGGTCCGCGGCGAGGGTGGCTGCCTGCCCGGCGGCTTCCAGGGCGCCGGTGGAATCGACCTCGCGCAGGTCGTGGGCCAGGTCGGCCAACGTGCGGGCCTGGGCGTCCTGGGCGGGGGCGCCGAGGCGTCCCACGAGCGAGCCTGCCCACGCGGCGAGCGCGCGACGTTCCGCCACGGCGTCCGCGAAGGAACCGGACGCCAACAGCCGGTCGGCGAGGTCGCGGCGGGCGTCCGCCAGCGGGGACAACACCCGTCCGGCCCACGCCTCGGCCACCCGTCCCGGGGCGTCGAGCACCGGCTGGGCGACCCGCGTCGCCGCGGAGACGGCCTCGCGGGTCAGAGCCAGCGCGTCGGCGGTGATGCCTGCGGCCCAGCGGGCATCGGCAGCGAACCGGAGGGCGTCCACCAGGGCGGGGGCGTCCTCGGTGTCGGCCAGCCCGCCCTCGCGAGCACGCGCGGCTGCGGCGTCCGCGAACGCATTGGCCAACCCCAGGTCGCCCGCGGCCCAGGCGGACCGCCCCTGAGCCAGCAGCAGCCAGACCGCCGTGCGCGCACCCACATACGGGGTGAGGTCCACGTGGGGCAGCAGCCCGACCCAGCCGCGCAGCGCCTGGGCCATCTGCCCACCGAGGGCGGGGCTGCCGGCGCCCGCCTGGGTGGCGGCCAAGTGCGTGGTGGCGGTGAAGAACCGGACGCCGTCGTCGATCGGGGTGAACGGACCCACCGCCCCGTGGTTCGTGACGAGCCGGTTGGCCCGGGTGAGGGCGTCCTGGGCGTCCTCGAGGGCGGTGCCGTACTGGTGGGCCAGCAGCCGCTGTGCGGTGAGCTCGTTCAGGGCATCGGTGAGTCGTTCGGCCACGGACTCGTCCGAGGCCGCCCAGCCGCGGAGCTTCTTGACCTCCGAGGCCAGCTCCTTCAGCCGGCGACCGCGAAGGTCGGATGAAGGGTGGGCCATGGCGCGTCGCTCCCGATCGGTGGGCTGTGGGTGGGCCCCGCCATCCTAGCGAGGCCCACCGCGCATCACTCCTCGTCGACGGTGCCCTCCACCACGGTGGGCTGCGCCGGCCGGCCCGACGGACGCCGCTCGGCGTCGTCCTCGCGGTTGGCGAAGCGGTCGATGATCGAGGTCAGGTCGTAGCCGGTGGTGTCCTTGACCAGCTGCAGGGTCTGCATCAGGTTCTCCGAGACCTGCTTGGGCAGGGCGGCGGCGCCGTCGGTGGAGACCACCGTGAGCTTGTCGATCGAGCCCAGCGGAGCGGAGACCTCCTTGGCCATGGCCGGGAGCACCTCCACCAGCATCTGCAAGATGGCGGCGTCGTTGTAGTGGGCGAACGCCTCGGCGCGCTTGTCCATCGCCTCGGCCTCGGCCTGGCCGACCGCGAGCACCGCGGCAGCCTTGGCCTCGCCCTCGGCGCGCACGGCGGCGGCCTCGGCGATACGGCGGGCCTTCTCGGCCTCACCGCGCTTGGCGCCCTCGAT
>JAUNSA010000048.1:0-2388 GCA_030539405.1 Propionibacteriaceae bacterium
TTGACCAGCACGTCCACGCGCGGGCCGGCGGCAGCGGCAAGGGCCGCGACGTCGGCGTCCGAGGTGATGTCGCAGGCCACGGCCTGCCCGCCGATCTCGGCGGCCAGGGCCTCGATGCGGTCGGCGCGGCGGGCCGCGCACAGGACGCGGTACCCCTCGGCGGCCAGGCGGCGGGCGGTGGCGGCGCCGATCCCACTGGAGGCGCCGGTGACGACAGCGGTTCTGTTCATGTCCGGATCATAGGGCGGACCGGTTAGGCTCAGTCGTGGCGAAAGCAGAGATCCTGTCCATCCCCGGACCCGACGGACCGCGCGAGGTCAAGCTCTCCAGCGGCGACAAGGTGCTGTGGCCCGCGCACGAGGGGGCCGAGCCGGTCACCAAGCGCGACCTGGCCGACTACCTGCTCGCGGTCGCCGAGCCCTACCTGAGCATCAACGGCGACCGGCCGCTGACGCTGCAGCGCTTCCCCGACGGCATCACCGGCGAGGAGTTCTTCGCCAAGCGTCCCCCCGCCGGGGCGCCGGCGTGGCTCAACCGGGTGACGTGCACCTACCCGAGCCGTCGCCGACACGACCAGCTCACCTTCGACGAGCCGGCCGCCCTGGCGTGGGCGGCCCAGATGGCGACGATCACCGTCCACCCCTGGCCGGTCCGCACGGCGAACCTCGACAACCCCGACGAGTTCCGCATCGACCTGGACCCCCAGCCGGGCCGCGACTTCGCCGACGCCGTCACCGCGGCCCTGGCCCTGCGCGAGGTGATGGCCGAGGTCGGCCTGACCGCGTACGTGAAGACCAGCGGCAACCGCGGCGTCCACGTGTACGCCCGCATCCGGCCCGACCACGAGTTCCAGGCCGTGCGCCACGGCGTCATCGGTGTGGCCCGCGAGCTGGAGCGCCGCCTGCCCGACCTGGTCACCACGAGCTGGTGGAAGGAGGAGCGCGGCGAGCGCGTCTTCGTCGACTTCAACCAGGCCAACCGCGACCGCACGATCGCCGGCGCCTACTCGCCGCGTCCGCTGCCCGGCGCACCGGTCTCGCTGCCGCTGACCTGGGAGGAGCTCACCGACGCCGACCCGCGCGCGTTCACCGTCTGGACCGTCCCCGCGCTGCTGGCCGAGCGGCCGTGCCCGTGGGCGTCGATGGACGAGGCGGTCGGCGACCTGTCCGGCGCGCTCGCGCTGTGGGACGCCGACCTCGAGCGGGGACTGGGCGAGCTGAACTTCCCGCCCGACTACCCCAAGATGCCCGGCGAACCGCCGCGCGTGCCGCCGTCGAAGCGCAAGGCCGACCGGCCGACCGAGGACTACCTCGCCCCCAAGGCTGAGCGGGACGCCGAGTGGGGGACGCCCATCGTCCCGCCGTTCGGGCCGATGCTGGCCAAGGCGGTCAAGGAGTTCCCGAAGGCGGACGTGTTGTTCGAGCCCAAGTGGGACGGCTTCCGCACCATCATCTGGCGCTCCGGCGATCGGGTCGAGCTCGGCAGCCGCAACAGCAAGCCGATGACCCGCTACTTCCCCGAGATCGTCGAGGCGGTGAAGGCCAACTTCCCCGACCCGTGCGTGATCGACGGCGAGATCATCCTCATCGACCCCGAGGCCGGCGACCGGCTCAACTTCGACCTGCTCCAGCAGCGGATCCACCCGGCGGCGTCGCGGGTGAAGAAGCTCTCCGCCGCCATGCCCGCGAGCTTCGTCGGGTTCGACCTGCTCGCGTGGGGGGCCGAGAACTGGGCCGAGAAGCCGTTCGCGGAGCGCCGGGCGGGCCTGGAGAAGGCCCTGGCGGACGCCGCACCGCCGATCTACCTGACGCCGGCGACTCACGACCGCGAGCGTGCCCGGGAGTGGTTCGAGCAGTTCGAGGGTGCCGGGTTGGACGGGGTCATCGCCAAGCCCCTGGACGCCCCCTACGCCGAGGACAAGCGCGTCATGTGGAAGATCAAGCACGAACGCACCGCCGACTGCGTCGTGGCTGGCTATCGCCTCCACCGCACCGAGCCGGACGCCGTGGGCTCGCTCCTGCTGGGGCTGTACACCGACGACGGGACGCTCAACTCCGTCGGCGTGATCGGGGCGTTCACGATGGAGCGCCGTCGTGAGCTGCTCGCCGAGCTGCAACCGCTGGTCGCCGAATGGGAGGGCCACCCGTGGGCGTGGGCCGAACCACAGGCGGACGCCCCCGACAACCGAGACCAGTCCTTCCCCCGGACGCCGACCGCCGCCGCCCATTCGCGCTGGAACGCCACGAAGGACCTCTCGTTCACCCCGCTGCGCCCCGAACGCGTCGTCGAGGTGCGCTACGACCACATGGAGGGGGACCGCTTCCGGCACACCGCCCAGTTCGTGCGCTGGCGTCCGGACCGCGAACCCACCTCCTGCACCTACGCCCA
>JAUNSA010000048.1:2488-13949 GCA_030539405.1 Propionibacteriaceae bacterium
CGGTTTCACTCACCCCCGAGCCGGCCTCCTTGTGTTTGGCTAGGGGGATGGGGAAAACCGACCGGACGCCTGTGTGGCTGGCCCGCCGACTGGGCGGGGTGGCGTTGTTGCTCAGCGTGCTGGCGGGTGCGTTCTTCCTCGGCAACGTGCTGGTGGCGCCCGGACCCGTCCAAGCCGCCTTCAGCCACCTGTGGTTCCTGTTCGACGTGGGGCAGGAGCGCAACATCCCGTCCTGGTACGCCTCGGTGCTGTGGTGTGCGCTCGCCGGGGCGGCGTTCGCCGCAGCGGTCGTCGCGCGACGGCGGCGTGCGGGGTGGGTCGTGTTCGGCGGGGTGGCGGTCGCGGCGTCCATCGATGAACACTCCGAACTGCATGAACGGCTCGACCAGGTCGGCGGCCCGCTGGCGGAAGCGCTCGGTATCGAGCTGTGGTTCACCTGGGTCCTGCCCGGGGTGCTGATCGGGGCCGTGATCGTCGCCGTGCTGGCGCCGCTGGTGTGGGGGCTGCCGAAGCGGGCGCGCGCCTATGTGATCGCCGGCGGGGTGCTGTTCGCGCTCGGAGCCGTGGTGGTGGAGGCGATCTCGGGCCAGGTCCTGGCGTCCTTCGGTGGAGCCGTCACCTGGCACTACATCGCGGTCACCCTGGTCGAGGAGACGCTCGAGATGATCGGGGTGGTGGTGGCGCTGGCCGGCGTGCTCATCCTCTTCGAGGTACACCCGGACGCCGACGGGCACCGCGTGATCCACTGGCGTGGCGACGACTAGGGGCACGAGCGGGGCAATTGTTCGGTGCGTTAACCATTTGACGTGGGACGTCATCGGGTGCAGGATGGGTGTAACTGGAGTCGGCTGGGTGTTACTGGATCTGCAGGCATGACCGGACGAAAGGCGGGGTGGGGTCACCTCGCTGCTCGACGAGGAGTGGGTACATGTCACTGCAGGACGCCGACGTCGTGCGCGTCTTCAGCAACAATGCGTTGCTGGTGCGCCTCGGCGACGTCGAACGCGTGGTGGTCGGACGCGGCATCGGCTTCGGCCGCCGTATCGGCGAAACCCTCGCTCTGTCCGGCGATGAGCGCCACTACGTCGAGGCCAATCCGGAGCGGATCCAGTTGCTGGATTCCATCGGTTCGCTCGATCCCGACCTGTTGCAGACCGTCTCGTCGGCGGTTGACCTGGCCGGGGACCTCCTGGGTGAACTGCACCCCTCGGTGTACGTCCTGCTGGTCGACCACCTCGTCTTCGCGCTGCAGCGTCATCGTGAGGGCCAGGAGATCCGCAACGGGCTGCTCCCCGAGATCCAGGCGGTCTTCGTTGCGGAGTTCGCCGCAGCCGAGCTGATCGTCCACTTCGTGAACGCGCGCCTGGGGCTCGACCTGCCCCTCGACGAGGCTGCGTTCATCGCACTCCACCTCAATGCCGCCCGCACCGGGGGGACCGTCAAGCGGCCCCTCGAGCGGGTGAACTCGCTGGGTGGGCTCGTCCGGTTCGCCGAGGACCTCGTGGGGGCGACCCCCGATGGTGAGTTCATTCAGTATCTGTACGAACTGGACCAGCGTGTCCAGTCGGGTCGGTGCCGCAGCAACGCGGCCCAGCGTCCGATCGAGGTAGCCCTGCCGCATGAGGCACAGCTCGCTCGGCGGATCGTCGCCCGCACCATCGGCGGGGTCACCATCCCGGCCGCCTGTGCGGGCGAAGTGTCCTACCTCGCTGTCTTCCTCCACGGCTGGCAGCAGACCACCACCACAGCAACATCATCACGAAAGAGAGAAGGTCTCACATCATGAGAGACACCGTTCTGGGCGCCTTGCAGCGCTTGGGCAAGGCCCTCATGGGGGCCGTGGCCGTCATGCCGGTGGCCGCCATCCTCATGGGTATCGGTTACTGGCTCGACCCCGAGGGCTGGGGCGCCAACAACATCGCCGCTGCCATCCTGATCAAGGCCGGCGGCGCCGTCCTCGACAACCTGGGCTGGATCTTCGCGATCGCCATCGCGTTCGGCCTCGCCAAGGACAACAACGGTGCGGCCGCCCTGTCCGGCTTCATCGGCTACGGCACCGTCAAGCTCCTCATCGGCCCCGACACGGTCGCGGGCTACCGTGGCATCGACCTGGACGCCCTCGAGGGCCAGGCCGCCATCGACTGGGCCGCCCAGGGCTGGGCCGCCGTCAACGACAAGAACGTTCTGTTCGGCATCCTGGTCGGCATCCTGGCCGCGTGGGTCTACAACCGGTTCCACACCACCAAGCTGCCCGACTTCCTGGCGTTCTTCTCCGGCCGCCGCCTCGTCCCGATCCTGACCGCGGTCTTCTCGATCGTGCTCGCCGGCGTCCTCTACCTCCTGTGGCCGCTGCTCTACCAGCTGCTGTTCAACTTCGGTCAGGCCGTCCAGGGCCTCGGCGCCATCGGTGCGGGTCTGTACGCGTTCATCAACCGTCTGCTGATCCCGACCGGTCTGCACCACGCCGTGAACTCGATCTTCTGGTTCGACGTCATCGGCATCAACGACATCGGCAACTTCCTCGGTGGCGGCCAGACGATCGCCGCCGCTGCCGCCGCGACCGACGCCGCGACCTGCCCCGGCGTGTGGGACGGCAGCACCTGCACCGTGGTCGGCGAGGTCGGCCGCTACCAGGCCGGCTTCTTCCCGGTCATGATGTTCGGCCTCCCGGCCGCCGCCCTGGCGATGTTCCTGCGGGCTGATTCCAAGCGCAAGAAGGTCGTGGGCTCCCTGATGCTGGCCGGTGCGCTGGCGTCCTTCTTCACCGGTGTGACCGAGCCCCTGGAGTTCTCCTTCATGTTCGTCGCCCCGCTGCTGTACGTCGTGCACGCCGTCCTGACCGGCCTCTCGGTCGCGATCGCCGCCGCGTTCAACTGGACCGCCGGCTTCGGCTTCTCCGCCGGCTTCGTCGACATGGTCCTCTCGGCGCAGAACCCGCTGGCCAACCAGTGGTGGATGCTGCTCGTCCAGGGCCTGGTCTTCGCCGCCATCTACTTCGTGGTCTTCTACTACCTCATCGGGTGGCTGAACCTGAAGACCCCGGGTCGCGGCGACGACGTCGAGGGCGAGGCCACGGCCCAGCTCTCGAGCGACTCCAACTACACCGATGCCGCTCGTTCGATCATCACCGGTCTCGGTGGCGAGTCGAACATCGACTCGGTCGACTACTGCGCGACCCGCCTGCGCGTGGCCATCAAGGACCACACCCAGGTCAAGGAGGGCACCATCAAGCAGGCCGGTGTGGCGGGCGTCATCCGTCCCTCGCAGAAGTCGGTCCAGGTGATCGTCGGCCCGCAGGTCCAGTTCGTCTACGACGAGGTGGCCAACCAGCTGCGCACCTCCTCGGCGAGCCTCCACGGCGAGCAGGAGGTCTGAGCGATGGCGTTCTTCGGCCTGGGCAAGAAGAAGGTCGAGCTGCTCGCCCCGTTCGCCGGCGAGGTCGTCGCCCTCGACGAGGTGCCCGACCCGGTGTTCTCGGGCCGGATGCTGGGTGACGGTGTTGCCCTGCGCCCGGCCGAGGACGCCACCGTCGTCACCGTGGTGGCCCCGGTCGCCGGACGCCTCGTGAAGGTGTTCAAGACGGGGCACGCCTTCGCACTCGTCACGCCCGAGGGCGTGGAGGTCTTGGTCCACGTCGGACTCGAGACCGTCGAGCGCAAGGGTGAGGGATTCGACACCATCGCCGCCACGGGCGACGAGGTGGCCGCCGGCGATCCGGTGGTCTCCGTGGATGTCGCGTCCCTGCGCGCCGCCGGCTACAACCTCATCACCCCGGTGGTGTTCACCAAGCGCGGCCAGGTCGCGTCGGTGGACGTCCACGCGGGCGTCCGGTCAGTGGGGGAGACGGTCGGGACCGCCACACTCGCCTGACCGCCACCGGCGTCCGCAAGCCCCCGGTCCGCCAGCCTCACCAGGCTGCGGGCCGGGGGTTTCGGCGTCCGTGGTCGGGACGCCCCGGCTGCCGCCTGCGCAGCCCCGAGCGGTAGGCTCGGACCATGACGTACAAGCTCATCCTGCTCCGTCACGGCGAGAGCGAGTGGAACCAGAAGAACCTGTTCACGGGCTGGGTTGACGTGGACATCAACGAGAAGGGCGTCGGCGAGGCGAAGAAGGCCGCCGAGCTCCTCAAGGCCGAGGGGCTGCTGCCCGAGAAGCTGCACACGTCGCTGCTGCGCCGCGCGATCCACACCGCCTACCTGGCCCTCGACGGCTGCGACCGGCACTGGATCCCCGTCGAGCGCTCCTGGCGCCTCAACGAGCGCCACTACGGCGGCCTGCAGGGCCTGGACAAGGCCGAGACGCTGGCCAAGTACGGCGAGGAGCAGTTCATGCTGTGGCGTCGCAGCTACGACACCCCGCCGCCCGTGCTCGACAAGGACAACGAGTTCAGCCAGTACAACGACCCGCGCTACGCCGACATCCCGGCCGACAAGCGTCCCCAGACCGAGTGCCTGGCCGATGTGGTCGAGCGGATGCTGCCCTACTGGGAGGCCAACATCAAGCCTGACCTGGTCGGCGGCAAGGTCGTGCTGGTCACCGCCCACGGCAACTCGCTGCGCGCGCTGGTCAAGCACCTCGACGGCATCTCGGACGCCGACATCGCGGGCCTGAACATCCCCACCGGCATCCCGCTGTTCTACGAGCTGGACGAGGACTTCAAGCCGGTCACCCCCGGTGGCCGCTACCTCGACCCGGAGGCCGCCAAGGCTGCCATCGAGGCCGTCAAGAACCAGGGCAAGAAGTAGCACCAAGCACAGCGCCCCATCCCGGTCGGGATGGGGCGCTGTCGCGTTCTGGGCGTTCTGGCCTGGATTCGCCGTGGGTCAGGCGATCGTCCAGTTCTCGCCGTCGGGGTGCAGGCCGGTCACGATGTAGATGACGCGGCTGCCCATGAGCACCGAGTGGTCGGCGATGCGCTCGTAGTAGCGGCCGAGCAGCGCGCAGTCGACGGCCGCCTCGACGCCGTGGCTCCACGAGTCGTCCAGCAGCACCCGGAACTGGTGGGTGCGCAGGTCGTCGACCTCCTCGTCGTGGTCGGCCATCTTCTGGGCGTCCAGCACGTTGCGCTCCTTGAGCGTGCGGCCGGCGATCTCGACCATCTCGGACGCCAGCGTCGACATCCGCTGGAAGTTGGGGCGCATCGACTCGGGCACCGCGCTGCGCGGGTAGCGCATGCGGGCGATCTTGGCGATGTGGGCGGCGAGGTCGCCCATCCGCGCGAGGTCGGCGACCATGCGCAGCGCGGCGACCAGCGTGCGCAGCTCGCCGGCGACCGGGGCCTGGCGGGCCAGCAGGACGAAGCAGCGCTGCTCGAGGTCGTCGTGGAGGCGATCGAGGACCGCATCGTCGCTGATGACCTTCTCGGCGGCACCCAGGTCGCTGGACAGCAGGGCCTGCGTGGCCTCCTGCACCGCCACCTGGACGTGGTCGGTCATCGTGACGAGGTCGTCGACGACCGCCGTCAACTCCTCGTGGTAGCTCTCGCGCATGCGTGGGATCCTTTGTTCAACGTCTGCGGCCCGTGGAGGGGGCCGGACAACGGGACGCCACGTTACGTCCCGGCCCAAAGCATAGGCGTACCGGCAGGTGAACGCCCGGAGAACCCTCCGTGAACGCTGCGGGCCGGCTCGCCGGCCGGTTTGATCCGGCGTGAAAACGGTCGCGCGGGCGTCCTATGCTGACGGGTGTGAATCCTGCCCTGGCTGCCCTCATCGGTGTGGTGCTGGGGGTGTTCGTGGGCTACCTGATCGCCTGGCGGATCTGGCGTCCTGCGGTCGAGGACCCGGGCATCGACCCGTACGCCGAGCGGCGCCGGCTCCTGGACGCCCTGACCTGCGGCGGCGCGCTGGTCGGCACCATGGACAATGTGGCGGCCTCCAACGATGCCGCAGTCGACTTCGGCATGGTCCGCGGTGACCGGATCGTCATCCCGGCCCTGCTTGACCTGGTGCGTGAGGTGCGTCGCACCGGGGAGGACGTGGCGGTCAACCTCGACCAGACCAGGGCCGGACGCTCCGAGCAGCGCCTGTCGGTGCGGGTGCTGCGCCTGCCCGACGGCGACGTGCTGGTGATCGCGGACGATCGCGCCGCCGCCCTGCGCGTCGAGGCGTCGGCCCGCGACTTCATGGCGAACGCCACCCACGAGCTCAAGACGCCGGTCGGGGCCATCTCGCTGCTCAGTGAGGCCATCGAGCAGGCCGCCGACGACCCGGACGCCGTGCTGCGGTTCTCCCGCAAGGTGCAGGCCGAGGCCCAGCGACTCTCCCAGCTCGTCAGCCAGATCGTGCAGTTGTCCCGGCTGCAGGGGCGGGCCGCGAGCAACGCCGAGAACCTGTCCGTCGACGAGGTCGTCAGTCAGGCCATGGACCGCAGCCGCCAGTTGGCCGAGCAGCGCCGCATCAGCTTGACCCGGGGCGGGGCCCAGGGCCTGGGCGTCCGGGGGGAGCGGGAGCAACTCGTGACCGCGCTGGCCAACCTGATCCACAACGCCATCACCTACTCCGACGAGAAGGCGCGGGTGGTCGTGACCACGCGCATGATCCCGGACGCCTCGGGGGACCGGATCGCGATCAGCGTCACCGACAACGGCATCGGGATCGCGACCGAGGACACCCACCGCATCTTCGAGCGGTTCTACCGCGTCGACTACGCCCGCAGCCGGCAGACCGGAGGCACCGGGCTGGGGCTGTCCATCGTCGCCGAGATCGTGGAGGGGCATGGCGGTGAGGTGACGGTCTGGAGCAAGGTGGGCAGCGGGTCCACCTTCACCGTCACCTTGCCGGCCGTCCAAGTGCAGGAGGAGGAAGTCGCATGAGCGTCGTCTTGATCGTCGAGGACGAGGAGAGCTACCGGGACGCCCTCAGCTTCATGCTGAGCAAGGAGGGTTTCGAGGTCATCCTCGCCGCCGACGGTGAGGAGGGGCTGGCCCAGTTCGACCGGCACGGCGCCGACATCGTCCTGCTCGACCTGATGATGCCGGGGCTGTCGGGCACCGAGGTGTGCCGACGCCTGCGGCAGCGCAGCACGGTGCCGATCATCATGGTCACCGCGCGCGACACCGAGATCGACAAGGTCGTGGGCCTGGAGCTGGGCGCCGACGACTACGTCACCAAGCCGTTCAGCCACCGCGAGCTGGTGGCGCGCGTGCGGGCGGTCCTGCGCCGCGGGGTGGACGTCGAGCTGCTGCCCGACGTGATCGAGGGCGGGGGCGTCCGCATGGACGTGGAACGCCACGAGGTCTGGGTGAACGGCCAGCCCGTGCGGTTGGCCCTGAAGGAGTTTGAGCTGCTGGAGATGCTGCTGCGCAATGCGGGGCGCGTGATGACGCGCGGGCAGCTCATCGACCGGGTGTGGGGGGCCGACTACGTCGGGGACACCAAGACCCTCGACGTCCACGTGAAGCGGCTGCGCGGCAAGATCGAGGCCGACCCGGCGAACCCGACGATCCTGCTGACGGTGCGGGGGTTGGGCTACAAGCTCGACGGGTGACCGGCCGGCCGGACGGGGGTGGCTGCCGCGTAGGATGCCCGCGTGAACCACGATGTCGTCGTCTTCAGCGGGCAGGCCCATCAGGACTTCGCCGAGGAGCTGTGCGGCCTGCTCGACGTGGAGTTGTCACCCACCCGCGTCCAGCGGTTCAGCAACGACTGCCTCCAGGTGCAGTTGCGCGCCAACTGCCGCCAGCGTGACGTCTACATCGTCCAACCGCTGGTGCCCCCGACCCAGGAGAACCTGGTCGAACTGATGATGATGGTGGACGCCGCGCGCGGGGCGTCCGCCGCCCACGTCAACGTGGTCATGCCGCACTACGCGTACGCGCGCTCGGACAAGAAGGACGCCCCCCGCATCTCGGTGGGAGGACGCCTCGTGGCCGACCTGCTGGCCACCTCGGGGGCCACCCGCGTGCTCACGATGGCGCTGCACTCCGAGCAGGTGCACGGCTTCTTCTCCGTCCCCGTGGACCACCTGACCGCGCTGCCGGTGCTGGCCGAGCACTACCGCGGGCGCGACCTGTCGAACACCGTCGTGGTCTCGCCCGACTTCGGCAACGCCAAGGCAGCCGGACGGTTCGCGCGCGCCCTGGGCGTGGACGTGGCGGCCGGTTCCAAGCGCCGGACGGCCGACGACAAGGTGGTCATCGACGCGATCGTGGGTGACGTGGCCGGCAAGGACTGCATCATTCTGGACGACGAGATCGCCACCGGCGGCTCGATCGTCACGCTGATCGACGCGGTGTGCGAGTACGGGGTGAACAGCATCTCGGTGGCCTGCACGCATGGGCTGTTCACCGGGAAGGCGCCCGAGCGGCTGAACGCCGTCGAGGCCATCGACGAGATCGTGACGACCAACACCGTCCCTCAGGGTGCCGCTGTCGACCGGCTCGTGACGCTGTCGGTGGCACCGCTGTTCGCCGAGGCGGTGCGGCGCATCCACCTCGGCGAGTCGGTCAGCCGGTTGTTCTCCGAGGAGAACACCTACGGGGTGTGACCTGGAGCGACTACGGGGTCGGCGTGGCCGTCGGGGACGGCGACGGGCTCGCGGCGGGACTGGCCGTCGGGCTGGCTGCGGCGCTCGGGGCGGCCGAGACCGCGCCGTAGACCGGATCCTCGGCCGACATGACCGGGGCGATCGCGCTGGCCTCGAGGCCGGAGGCGAACGTCAGCTTCAGGTCGACGGTCAGGCCGGGCTGCAGGTCGGGGCTGGAGACGGTGAACGCCGCGGTCGGGTCGGTGAGGACGGCCAGACGGTTCGCCGTCAACTCGACCGGCGAGCCGGTGACGGTCAGCGGGGAGCCGACCTGGTTGTCCATCGTGTGGGCGGCACCCTCGACGCGGACCAGCTCGTCATCAACGGGGGAGACGATCGAGGCGGACAGGATGCCCTCGCCCTGGTCGTCGGCCACGATGAGCAGGTTGCGCACCTTGAGCTGCCGGCTGTTCTCGCCGGCGGTGACGTCGATGCTCACTCCGTGCGCGGGCGTGTACGCCTGCAGGGTCTGCATGTCGAAGCCGCACCCGGTCAGGAGCAGGCTGGCCCCGATGCCGGCGGCAACGATGGTTGCTGCCCGGCGACGGCGACGGGTGCTGGAATCCATGGCAGGGGCCTCCTGTGGTCACGACATCGATCTCGACCACACAATAACGAAACACCGCAGCGGATGGTTAGCCGCAACTCCCCGCCATGGACAACGTCACCAAACCGGGACCACCAGGGGTACTGACGGACGCCTCGGGTGGGGGCTGGAGCAGGGCTGGCGCGGGCTCCGAAGCGGGCGTCGAAGCCGGCCCCGGGCGGGGACCCCGGATTCCTCCAGAAACGCCGCTTGCTAGCGGTGTTTTTCGAGGTAACCGGGGTCTGGGGGCCGGGTCCGTAGAACCTGAGCGGGCATACTCCACGACGATTGTCAAGGGGTCGAACAAGCTCCTGACTACGGTGTTCATGGCCCCGGGCCCCCAAGGAACCGTGGTATGATTGATGGTGGGAAAGGGGCATGTGAATATGACTTTTCAGGTCGGCGAAACGGTTGTCTACCCCAACCATGGGGCAGCAGTCATCGAAGACATCGAGACCCGGACGATCAAGGGGGAGGAGCGCCTGTACCTGGTCCTCCGCATCGTCGGGCAGAACGATCTCGTGGTGCGGGTCCCTGCCTGCAACCTCGATCTGGTGGGCGTCCGCGACGTGGTGGATGCCGATGGGCTCGAGCGCGTGTTCGGCGTGCTGCGCGCCCCGCACGCGGAGGAGCCGACCAACTGGTCGCGTCGCTACAAGGCGAACCTCGAGAAGCTGCACTCGGGCAACGTGATGAAGGTCGCCGAGGTCGTCCGTGACCTGTGGCGTCGTGAGCGTGAGCGTGGCCTGTCCGCGGGCGAGAAGCGCATGCTGGCCAAGGCTCGTCAGATCCTCGTCTCCGAGCTCGCGCTCGCCGAGAAGGTCTCTGACGATCGCGCCGAGGTCATGCTCGACGAGGTGCTGGCCTCGTAGGCCATGGGGCACATCAACAACACTCCTGAACCGGTCGTCGCCATCGTGGTGGCGGCCGGTTCCGGTTCCCGTCTGGGGGCCGAGGTACCCAAGGCGCTGGTCCCGGTGGCCGGCGTCCCGCTGCTCGCCCGCGCGGTGACCCAGCTCGCCGCCGGGGGCGTCACCGAGGTCGTCGTCGTCGCCCCCGCTGAGGGCCGCCAGGCCTTCATGGACGCCCTGGCCGACGCGCCCATCCCGGTCCTCTGGGCCGACGGCGGCGCCGAGCGGCAACACTCCGTCGCGCACGGTCTGGCCATGCTGCCCGACCTCCCCGAGGCGGACGCCGAGCACCAGGTGGTCCTCGTGCACGACGCAGCCCGGGCCTTCCTCCCCGCGGACATGGTCGCCCGCGTCGTCGAAGCCGTCCGCGGTGGCGCCGACGCCGTGGTGCCGGTCATCCCGGTCACCGACTCGGTGCGCGAGCTCGTGGACGACGGCTCCACGGTCGTCGACCGCGCCCGGCTGCGGGCGGTCCAGACCCCGCAGGGCTTCCGCCGCGGGGTGATCGAGGAGGCCCACCGAATCCTCGCCGAGACCGAGACGATCGTCACCGACGATGCGGCAGCCGCCGAGTACATCGGCTGCACCGTGACGCTGGTCGACGGCTCCCGGGACGCCTTCAAGGTGACCGAACCCCTCGACCTCGTCCTCGCCGAAGCGCTCGTGGCCTCGGGGGGCACGGCATGAGGATCGGCATCGGCACCGACGTGCACACCCTCAGCCCGGGCGTCCCGATGTGGTGCGCCGGGTTGCACTTCCCCGACGAACCCGCGGGGCTGGCCGGGCACTCCGACGGCGACGTCGCCGCCCACGCCGCCTGCGACGCCTTGTTGTCGGCGTCCGGCCTGGGGGACCTGGGCTCGAACTACGGCACCGCCGACCCGGCCTGGGCCGGCGCCTCCGGGGTGGCGTTCCTGGGCGAGACCGCGCGACGCGTCCGCGAGGCCGGGTTCGAGATCGGCAACGTGGCCGTCCAGGTGATCGGCAACCGCCCGCGCCTGGCCGCGCGGCGCACCGAGGCCGAGGCCGTGATGACGGACGCCGTGGGCGCACCCGTGACGGTGTCGGCGACGACCACCGACGGGCTCGGCCTGACCGGCCGCGGCGAGGGTGTCGCGGCCATCGCGACGGCGCTGGTCTTCCCAGCAGGAGGCGTGTTGTCATCTGAGGGTTGACAACAAGCATGACCCTGGGGCAGGGTGGAAGACATGAACAAGCGCCTGTGGTCCCTGTTCGCTGTCGTCATCGTCCTCACCGCCGTCCTGTTCTTCGCGTCGTTCGAGCGCGGGCTGACCTGGTCGTCGGTCCTGGTCGCCTCCGTCGCTGCGCTGGCCCTCTTCGTGGGCGCGCTGATCGCCCCGCCGACCTGGCGGAAGCCCTCCGTGGAGGACAAGATTCCCCAGCAGGAGTGGGAGAAGCGCAAGCTCACCCAGGTCGT
>JAUNSA010000048.1:14049-17933 GCA_030539405.1 Propionibacteriaceae bacterium
CGGTGGCCGTCGCCGAGGGCGTCTTCCGCCACATCGCCGCGGCCGACTACCCGGCCCTGCACGCGTCCATGACGAACCTGTGCGCCCGCGAGCTGAGCCGCCCGCGGATGGCGTCCGTGTGGCGCGAGGTGCTGGCGTCGGTGGGGGAGCTGGAGTCGTTCTCCGGCCACGCCGTCCGGACGCCCACCGGTGAACCGCTCGCACTGACCGCGCAGTCGGGTCCGCTCGTGGTCCGGGTCGTCCTCGAGCACGAGGCCGGACGCATCGCCGGGCACGTCGCGGTCAACGGAGCCGGCAAGGTCTCCGGCGTGCTCATGGCCCCGCTCGAGCACGAGCACACGATGGCGTTCTGACGCGGACGGAACCCGAGCGCTGCCGCGCCCGTCCTCAGGTGAAGAAGAACCGCGTGAGGTGGAAGAAGATCGGCGCGGCGAACACGAGGGAGTCGAAACGGTCCATGATGCCGCCGTGCCCGGGGATGAGGGTGCCGAAGTCCTTGATGCCGGAGTCGCGCTTGAGCGCGCTCATCACGAGCCCGCCGAGGAAGCCCATCACGCACGACACGAACGCCAAGACGCCCGCCTGCCAGGGGGCGAACGGCGTCGCCCACCACAGCGCCACGCCCAGAGCGGTCGCGGACGCGATCCCGCCCAGGAAGCCCTCCCACGTCTTGTTGGGGCTCACGGTGGGCGCGATCGGGTGGCGTCCGAGCGTCTTGCCCCAGACGTACTGCAGCACGTCGGAGCCCTGCACCACGATCACCAGCCACAACAGCAACGCTGCGGACGCCGTGCCACCGGTACCCGGAGCGGAGCCCTCGGCGGCCTCGCGGCCACCCTCGATCGCGACCGTCAGTTGCAGGATCGCCGGCACGTGCGACAGGGCGTACACGCTCACCATGAGCATCCACTGGACGGCGGCGGTGCGGTGCAGGAAGCCGTCCACCCGGGCGCGCAGCGCCGCGACGGCAGGCAGGAAGAGGAACGCGTAGACCGGCACGAAGATCGCGAACATGCCGTACCAGTGCCGCCACACGAAGAACCAGTGCAGGGTCCCGATCAGCACGAGCCAGACGAGCACCTCGCGGTCGCCGCGCGCCTCGGGAACCAGGCGCACCATCTCGCGCAGCCCGACGAACGACAACGCTGCGAAGAGCACGATGAGCGCCGTCTCGCCGAGGGCCAGGCCGACGGCGAGGATGCCGATCATGATCCACCACGCCCCCGTGCGCTGGCGCAGGTTGAGGGTGAGGGCGGCATGCTTCTCGCCCCGCAGCCGCCACGAGACCAACAACACGATCACGGTGGCGACCGCGAGGACGCCGAGCGTTCCGAGCAGCAGGGTGGCGGCCTCGCCGCCGATCAGGCCGATCATGCCTGCGGGGAGCGAGCGTTCAGGTCGCGCGCGATCAGGGTGAGCCGGACGATGACCGTCGCCACGCTGCCCAGGGCCACGACGACGAGGGCGGCCACCAGCACCGTGCCGCGGGGGAGGCCGAGCGGTACGAGCACCATCGGCTCGAACAGCGACAGCAGGGCGCCGACGACGAGCACCCACATGCGGCGCGGCTTGGCCATCGGCCCCTCGAAGTGGTTCGACAGGCCCTGGGCCGCGCCCAGCGAACGCACATAGGCGGTCAGGACGGCGAGGGTCGCCGCGACCCAGCCGACGGTGACGGCGCCGGGAACGAGCGTGGCCGCATAACCGGCCCCGGCCAGGAACAACACGTCGGAGACGCGGTCCGGGACTTCGTTGTAGAGGTCGCCCGTCGGGGAGGAGAGGCTGCCCTCGACGGCCAGCATCCCATCGAGCATGTTGCACAGCAGGCGCAGCGGCGCGCACAGGGCCGCGACCACGAGCCAGGTGGCGCGCAACGCGTCCTCGCCGGACGCCGCAGCGAACCCGGACGCCACGAACGCGGCGCAGCCGAGGGCGGCGAAGGCCACCGACGCGATCGAGATGCCGTTGGGGGTGAAGCGCAGGGCCCGGAGCAGCCCGGCCAGGCGCTTGGCCCAGTTCGTCGAGCGCTGGGGGACCTCGCGGCGCAGGGAGCGCTCGTCCGGGTCCGGGGTGCCGGGTGTGCTCATGGCTTCAGAATAGGGACATGGGCCGACAGGAATCCGCACTGACCGACCATGCCGTGGCCGCCGCGTGGGGGTTTGCCGAGGCGACGGTGTTCTTCATCGTCCCGGACGTGTGGACCTCACGCGTCGCGTTGCGGCGCCCGGGGCGGGCGCTCGCGGCGACGCTGTCCGCCACCGCGGGAGCCGTGCTGGGCGGAGCGCTGGGGCACGCGGTGGCGTCCCGGGTCGATCCTGCGCGGACGGCCGCCTGGGCTGTGCGCATCCCCGCGATCGGCTCGGCGATGGTCGAGCGGGTGGATGTGGAGGTCGCCGAGTCGGGCTACCGGGCGCTGCTCGTGGGGCCGACGAAGGGGATCCCGTACAAGCTGTACGCCCGGGCGGCGGGTGTGCAGGGGCTGCCGATGGGCGCGCTGCTGGTGTGGACGATCCCGGCACGGATGGGTCGGTTCGTGCTCGTCACCGGGGCGACCGGCGGGCTGGCGGCGCTCGCCCGACGGATGGGCCTGGGCGACGAGCGCCTGGCCCGGGCCGTGCACACCGTCGGGTGGGCGGCGTTCTACGCGTGGTACTTCCGGCGGTTCAGCCGCAGTGGATGAACCGCCGGAGGATCGCCTCGCTCAGAGCTCCAGGCCCGGGTAGAGCGGGTTGGCGTCCAGCAGCTCGGCGGCGGCCGCCTTGGTGCGGTCGGCGACGCCGTCGGCCAGCGTGTACTTGGCCTTGCCCGGCTTGCCCGTGGACGCCGTGACCGGCGTGGTCTGCTTCAGCACGTCGACCATGAGCTCGGCCACGCGGTCGAACTCGTCGGCGCCGAAGCCGCGCGAGGTGAGCGCGGGCGTCCCGATGCGGACGCCGGAGGTGTACCACGCGCCGTTGGGGTCGCGCGGTATCGAGTTGCGGTTGGTGACCACGCCCGAATCCAGCAGCGCCGACTCGGCCTGGCGCCCGGTCAGGCCGAACGAGGTCGCGACGTCGAGCAGGACGAGGTGGTTGTCGGTGCCGTCGGTGACGAGCTTCACGCCGCGCTGCATCAGGCCCTCGGCCAGCGTCTGCGCGTTGTCGGCGACCTGCTGGGCATAGGACTGGAAGTCGGGCGTCCGCGCCTCGGCGAACGCCACCGCCTTGGCCGCCATCACGTGCGACAGCGGACCGCCCAGCACCATCGGGCAGCCCTTGTCGACGGCGTCGGAGTACTCCTTCGTGGCCAGCACGAACCCACCGCGCGGGCCGCGCAGCGACTTGTGCGTGGTCGAGGCGACGACGTCGGCGTAGGGGACCGGGTTCTCCTCACCGGTGAACACCTTGCCGGCCACCAGGCCGGCGAAGTGGGCCATGTCGACGAACAAGGTGGCGCCCACCGCGTCCGCGATCTCGCGCATCGTGGCGAAGTTCACCCGGCGCGGGTAGGCGGAGTAGCCGGCGACGATGACCAGCGGCTTGAACTCGCGCGCGTCGGCGAGGAGCTGGTCGTAGTCGATCAGGCCCGTCTCGGGGTCGGTGCCGTAGCTGTGCTGCTCGAACATCTTGCCGGAGATGTTGTGGCGGAAGCCGTGGGTGAGGTGGCCGCCGGCGTCCAAACTCATGCCCATGACGCGCTGGGTGTTGAACTCGCGGCGCAGCGCCTCCCAGTCGGAGTGGCTGAGGTCGTTGACGTTCTTGGCGCCCAGCCGGGACAGCGTCGGCGACTCGATGCGCGTGTTCAGGATCGCCCAGTACGCCACCAGGTTCGCGTCGATGCCCGAGTGGGGCTGCACGTAGGCGTACTCGGCGCCGAACAGCTCGCGCGCGTGCTCGGCGGCGACG
>JAUNSA010000049.1 GCA_030539405.1 Propionibacteriaceae bacterium
CGCTGCACCGGCTGGAACGAACGCAGCACGACAGAGGACACGGGACGAGGGTAGGTGGACACAGCCTCAGGGGCGCGGGTGCACCAGGCCGGTGTCGTAGGCGAACACGACCATGCCGACGCGGTCACGCAGGTTCAGCTTGGCGAGGATGTGGCCGATGTGGGTCTTGACGGTCGCCTCGGCCAGGAACAGCGTCTGGGCGATTTCGGTGTTGGTCAGCCCGGAGCCCACGTGGGTCAGCACTTCGCGCTCTCGCTCGGTGAGGACGGCCAGCCGCTCCTCGGGGGAGGCGCCCGAACCCTGCCCGGGCAGCATCGGGATGAACCGCTCCAGCAGGCGGCGCGTCGCCGAAGGCGCCACGACCGACTCGCCGGTGTGCACCGCGCGGATCCCGGCGAGCAGCTCGGCCGGGCCGGCGTCCTTCAGCAAGAAGCCGGACGCCCCGGCCTGCAGTGCGGCGTACACGTACTCGTCCAGGTCGAACGTGGTGAGGACCAGCACCTTCGCGCCGATGCCGGACTCCACGATCCGGCGCGTGGCCTCGACGCCGTCCATGATCGGCATCCGGATGTCCATCAGGACGACATCGCACCCGGCCGGGGCGGACGCCGCGCGCACGGCGTCCTGGCCGTTGCCGACCTCGGCCACCACCGTCATGTCGGTCTGGGCGTCCAGCACCATGCGAAAGCCCAGGCGCACCAACTCTTGGTCGTCGGCCAGGACGAGGCGGATCTGATCGGTCATCGGGGCGCTCCTTGGGTGCTGGGCGTGCCGGGCGTGCCGGGCCTGCCTGGTGTGGCGGACGTCGGGGGAGTGGTCGGGAAGGTGGCGGTGACGACGAAGCCGCCGTCGGGGTGGTCGTGGGCGGCCAGGGTGCCGCCGAAGGCGGAGACGCGCTCGCGCATGCCGACCAGGCCGTGGCCCAGGCCGTCGCTGGGGCCGGCGCCGACGCCGTCGTCGCGGACCGTGACCGTGAGGCACTCGGGGGCATGGTGCAGGTGGACGAGCACCGACGCCGCATCGCCGGCGTGCTTGACGGCGTTGGTCAGGGCTTCCTGGATGATGCGATACACGGCCAGCTCGGCGCTCGGCGAGAGCAGGCGGCGCAGGGCCGGGTCCCCGGTGACCTCGAGGCGCACGTCGCGGCCGGCGTCGGTGAGGCCCTCCACGAGGCCGAAGATCTCGCCCAGACCTGCGGCCGGCGCGAGCTCGGTGGCCTCGTCCGAACGCAGGACGCCGACCAGGCGCCGGGTCTCGCCGAGGGCGTCCTGGGCGGTGGCGCGGATGGTGTTCAGGGCCCGTTCGGCGGTGGCGAGGCGGGTCTCGGGGTCGCCGTCCATCGAGGCGGCGTAGGCGCCCCCGTCAGCCTGGACCACGATCACCGCCAGCGAGTGGGCGACCACGTCGTGCATCTCCCGGGCCAGGCGCTGCCGCTCCTCGTTGGCGGCCAGCGCGATGGCCTGTTGGTGCTGGAGGGTCTGGGCGGTCAGGGCGTCGCGGGACGCCGCGTGCGCGTCCGAGCGGGCCCGGGCGAACGCCCCGATCGCCCAGGCCGCCGACACGATCGCGGCCAGGCCCACGAACGTGGCGATGATGCTGGCCACGGTGGTCGCCAAGCTCGCGCCCGACCAGCTCGTCCCCACATTCCAGTCGATGGCGGCTGCCAGTGCGGCGGCGACGCCGAAACCGAGCCACCACAGGCGGTACTTCAGGCGTCCGTGTGCCGCCACGGCGAACATCAGCAGGGGCACGGTGACGTTGCCCGGGTGGGGGGTGGCGCTGACCAGCAGCTGGATCACGTGGGCCGGGATCACCAGCAGGGTCGCCAGGTCGGCGTCCGCGCGCCGCCACAACAGCGGGATCGTGTACATCAGCGACCAGACCAGCGACAGCAGCATCGCGCCGGCCCCTCCTCCGGGGGCGAGGCTGGTGAAGAACGCGAGGAACAGCCCCAGCAGCGACGCCAGCGCGATGTCGAGGGCGCGCGGGCGCGGCAGCGAGAGGAGCCGGGCGTTGGTCACCCGACCAGACTACGGGCGCTGGCGCGTCCCGGACTCCGCCGCCGGGGTGGTCGTGCTCATCCCGTGGGTGGGGGTCGTGCCCGTCCCAAGGACGGTCGCACGGGCGGCCAGCAGAATCGTGGTGAAGAACGCGGCCACCGCACACAGGGCGAACGGGACGCCGAGGGCGTCCGTGCCGGTGGCGGCGATGCCGGCGCCGAAGGCCAGGCAGGCGACGGTGAGGACGACCACGGTGATGCCCTCACGCCACAGCCCGAGCGCCTTGGCCTCGCGCGCGGCGAGCACCAACAGCACGGCGGCCAGCGCCACGAGCGGGAAGCGGAGCCACTGGGCGACGATGCTGCCCTGGGTGTCGGCCTCGAGGATCCGCCACACGGGCCAGGCCACCACGCGGGTGAACGAGTTGGGTCCGGCGGCGTACAGGCCGGCGAGGTGCATCACGAACAGCGAACCCAGTCCGGCCCAGGCCAGGATGCCGGCCCTGGTCGGGAACCACTGCGCGGGCGTCCGTTCGAGGGCGATGGTGGCCGTCGTCATGGCGACCAGCGCGACCAGGGCCGCGCCGAGGTCGAGGGCGCCCACCCACGTGGGGTACACCTCGCCGAGCACGATGCCGCGTCCGACGTAGCCGGCGATGATCGCGCCGACCACGGTCACCCACGGCAGGATCTTGACCAGCGGGTGGACGCCGCGCAGGCGGGTCGCGACGATGGCGGACGCCAGCGCGAGCGGCCCGGACAGGACGGCGGAGGCGCGGTGGGTCATCTCGATCCATGGGTTGCGGTAGAGGATCTCGTTGACCGCCCCGCCGGGCAGGATGGCGTCGGCGTCACAGCCGGGCCAGTTGCCGCACTCGAAGCCGGATTCGGTGGCCGCCACGAGGGCGCCGCCGACGACGGCGAACAGGGTGAACAGCCCAGCGGCACGGAACAGGATCAGCACCCAGCGGGGGACTGTCGTCATGGCATCTCCGACTCGTCGTAGTAGATCGGCCCCCACCCTAACTCAATGTGGGTGCTGGTGCCGCGAGTGCTCGTGCGCGTGGTCCTCCGGGTCGTGCGGGTCGTCGATGAACACCGCGTCCGGGGTGTGCAGCGAGCCCAGGCCGTAGGCGGCCTCCAGGTTGGCGCGGGTGAGGACCTCGGCCGGCGGTCCGGCGGCCAGCACGTGCCCGTTCATCAGGATCACCCAGTCGGCGGCGCGGGCCTCGGCGAGGTCGTGGGTGGTCAGGACGACGGCGTGCCCGCGGTCCCGCTCGGAGTGGATGATCTCGTCGATCGTGCGCGCGGAGACGATGTCCAGACCGGTCAGCGGCTCGTCCAGCAGGATCGCCTCGTGGTGCTGGGCCAGCCCCTGGGCCACGTAGACCCGCTGGCGCTGCCCCCCGGAGAGTTCGTCCAAGTGGCGCCTGGCGAGGTCGGTGACGCGCAGGCGCTCCATCGCGCGGTCCACGCGCTCGCGGTCGGATGCGCTGCGGCGTCCGAACAGGCCCAGCGTGGGGTACAGGCCCATCCCGACCGCCTCGCGGACCGTGATCGGCGTCCCCTTCGGGAAGGCCAGCGACTGCATCACGTACGCGACCCCGGCTCGGCGACCGCCGGGGCGTCCGCCCAACACCTGCAGCGAACCGGACAAGGGCTCGATCACCCCGGCGAGCGCGTTCAGCAGCGTCGACTTGCCCGAGCCGTTCGGGCCGATGATCGCGGTCACCTGGCGGTGCGGGATCGTGAACGAGGACGGGCGGACGGCGACCGTGCGGTCGTAGCCGAGCACGAGGTCGGACGACTCGGCGAGCACGTCGGCGTTCATGCGGCCACCTCCGCGGGGCTGGGGTCGGGGTCGACCGACGGCCGCACGGCGCGGACGAGGCCGCGGACGGCCAGGGTCGCGAAGAAGGCCGCGATGGCGACCAGCGCCATGGTCGCTGACCCGGCGGTGCCCAGGTGGTAGCTGAGGGTGAGGCCCAGCCACACCGACACCGCGGCCAGCACCACGGAGACGGCGAACATCTGGGGCACTGTGCGCGTGACCAGCGCCGCGGTGGCCGGGGGGCCGACCAGCAGGCCGAACACCAACAGGGTGCCCACGGCCTGGAAGCTGGCGATCACGGCGGTGGCGATCAGCACCAGCAGGGCGGCATGGGTGAAGCGGGGGTTCATGCCGAGGGTCTGGGCCTTCTCGGGGGAGAAGGACAGCGCCAGCAGCGGCCGGTAGAGGAACAGGGACGCCACCAGCACCGGGACGCCGAGCACCGCCATCGTGACCAGCGTGCCCTCGTCCACCCCGAAGATGTCGCCGAACAGGATCGCCGTCAGCGACCCCGTGTAGCTGGACGACTTGCTGATGATCGCCACGCCGAGCGCCATCATGCCCACGAAGAGCAGGCCGATCGCGGTGTCCTCCTTCAGTGCGGTCTGGCGGTGCACCAGCTCGATGCCGCCGACCATGACGATCGCGGCGATCGCCGCCCCCAGGTACGGGTTGAACCCGAAGATCGTGGCTGCCGCGATGCCGGGGATGACCCCGTGCACGAACGCGTCACCGAAGAAGCTCATGCCGCGCAGCACCAGCCACACGCCCACCACCGACGTCATCACGGCGGCGGCCAGGCCCCCGATGAGGGCTCGTTGTTGGAAGCCCAGCAGGAAGGGCTCGGTCCACCAGTCCATCGCGAGCTACTTCAGGGCGTCCGCGAGCAGGCGGGCGTTGGTCAGCATCATCGTGGCGTAGGTCTCGGCGCCCGAACCGGCCGGGCCGACCGAGCCCTCGTACAGCTGCACGACCTGGATGTCGGTGCCCGAGTCGCGCGCCACCGTCTCGACCAACTGCGGGTTGAGGGTGTTGTTGCTGACCATGACGTCGACGCCGTCCTCTTTGACCACCGAGACGAGGTCGGCCAGCTCGGCCGAGCTGGGGGCGGCATCGGTCGAGCCGCCCGGGATCACGACGCCGGCGATCTCGAAGTCGTAGGCGGCCGCGAAGTAGTGGTAGGCCGCGTGGTCGGTGACCATCTGGCGCCGGTCCTCCGGGATGGCGGACAGGATCTGCTTCACCTCGCCGTGGGTGGACTCCAGCGAGGTCTGGACGTCCTGGCCGCACGTGGCGAACTTGTTCTCCCCGGTGGCCTCGGCGAGCTTGGCCCCGATCAGCCCGGCCGCCTTCGCCATCCGCTGGACGTCGAGGAACACGTGGGGGTCGTACTCCTGGTCGCTGTGGTCGTGGCCGTCGCCGGGGTGGTGGTCGTCGCCGTCATGGGCGTGCACGTCCGCCCACGTCATGGGCTCCAGGTCGGGGGCCACGCGGTAGACGGTCGCCCCGTCGGCGGCGACGTTCTCCAACGTGGACTCCAGGGCGCCCTCGAGCCCCAGCCCGTTGGCGACGACGAGCTTGGTGCGCGTCAGGGCGGCCACCTCGCTGGAGGCCAGCGAGAAGTCGTGCGGGTCGTCGCCGGGGCCCATCAGCGTGGCCGAGGTGGCCCCGCCGCACTCGGCGATCTCGGCCAGGATCGAGCCGAGCTGCGTCGTCGTCGCGATCGCGACCGGGTCGGTGGCCGGGGCGCCGGCGTCCGGCGTGGTCTGGGTGGGCGGCACGCCCGGCGCGCTGCACGCGGCCAGGAGGATCGCCACGGGTGCGATGAGGAGGGAACGACGCATGCACCCGATCGTAGGGGAAGCGATAACCATTCTCAACTAGGTTGCCGTGCGGTCGCCTCGGCGCCCCGCCGGCACGTCGCCGAGCGCCTCGACGATCGCCGTGCGGGCAGCGGGGGACAGGTCGCCCAGCACCTCCTCGGCGGCGGCGGCGCGGGCGGCGTCGACATCGGCGGCCAACGCCCGTCCGGACGCCGTGGGTCGCAGCACGCGCGTGCGGCGGTCGGCCGGGTCGGCGGCGCGGGTGACCCACCCGCCGGCGACCAGCGCGTCGGTGACCTCGGTGGCCGAGCGCGGGGCGACGTGCAGGAGCTCGGCCAGGGCTGCCATCCGGACCGGCTCGGCCCGCACGATCGTCCGCAGGGCCCGTGCCTGGTGCGGGTTGACCGGCAGGGGCTCCAGGTGGGTGGCGGTCGCCCGGCGCAGTCGCCGGGAGGTGCGCAGGATGACCTCGGCGAGCTCGCTCGCCGGAAGGGGGGTTGCGTCGGGAATAGTCATCGGGCGCTCCGCGTTGATAGTGAGGTAACCTCAGCATATCGAAAGGAGGCGCACATGAGCGACATGATCGGACACGACATGCGCGGACCGCAGCGGATCGACCCGCGCGACCGCGCCCAGCTCAGTGAATCCCCCGTCGCCGCGTCCCGTGTGGTCGCGCTCTTCTCCGCGCACCGCGGGCCGCTTGCCATCGTCATCGCCACCGTCGTGGCGGCCTCGCTGGTCGGCCTGGCCCAGCCCTTCCTGTTGCGGGCCGTCATCGACAACGCCCTGCCCGAGCGCGACACCACGCTGCTCGCCTGGCTCGTGGCCGGCATGATCGGCGTCGCCGTCCTGACCGCCATCCTCGGCGTCATCCAGACCTGGCTGGCCACCACCATGGGCCAGAAGGTGATGAGCCAACTCCGCACCGACGTGTTCGCCCACGTCCAGAAGCAGTCGCTGTCGTTCTTCAAGCGCACGCGTGGCGGCGAGATCCAGTCCCGCCTGATCAACGACATCGCCGGCCTGCAGTCGGTGATCACCAACACGGCCACCTCCGTGGCGTCCCAGTTCACCACCGCCATCGGCACGGCCGTGGCCATGGCCGTCCTCGACTGGCGCCTGTCCCTGCTCAGCCTGGTCGTGCTGCCGCCGGCCATCCTGCTCACCCGCCGGGTGGCGCTCGTGCGCCGCGACATCACCAGCCAGCGCCAGCGCGTCATGGCCGAGCTGCACGGGCAGGTGGACGAGGCCCTCAGCGTCAACGGCGCCATGCTCACCAAGACCCTCGGCACGGCCGACGCCAAGGTGGACACCTTCACCACCACCTCGCGCACCCTGGCCGACCTCGAGGTCCGCAGCCAGTTGGCCGGCAAGTGGCGCATGGCCACCATGCAGATCATCTTCGCCGCCATCCCCGCCCTGATCTACCTCGCCGGCGGCTTCCCGCAGCTCACCGGCTCGATCTCGATCGGCACCCTGGTGGCGTTCACCGCGCTGCAGAGCCAGATCTTCCGGCCGATCCTCGGCCTGCTCAACGTCGGCGCCCAGTGGATCAGCTCGATGGCCCTGCTCAGCCGCATCTTCGGCTACCTCGACCTGCCCGTCGAGGTCGCCGAGCCCACCGACCCGACCCCGCTGCCCCGGGACGCCGTGCGCGGCGATGTCCGCTTCGACGGCGTCTCCTACCGCTACCCCGATGGTGACGACAACGTCCTCACCGACGTCGACCTTCACCTCGCGCCCGGCCGCTCGATCGCCGTGGTGGGGGAGACCGGCTCGGGCAAGTCGACCCTGGCCACGCTGCTGGTCCGGCTCGCCGACCCGACCGGGGGCCGGGTGACCCTCGACGGCATCGACCTGCGCGACCTGTCGGCGTCCGACCTGGCCCGCGCCGTCGGCGTGGTCACCCAGGACACCTACCTCTCGCACACCTCCATCCGCGACAACCTGCTCCAGGCCCGGGCCGACGCCACGGACGCCGACCTGTGGCAGGCGCTCGAGGCGGCCCAGGTGGCCGACACCGTCCGCGCCCTCCCTGACGGGCTCGACACCATCGTCGGCGCGCGCGGGCACCGCTTCTCCGGCGGCGAGCGCCAGCGGGTGGCCGTCGCCCGGACGCTGCTGGCCGACCCGCGCGTCCTCATCCTCGACGAGGCGACCAGCGCGCTGGACACCGAGACCGAACGCGAGTTCCAGGCCGCCCTCGACACCCTCGCCGAGGGCCGGACGACGCTGACGATCGCGCACCGGCTGAGCACCATCCGCCACGCCGACGAGATCATCGTGCTCGATCGCGGACGCATCGTGGAGCAGGGCAGCCATGAGGAGCTCCTCGCGGCCGGCGGCCGTTACGCCGCCCTCGCCGCCTGAGGTTGCCCGTAGTCTGGGGGCATGCAGGCGTCTCCCGACCTTCGCCTGGCCCGGGCCCACTGGGTGGCGCCGGGGACGCTGATGTGGCCGCGGCGGTTCCTGCCCGCCGACCTCGATCCCGCCGCCCTGGACTGGACGCTCCACTGCGCGCCCCAGGGCGGGATCGACCTCGAGCGCCGTGAGCCGTTCGGGTGGACGACCATCGCCCTGACCGTCCGACCGCCCGGCGACCCGCACCCCCTGCCCGAGGGCCAGGCCCCCCACCTGGCGTCCGAGATCGCCCTCGACGTCGAACCCCGCGACGACCTCGCCGACCTGCTGCGCGGGCAGGTCGTGGTGACCGTCCGGCGTCCGGACCGCACGCTCGTGGACGCCAGCGGCGTGGTCGCGCCGCTGCTGATCGACCACCTCTACCCGGACGCCGTGCGCGCCGAGCTGGGCGTGACCTGGGACGCCGGCGTCCCGACCCTGCGCGTGTGGGCACCCACCGCCCACCGGGTGGACCTGTTGCTCTGGCTGCCCGAACGCTCCCTCGACGAGACGCCCGAACGCATCCCTCTCGAGGCGGATCGAGATGGCACCTGGGCGGCCACCGGCGACGCCACCTGGCTGCACGCCCGCTACCAGTACGCCGTGACGGTGTTCGCGCCCGAGTTCGGCCGCGTGGTGGAGAACCGCGTCACCGACCCCTACTCGATCGGCCTCACCCTCAACTCGACTCACTCGCTGGTCCTCGACCTGGCCGACCCGGGGCTCGCCCCGCCGGTGTGGACCGACACCCCCACCCCGCCGCTGGCCCACCCGGTCGACCAGTTGATCTACGAGCTCCACGTGCGCGACTTCTCCCGCGCCGACAAGACCGTGCCCGAGGCGCTGCGGGGCACCTTCGTCGCCTTCGCGTGCGACTCCGACGGCACGCGGCACCTGCGTCGGCTCGCCCAGGCGGGCCTCACCTCGGTGCAACTCCTGCCGATCTACGACTACTCCTCGGTCGAGGAGGACCCCTGCCGGCGCACCGCCCCCGACCCCGCGACCCTGAAGGCGGCCGCCCCGGACTCCACCGAGCAGCAGGAGCACATCGCCTCGGCCGAGCGTCCGGCCTACAACTGGGGTTATGACCCGTGGCACTACCAGGTGCCCGAGGGGTCGCTGTGCACCGAGGCGTCCATCGGGGCCGAGGGCCGGGTGCGCGAGGCGCGGCTCATGGTCGGCTCCCTGCACGCCCTGGGCCTGCGGGTGGTGCTCGACCAGGTCTACAACCACACCGACGGCGCCGGGCAGGGCGGGACGTCGGTGCTGGGCCGGATCGTGCCCGGCTACTACCACCGCCGCGACGAACTCGGCGACATCGCGCGTTCGACCTGCTGCCCGAACGTGGCCACCGAGCACGCGATGGCGGGCAAGCTGATGGTCGACTCGGTGGTGCACTGGGCGCGGCACTACAAGGTCGACGGCTTCCGCTTCGACCTGATGGGCCACCACAGCCGCGCCAACATGCTCGCGGTCCGCGCCGCGCTGGACGCCCTCACTCCCGCACGCGATGGCGTCGACGGTGCCGCCATCACCCTGTACGGCGAGGGCTGGGACTTCGGTGAGGTCGCCGGCAACGCCCGCTTCGTCCAGGCCACCCAGGGCCAGCTCGGCGGAACCCAGATCGCCACCTTCTCCGACCGCCTCCGGGACGCCGTGCGCGGCGGCGGGCCCTTCGACGAGGACCCGCGCCGCCAGGGCTTCGCCACCGGCCTGGCCGGGGCGCCCAACGGTGCGTCGGTGAACGGGACGCCGGAGGTGCAGCGTGAGCGCCTGTTGGGGGCCACCGACCTGATCCAGCTCGGGCTGGCCGGCAACCTGCGCGACTTCACCTTCGTCTCGGCGCGCACCCGGCGCCCGGTGCGGGGCGACCAGGTGCCCTACAAGGGCGTCCTCGCGGCCGGGTACGCCGACGCCCCCGACGAGGTGATCACCTATGTGGACGCGCACGACAACGAGACCCTCTTCGACGCGCTGACCCTCAAGCTGCCCACCGACGTGCCCATGGCGCACCGCGTCCGGGCCAACACGCTCGCCCTGGCCGTGGCGACGCTCGGGCAGAGTCCCGTGATGTGGCACGCCGGCACGGACTTCCTGCGGTCCAAGAGCCTGGATCGCAACAGCTTCACCTCAGGGGACTGGTTCAACTACCTCGACTTCACGCTCACCGACAACGGCTTCGGCGCCGGCCTGCCCCCGGCCGCGGACAACGCCGACAACTGGGTGCACATGCGTCCGTTGCTGGCAGACCCCGCACTCAAGCCGTCGCCGGCCGACATGCGCCAGTCCCATGCCATGTGCCTGGACCTGCTGCGCCTGCGTGCCTCCAGCCGGCTGTTCCGCCTGGCGGACCCGGCGGCCATCCACGCCAAGGTCTCCTTCCCCGTCTCGGGGTCGTGGTCGCAGCTCCCGGGCGTGGTGGTCATGGTGATCGACGACCACGTGGGCGAGCCGGTCGATGAGCGCTTCGCGACCGTGGTGGTCGTGTTCAACGCCAACCCGTGGCCGGTGCGTCCGGTGGTGCCGGTGTTGGGCGGACGCCCGTGCGTGCTGCACCCCGTGCAGGCCGCGGGCGCCGACCCCGTCGTGCGGGGTGCCCGGGTCGATGACGGCCAGGTGAGCGTGCCGGGGCTGACGGCCGCCGTCTTCGTCGAGCGGCGCTGACCTGCCTGGCGTGTCCGTGACCCGTTGTCCGGACGCCCTCGCCCGCGGCTGCTGATCGGTTCTACCCTGTGCGGGGTCGCCGTCGGCGGCTGGGGGGAAGCCAACCGGAGGAGAGGCCCATGGGCCAGACCACGAGCACGATGACGCGCGCCGAACGCCTGGATCGGCTGCCGTTCACCCGCAAGCACACCAAGTTGTTGGTGGGCTCGGGCGTCGGGTGGGCGCTGGACGCCATGGACGTCGGCCTGATCTCGTTCGTCATGGCCGCGCTGGGCGCCCAGTGGGGCCTGGCCCCGGACATGCTCGGCTACATCGCGATGATCGGCTTCGTCGGCATGGCCGTGGGCGCGTCCCTGGGTGGCTACCTGGCCGACCGGCTGGGGCGGCGCAACGTCTTCGCCCTCACCCTGGTGGTCTATGGCGTGGCCACGGGCGTGTCCGCCTTCGTGCCGGGCCCCGAAGGCATCGGGATCCTGGCTGCGGTCGCCATCCTCGCCACCTTGCGGTTCTTCGTGGGCCTGGGCCTGGGCGCTGAACTGCCCGTGGCGTCCACGCTGGTCAGCGAGTACGCGCCCAAGGCGATCCGGGGTCGGGTGATCGTGGGCCTGGAGGCGTTCTGGGCCGTCGGCTGGATCATGGCTGCGCTGCTGGGCTACTTCCTCATCCCCGTCAGCGAGGACGGCTGGCGGTGGGCCCTGGGCGTCGGGATCGTCCCGACCCTGTATGCGCTCTACGTCCGGTACGGGCTCCCCGAGTCGGTGCGCTACCTGGAGAAGAAGGGCCGTACGGCCGAGGCCGAGGCGGCCGTTCGCAGTTACGAGGAGGCCGCCGGCGTCGAGGCCGTTCCCAGCCCGGAGGTGGGGGCGAGCGCCAACACCGCCACCGAGTCCATCTGGTCCCCGCAGTACCGGGTGCGCACCGCCGCCCTGTGGATCGTGTGGTTCTGCATCAACCTGTCCTACTACGGCGCCTTCATCTGGATCCCCAGCATCCTGGTCGGGCGCGGCTTCCCGCTCGTGCGCAGCTTCGGGTTCACGCTGATCATCACGCTGGCGCAGCTGCCCGGCTACGCGATGGCCGCGTGGCTGATCGAGGTGTGGGGACGCCGCATCACCCTGGCGGTCTTCCTGCTCGGGTCGGCGGTGTCGGCGGGACTGTTCGGCTTCGCGCCCACCGAGACGCTGATCATCGTGTTCGGCTGCATGCTGTCGTTCTTCAACCTGGGTGCCTGGGGCGCGCTGTACGCGGTGGGTCCCGAGCTGTACCCCACGGGCGTCCGGGGGACCGGTACGGGCGCGGCGGCCGGGTTCGGGCGTATCGCGTCCATCATCACGACCTCGCCGTGGTTCGTCCCGGTGCTTCTGGCGGCCGGCGGCGTCGCGCTGCCCTTCAGCGTGTTCGGCGTCGCCTTCCTGATCGCCGCCGGTGCGGCGCTGTTGTTGCCCGAGCAGCGGGGCACAGCGCTGGCTGCCTGAGTCGACCGCCGGTCCTCGGCGGTTGCGGGGCCGGTCCTCGGCGGCTGCGGTGCCGGTCCGCGGCGGCTGGGAAGGGCCCGCGACCGGGGGTGCTCGGTCGCGGGCCCTTCGTTCACCCCCGCCAGCCAGGTCACGGGGTGAGTCCGTGGGTCAGTCGTGGTCGTGGGCGTCCTGGTGGTCGTCGTGGTCGTGGCCGGCGTGCTCATCGTGCTCGGCGGCCTCGTGGCTCTGCTCCTCCAGCGCCAGGCCGGTGGTGACCGCGATCTCGACCGGCGCGTGGTCCAGGTCGATGGTGCGCTCGATCTTCTTGGCCGACAGGTCCACCACGACCAGCGTGTGGTTCGCGGCGTCCGTCACGTAGGCGTGGTGGCCGGCGACCTTGATGGACGGGCCGGGGTGCTGCCACTGCTCATGCTCGGTCCACGGCTCGATGGTGGGGATGGAGTCGGTCACCTCGCCGGAGGTCGGGTCGATCACCTTGATCGCCCCGTCGTAGGTGAGGACGAGGGCCTCGCCGTGCGGACCGCGGGCCAGCGAGCGGAACCAGTAGGACGACCCCAGCTCGACCAGGCGCAGGCTGTCGGTGAGCGTGTCCACCAGGGCGACGCGCGTGGGGCGCTCGAAGTCGGCGTCCTTCTCGGACTTGTAGTCGGTCAGCACGATCGGTGACACCGGGCTGCCCGCGCTGTTGCCGGTGCGGCCGTACGGCGTCGGCGCGGCGACCTTGTGGAAGGCGCCGTCACGGAAGACCACCGGGCCGTCCGTGCATCCGACCAGCACCACGTCACCGGACGCCGTGGGCTTGGCGGTCGCCTCACCGTGGATGCCGGGGCACTGGTCGGTCTCGGCCAGCGTCGTGCCGTCCTTGACGACGCGGATCGTGTTGCGGGATTCGGTGGTGCCGACCGTGTGCAGGATCGAGTCGTCGGCCAGGACGAGCGCCACCCCGTGGTGGGCGTCCGGTGCGCTCATCGACTTGGCCAGCGGGCCGGGGTCGGCCACGCGGTCCGAGGGGAACCACGTGAACTCGCCGGTCCCGTCGGCCCACAGCGTCGTGCGGCCCTCGTGGGCCACGACGTGGCCGGCCTTGGGGGCCGGGAACTCCTGGGGGGTGAGCCCCGCGTCGTACTCGTAGTAGTGCGAGTGGTCGCCGTGCGGGCGCTCCTGGATGCCGGTGTCGTAGACACCGAAGCGGTCGCCGTCGGTGACCACGACGTGGCGTCCGTCACCGGCGTCGCTGAGGCGCAGGAAGGCCGCGCGCTCCTCGGTGGAGACCGTCTTGCCGGTCACGGCGTCCAGCAGCACGAGCCCGCCGGCGTGGGAGTACAGCACGCGCGGGTTCAAGGAGGCGACTTCGCGGCTGTTCCCGCCGACGGCGCTCGTGGGCGCGGCGGTGGCTGCACTGGACGGGGGAGCGGCTGCCGGGGAGCCGGGGGTGGTCGGGGCACAGGCGGCCAGCAGCAGCGCCGTGGCGGCCAGCGGGCCGGCCAGACGCCAGCCGCGGAAGGCATGGGTTGTAGGCATGGCGACAGTCAAGCATGAATGAGAATCATTATCAAACGCGAGGGGTGAGGGGTGGCGCGGGGGCAACTGGGCGGCATGGTCCCCATGGGGTGTCGCGGTGCCCTAGGCTCGAATGGAACGCAGTGCATGCTTGCCTGAACGCCGACTGGAGGAATACTTCGACCATGTCTGAACTCACCTGGACCGACCTCGACCGCAAGGCGGTCGACACCGCGCGCGTGCTCGCCGCTGACGCAGTGGAGAAGGTCGGTAACGGCCACCCCGGTACGGCGATCTCGCTGGCCCCGATCGCCTACCTGCTCTACCAGAAGGTCATGAAGGGCGACCCGTCCGATGACCGGTGGCTCGGTCGCGACCGCTTCGTCCTGTCGGCCGGACACAGCTCGGTCACGCAGTACGCGCAGCTCTTCCTCGCCGGCTACGGCCTCGAGATGGACGACCTGCAGGCGCTGCGCACGTGGGATTCCAAGACGCCGGGCCACCCCGAGTTCGGCTGGACCAAGGGCGTGGAGTGCACCACCGGCCCGCTGGGCGCCGGCGTCGCCAACGCCGTCGGTTTCGCGATGAGCTCCCGTCGCGTCCGCGAGATGCTCGACCCGAGCGCCGTCCCCGGCGAGTCGGTCTTCGACCACGACGTCTACTGCATCGCCGGCGACGGCTGCATGCAGGAGGGCGTGTCGTCCGAGGCGTCCTCGCTGGCGGCGACCCAGAACCTGGGCAACCTGTTCCTGATCTACGACGACAACCGCATCTCGATCGAGGGCGACACCAAGATCGCCTTCTCCGAGGACGTCCAGGCCCGCTACGCCGCCTACGGCTGGGACACCCACCACGTCGACTTCACCAACGGCTTCACCACCTATGAGGAGAAGATCGAGGAACTGTTCGACGTCATCGAGAAGGCGCGCCAGGTCACCGACAAGCCGCACTTCATCAAGGTCACCACGATCATCGGCTGGCCGCTGCCCAACAAGGCCGGCGACCACAGCGTCCACGGCAGCAAGCTCGGCGGCGACGAGATCTCCGCGCTCAAGGCCGAACTCGGTTTCGAGGACAGCCCGTTCGCCATCGACGAGGCCATCGTCGCGCACACGCGCAAGAACGCCGCCGACCGCGCTGCGCAGGCCAAGGAGGAGTGGGACGCCCGCTACCAGTCCTGGCGTGAGGCCAACGCCGACGGCGCGGCGCTGCTCGACCGCATCCTGGCCCAAGAGGTCCCCGAGGGCCTGGAGGAGGCGCTGCCGGTCTTCGAGCCCGGCTCGCTGGCCACGCGTGCGGCGTCCGGCAAGGTGCTGAACGCCCTGGCCGACGCCGTGCCGGAGCTGTGGGGCGGTTCGGCCGACCTGGCCGGCTCGAACAACACGACCATGGCCGGGGTGGACTCGTTCCTCCCCGAGGAGCGCAGCAGCCACGACTTCACCGGACGCCCGGGCGGCCGCACGCTGCACTTCGGCATCCGCGAGCACGCGATGGGCAACATCATCAACGCGATGGCGATGGACGGGCTCACCCGCCCCTACGGCGCCACCTTCCTGGTGTTCTCCGACTACATGCGGACGCCGCCGCGCCTGGCCGCGCTCAGCCACGTCAACCCGGTGTACGTGTGGACGCACGACTCCATCGGCGTGGGCGAGGACGGCCCGACCCACCAGCCGGTCGAGCACGTGATGAGCCTGCGCCTGATGCCGGGCCTCGACGTGGTCCGCCCCGGCGACGCCAACGAGACCGCCCACGCGTGGGCCCGCATCCTGCGGACGAAGAAGAACCCGTCGGCCCTGATCCTGTCGCGGCAGAACACCACGACGATCGACCGTTCCGAGGGGTCCGGCTTCGCCTCGGCCGCGGGCGTGGCGAAGGGTGGCTACGTGCTCAAGGAGGCCTCCGCCGAGGCCAAGGTGATCCTGGTCGGCACCGGGACCGAGCTCGAGCTGGCCGTCGAGGCTGCCGAGAAGCTCGAGGCCGACGGCGTGCCGACGCGGGTCGTCTCGCTGCCGTGCGTGGAGTGGTTCCAGGCTGAGGACGCCGCCTACCAGGAGGAGGTCCTCCCCGCGGCCACCCCGAAGGTCGTCATCGAGGCCGGCGCCATGGTCGGCTGGAAGGACCTGCTCGGCGCCAACACCGAGGCGGTCGGCATCGACCACTACGGGGCGTCCGCCGATGCGAAGACCCTCTACCGCGAGTTCGGCCTCACCGCCGACGCCGCGGTCGAGAAGGCCAAGGCCCTGATCGGCTGATCAGGCCACGGCGGCCCACCGGCCGCCATCAGCTCCCACGAGGGACGTCACCGGCACCGGTGGCGTCCCTCGTGGCATCGGTGGGGGGCGACGCACGGTGGCAACGCGCGGCACTGATTCCGCGCGCGCGACCACCTCGCATACCATGACCCGGACGACCCTCGAAGTGGAGCACCATGACTGACACGACTCCGGAGACCGCACCGAGCCCCGAACCCCGCCACCGGGGGCGCGGCGGCCGCGTCGCGGCCATCGTGGTGGGCGGCATCGTGCTGCTCGCCGGCGGCGCCTACGGCGTGGGCTACGCGATGGCGGGGGAGACCATGCCGCCGAACACGGTCATCCAGGGCGTCCCCGTGGGCGGGCTGACCCCGGCCGAGGCCGAGGCGAAGGTCGCGTCCGACCTGGGCGACGGCGGTGGCGAGCCGATCACGCTGAAGGCCGGCGAGCACTCCCTCACCAAGACCCCGGCCGAGCTGGGCCTGGGGGTGGACGCCGCCGCGTCGGTCGCCGCGGGCACCGTCGGCAAGTCGTTCAACCCCGCCCAGATCTGGGAGAGCCTCACCGGCGGCCGCACCCTGGACGCCGTCCCGACCCGCGACGAGGCCAAGCTGGACGCCGTGGCCGCCGAGATGGCGCAGCTCACCGACGCCGAGCCGGTGAACGCCGAGCTGGCCATCGAGGACACCCTGCCGTCCCTGACCGAGTCGACCAACGGGCGTGCCCTGGACGCCGACGCCACCAAGGAAGCCCTGGTCGCCGCCTTCCTGGAGTCCACCGAGGTCGAGGCGGTCGTGACCGAGCGCGAGCCCGACGTCACCACGGCCGAGGCCGAGCAGGTGCGCAACGAGGTCGTGGCCCCGGCGCTGTCGGGCCCGATCCCGGTCACCGCCGGCGACAAGACGTTCGAGGTCACGCCCGAGATGGTCGGGGCCGCGCTGACCTTCGAGCAGGCCGACGGCTCGCTGAAGCCGACCCTGGACCCCGACGCGCTGGTGGCCCAAGCCAAGCCGGCCCTGGATGGGCTGGGGCTGCAGGAGCCCAAGGACGCCAGCTTCGTCTTCGCCGACGGCAAGCCGAGCATCGTCCCCTCCGAGAACGGCAAGGGCGTGGCCAAGGACGAGCTCGCCCAGGTCATCGGCGAGGCCATGGTCAAGGGCGGCGAGGAGCGCAGGGCGACCGTCACGGTCACCGACGCCGAGCCGGAGTTCACCACCGCGATGGCCGAGAAGATGGGCGTCAAGGAGATCACCGGCGAGTTCACCACCCACTTCCCGGCCTCGGCCTACCGCGTGAACAACATCGGCAAGTCCGCCGGGCTGATCAACGGGGTGTTCCTCAAGCCCGGCGAGGAGTTCTCCATGAACAAGGTACTCGGCCCGCGCACCCTGGCCCGCGGCTGGATGGCCGGCGGCGCCATCGACGGCGGCCGCGTCGTCGAGCGCATGGGTGGCGGCATCTCGCAGACCACCACGACGACCTTCAACGCGATCTTCTTCGCCGGCCTGGAGGACATCTACCACAAGCCCCACTCGCTGTACTTCAGCCGCTACCCGATGGGGCGCGAGGCCACGCTGGACTACCACTCGGTCGACATGAAGTTCCGCAACAACACCGACTACGGCGTGCTGATGCAGGCGTTCACCAACAACCCGAAGGTGGGCGGCCAGGGCTCGATCACCGTGCGCGTGTGGTCCACCAAGGTGTACGACGTGAAGGCGACCGATCCGGTCCGCAGCAATGTGCGCTCCCCGGGCCCGGCCATCAAGGACAACTCGGCCGTCTGCAGCCCGCAGGGTGCCATGAACGGGTTCACGGTCAACTACAGCCGCCAGTTCTTCAAGGACGGCGCGTTGGTCAAGACCGAGCCCTTCAAGTGGACCTACAACACCCTCACCCCGGTGCAGTGCACCAACCCGAACGCGCGGCGCGACCGCGTGGAGCGCTGACGCCGAGGACCGGCGCCGCGACCGCCGAGGACC
>JAUNSA010000205.1 GCA_030539405.1 Propionibacteriaceae bacterium
AACTGCTGGGGCTGGTCGGTCATCCGATGGTCCTCCCTGTGTCTCGGTCATCCCCACCTGTCGGTGGAGGGTGCCCACGCTAGCGGGCGATGCCGAAGATGGAAATGGCCCTCACTCACCCAGACGGGGGGTCAGCCCTCCGAGGGGTGCGTCATGTCCATGGGCACGACCCAGGCGTCGAACTCCTCCTCGGTGAGCTTGCCCGAGCGGAGCGCAGCCTCGCGCAGGGTCGAACCGGTGGCGTTGGCGTCCTTGGCGATGGCGGCCGCGGCGTCGTAGCCGATGTGGCGGTTCAGCGCGGTGACGAGCATCAGGTTCGAGGCGAGGTTGGCCTCGATGCGCTCGTGGTTGGGCTCCAGCCCCGACACGCAGTGCTCGTCGAAGGACGCCGATGCGTCGGCCAGCAGCCGGATCGACTCCAGCACCGCGTGCGCCATGACCGGCTTGAACACGTTGAGCTGGAAGTTGCCCTGCGAGCCGGCGAACGCGACGGTCGCGTCGTTACCGAACACCCGCGCCACGACCATGGTCACCGCCTCGGACTGGGTTGGGTTCACCTTGCCCGGCATGATCGAGCTGCCCGGCTCGTTCTCGGGGATCCGCAGCTCGCCGATGCCGTTGCGGGGGCCCGAGGCGTACCAACGGACGTCGTTGGCGATCTTCATCAGCGCCCCGGCCAGCGTGCGCAGCGACGCCGAGACCTCGACCAGCGAATCGTGCGCCGACAAGGCGGCGAACAGGTTCTCGGCCTGCCGGAATTCCAGCCCGGTCTCGGCCGAGATCTTCTCGGCGGTGCGGCGTCCGAAGTCGGGGTGGGCGTTGAGTCCCGTGCCCACCGCGGTGCCGCCGATCGCCAGGTCGCGCGCCCGGGCGTCCGCCGTGCGCACCCCCTCGAGCGCGAAGTCGAGCTGCGCGACCCACCCGCCGATCACCTGGCCGAGCGTCACCGGGGTGGCGTCCTGCAGGTGGGTGCGGCCGACCATGACCACCCCGTCGAACTCGGACGCCTTCGCCGCCAGCGTGTCGCGCAGCGCCTCGACCGGGGCGTAGAGGCGTCCGTTGAGCTCGGAGACGACCGCGATGTGCATCGCCGTGGGGAACGTGTCGTTGCTCGACTGGCCGCGGTTGACGTGGTCGTTGGGGTGCACCGGCTCCTTCGAGCCGCGCTCGCCACCGGCCAGCTCGATGGCCCGGTTGCTGACCACCTCGTTGACGTTCATGTTCGACTGCGTACCCGACCCGGTCTGGAACACCACGAGCGGGAAGTGGTCGTCCAGATCGCCCGCGATCACCTCGTCGGCGGCCCGCACGATGAGGTCGGACACCTCACCGGGCAGCTCACCGAGTTCACCGTTGGCCTGGGCTGCTGCCTTCTTGAGCACGCCGAGCGCGCGCACCATGGCGCGCCCCCACACGAAGGTGTCGCGTCCGATGTCGAAGTTGCCGACCGAGCGCTGCGTCTGCGCGCCCCAGTAGGCGTCCTCGGGCACCTCGATGGTGCCCATGCTGTCCTTTTCGATGCGCATGGGAGTCCTCCTCCTCGGGGATCGTTGCGAACCCCATCATCCCCAGTCAGGCCGGATTACCCAAGGGCGTCAGCCAGCACCCACCTCACGGAAACCGGTGATGGCACCCCACGTGGCCGGGCCCATCTCGGCCTGGGTGAGCAGGATCGTGATGCGTCCCGACGTCGGATCCACGGCGAAGTCGGTGCCGAGCCCACCGGACCAGCCGTAGCGCCCGGCGTCCTCGACATAGACGCCGAACCCCCAGCTGCCGCCCTTCCAGATGTCGGGCCCGAAGCTGTCCCCCGTCTTGGCGACCTCGGGCACCTGGTCGCTGGTGAGGGCGGCCACCGAGGCCTGGCTGAGGTACCGGACCTCGTCGGACAGGCCCCCGTCACGCAGCATGCGGGCGAAGCGCAGGTAGTCCGAGGCGGTCGACACCAGCTCGCCGTGGTCGACCAAGAACCCGGGGTCGCTGGCGTAGTAGCCGGCGCCGGCGGGCTCGATCTCGACCGGCCCGTCGTCCTCGATCCGGTACGCGGCGGGCAGACGGGTGGGGTCGTGCGCCCAGAAGCCCGAGTCGACCATCCCCAGCGGGGCGAACACGTCGTCGGTGAGGTGATCACCGAAGCTGCGGCCGGTGAGGCGTCCGATCAGGATGCCGGCCAGCATCGCGCCGTGGTGGTAGAGCCAGCCCTCGCCCGGCTGGTGGAACAGGGGCAGGTCCGCCAGGCGCTCGAGCCATGCGTCGGCGTCCATGTCCACGGGTTCGGGGCCGGCGGCCACGCCCGCGGCGACCTGTCCGTCGTGGTACGGCGTCCCCTCGGCGATCCCGTGGCCAGCCGTATGGGCCAGCAGGTCACGGACCGCGATCGGGCGGGCCAGGGCAACGGTGTCATCGAGGTCGGATCGCGGCGTCCGCACCACCCGTGGGGCGGCCAGCTCGGGCAGCCACCGGGAGACGGGGTCGTCGAGGTTGAGGCGTCCGGCCTCGACGAGGCGCAAGGCCGCGACCGCGGTGACGGCCTTGGTCATCGACTGGATGCGCATGATCGCGTCGGTCGGCATCGGCGGGCCGTCGACGCTCATGCGGCCGGCGGCGAGGCAGACGGTGCCCTCGGCATCCTCGACCACGCCGACGGCACCCACGATGCCGTCGGCGACGATGCGATCGAGGTAGGCCTGCGCCGCCTCATGCGTGCTCATCGGGCACCCCCGGAGAAGGCGACGATCGCCTCGGTGAGGGTGGCGTCGTCGACGCCGTGCCACTCTCCGGGCACGACGGCCTTGGTCGCGGCGGGCATGGCGGCCACGAGCGCGTCGGCATAGGTGTGGATCTCCGGCGCCGTGTGGTCCGAGGCCACGATCAGCGTGGGCTGGGCCACGGACGCGAACCGCTCGGCCGGCGTGCCGGGCAGGAACTCCAGCTCGTGGGCGATCGTGCGGGTGTTGACGAGGTCCTCCTCGGTCAGGGGCGGCAGCTCGGCCAGGACCTCCTCGGGCACGCCGACGATCTCGACGTTGAACCAACGCTGGGCATCGGCCAGGTCGGCGTCGACGCGGCGCTGGGCCTCGTCGCGCAGCGCGAACGTGGGGTCGGGCTGGTCGAACAGCGGCGGCTCCAGCAGCGCCAGCCGCTCGATCGGGACGCCCGCGGCTGCAGCGAGCAGGGGCCAGGGTCGCCCCGGAGGAGAAGCCGTACACCGTGGCGGGTCCCTCGGCCAGGTCGATGATCGCCCCGAGGTCGTCGAACTCGCGCTCGACGGCGTACGGCGCCGTGTTTCCGGATTCGCCGGTCCCCCGGCGGTCGTAGGTGAACACCGTGAAGTGCTCGGCCAGCGCGGCCGCCAGGGTGGGTTGGGGCGTGCGCTCCCGTGAGGTGCTGACGCAGTGCACCATGACCAGCGCGGGCCCTGAACCCTGCCGGG
>JAUNSA010000050.1 GCA_030539405.1 Propionibacteriaceae bacterium
TGTCGAGGAAGATGACGCCCTGGCGCTCCAGTTCCTCGTTGATCTTGTGGTAGACGACCTCCGACTCGTACTGCGCGGCGACGCCGGCGACCAGGCGCTGCTTCTCGGCGTCCGGGATGCCGAGGCGGTCGTAGGTGTTCTTGATGTCCTCGGGCAGGTCCTCCCACGTCTGGGCCTGCTTCTCGGTGGACTTCACGAAGTACTTGATGTTGTCGAAGTCGATGCCGTCGAGCTCGGCGCCCCACAGGGGCATGGGCTTGCGCTCGAACAGCTTCAGGCCGCGCAGGCGGCGCTGGAGCATCCACTCGGGCTCGTTCTTGCGGGCCGAGATGTCACGCACGACGTCCTCGTTGAGGCCGCGCCGCGCGGACGCGCCGGCGGTGTCGGCATCGTGCCAGCCGAAGCGGTACTTGCCGAGCGCCTCGAGGTGCTCGTCCTGCGTGGCACCGAGGCCGGGGGCCTGGGTCTGGGTCATGTGACCTTCTTCCTCTCAACCGGGTGAGGGATGTGCGTGGTGCACACCCCGTCGCCATGGGCAATCGTCGCGATCCGCTGGACATGGCTCCCCAGCAGCTCGGAGAACAACTTGGTCTCGGCGGCGCACAGTTCGGGGAACTCGCGCGCCACGTGGGAGACCGGGCAATGGTGCTGGCACAACTGGGTGCCGGTCGCCACCGGGAGCAGCGAGGCGACGTGACCACGTTCGTTCAGCACTTCGGCCAACGCCTCGGCCGGGGTCGCGTATTCCGCCCCGTCGGCCAGGAACCGTCGGCGTACCTCGTCCATCGTCTGTTCGGCGAAGTCGGCGACCGCCTGGTCGCCGCCCTCGGCGCGCAGGAAGCCCAGCGCGCGGATAGCGAGGTCGTCATAGGCGTGGTGGAACGTCTCGCGCCCCGGGTCGGTCAGCGCGAACACCTTGGCCGGACGCCCCCGCCCGCGTTGGCCGTAGACGCGCTGCTCGCGCGGCTCCAGGTGGCCGGCGTCGGTGAGGACGCCGAGGTGGCGGCGGACGGCCGCGGGCGTGAGCCCCAGCCGCTCGGCCAGGTCGGCCGCCGTGCTGGGACCGTGCTCCAGGATGGAGCGGGCCACCCTGTCTCGCGTCGAGGCGTCGTCTGCTTCGACCACGCTCTGCTGTGGTTCGGTCATCCTCCTCCTTCCGCACGCGTTATTAGACAACACCCTACTTGCCGATATCGGGGATGGCGCAAACCGTCCGCCGCGCCGCGGGTCGACGGCAGGGATTCGAGACGAATGGTGGAACACACAAAAACGTCCACTACAGGGCGTAGTGTTCACGTGGACGCCCCCGCCGCACGACACCGCCGTACGACTCGATCGGTAAGGAAGACACCCGTGGTAACCCGCCGGCACCTCGCATCACTCGCCCTGTTGCTCACCCTGGTCGGCCTGGCCGGCTGCGCGACCCCGCCCCCGGCCACCACCGGCGGGCACCAGCCCGGCGGCGAGGCGAACATCCACCTCCCCGACCTGGGCGCCGCGATGTTCCTGGGCGGCACCGTGTCCGGCACCACCCTGCTGCTGATCGGCCTCGTGGTCTGCCTCGGCGGGCTCGTGTTCGGCCTGACCAGCTACATGCAGCTCAAGCGGCTGCCGGTGCACGCGGCGATGCGCGAGATCTCCGAGCTGATCTATGAGACCTGCAAGGCGTACCTGCGCCAGCAGGGGCGGTTCCTGCTCATCTTGTGGATCTTCATCGCCAGCGTCATCTTCATCTACTTCAAGTTCCTGGTCGGCTCCGGCTGGGGGCAGGTGCTGATCATCTTGGCGTTCAGCCTCGTCGGCATGGGTGGCAGCTACGCGATCGCGTGGTACGGCATCCGCGTCAACACGTTCGCCAACGGGCGCACGGCGTTCGCCTCGCTGGGCGGACGCCCCTACCCCCTGCACCAGATCCCGCTGCGCTCGGGCATGAGCGTGGGCATGGTCCTGATCTCGATCGAGCTGCTGATGATGCTCGTGATCATGCTGTTCCTGCCCCCCGAGATCGCCGGGTCGTGCTTCATCGGCTTCGCCATCGGTGAGTCGCTGGGCGCCTCGGCGCTGCGCATCGCCGGCGGCATCTTCACCAAGATCGCCGACGTGGGCTCGGACCTGATGAAGATCGTCTTCAAGATCAAGGAGGACGACGCCCGCAACCCCGGCGTCATCGCCGACTGCACCGGCGACAACGCCGGCGACTCGGTCGGGCCCTCGGCCGACGGCTTCGAGACCTACGGCGTGACCGGCGTCGCCCTGGTCACGTTCATCATGCTGGCCATCCCGTCGACCGAGGCCGTGCTGCAGGCGTCCTTGCTGGTCTGGATCTTCTTCATCCGCGCCGTCATGGTCGTGGCCTCCGGCGCGTCGTACGCCGTGAACGCCTGGCTGACCAAGCGCCGCTACGAGCACAGCGAGGAGATGGACTTCGAGGCCCCGCTGACCTGGCTGGTCTGGATCACCTCGGTCGTCTCCATCGTGCTGACCTTCATCACCTCGGCGATCCTCATCCCGCACCTGGGCGACGGCACCACGTGGTGGAAGCTGTCGATCATCATCTCCTGCGGCACGCTGGCCGGCGCGCTCATCCCCGAGCTGGTGAAGGTCTTCACCTCGGTGAAGAGCAAGCACACCGAGGAGGTCGTGAAGTCGGCCAACTCCGGAGGCGCCTCGCTCGACATCCTCTCCGGGCTCGTGGCGGGCAACTTCTCCGCCTACTGGCTGGGGATCGCCATCGTCGGCCTGATGGCCATCGCGGCCGCCATCGCGTCCGCGCTCGGCTTCGGCGACACCATGGCCGCCCCGGCCGTGTTCGCGTTCGGCCTGGTCGCCTTCGGCTTCCTGGGCATGGGGCCGGTCACCATCGCGGTCGACTCCTACGGGCCGGTCACCGACAACGCCCAGTCGGTCTACGAGCTGTCGATGATCGAGGACGTCCCCGACATCACCGCCGAGATCGAACGCGACTTCGGCTTCTCCGCCGACTGGGATCGTGCCAAGCGCCTGCTGGAGGAGAACGACGGCGCCGGCAACACCTTCAAGGCCACCGCCAAGCCGGTGCTGATCGGCACCGCGGTCGTCGGCGCCACGACGATGATCTTCTCGATCATCATGGGGCTGACCCTCGGCATGACCGAGAACGTCGACAAGCTGTCGCTGCTGCACGCGCCGTTCCTGCTCGGGCTGATCGCCGGCGGCGCCATCATCTACTGGTTCACCGGGGCGTCCATCCAGGCCGTCACCACCGGTTCGTTCCGCGCCGTGGAGTTCATCAAGGACAACATCCAGCTCGACGAGACCGCAACGCGGGCGTCCGAGGCCGACAGCAAGAAGGTCGTGGAGATCTGCACGATCTACGCCCAGCGCGGCATGTTCAACATCTTCCTGGGCGTCTTCTTCGCCACACTCGCCTTCGCCTTCGTGGAGCCGTACTTCTTCATCGGCTACCTGGTCTCGATCGCCCTGTTCGGCCTCTACCAGGCCATCTTCATGGCGAACGCCGGCGGCGCCTGGGACAACGCCAAGAAGATCGTCGAGGTGGACCTGAACGCCAAGGGCACCGACCTGCACGACGCGTCCATCGTCGGCGACACGGTCGGCGACCCCTACAAGGACACCAGCTCGGTGGCGCTCAACCCGGTGATCAAGTTCACGACGCTGTTCGGGTTGCTGGCGGTCGAGCTGGGGGTCATGCTGACCGCCAACGGCCAGGGACTGCTGGTGCAGGTGCTCGCCGGCCTGTTCTTCGTGGCCGCCTCGGTCTTCGTGTGGCGCAGCTTCTACGCGATGCGCATCGACGCCCCGATGCTCACCGCCGACGACATCGTCGCGCAGCGGCTGGCCCAGCTCAACGGCTGACCGGGGAGGCCTCGGCGCGCCGGTAGAGTGGCGCCCATGCCCACCGATCCTGCCCCCGCGCTCGACCTGCGCGGGGTCGAGGTCGAGCTGGGCGGGCGCCGGGTGCTGGACGGGCTGACGTTCACGGCCGCCCCGGGCGCCGTCACCGCCCTGCTCGGGCCCAACGGTGCGGGCAAGACGACCACGATCCGGGTGCTGACCGGCCTGGTGGCCGCGCAGGCGGGCTCGGTGTCGGTGCTCGGCCACGCCCCCGGCCATCCGGACGCCCTGGCCCAACTCGGCCTGATGCCCCAGTCGACCGGCGCCTGGTCGGGGATCACGCCCCGGGGGCTGCTGCGCCACCTCGGCGGGCTGTATGCGAACCCGCACCCCGCCGAGACCCTCGTCGAGGCCTTCGCGCTCGGCCCCTTTGCCGACACCCCCTACCGGCGGTTGTCCGGCGGCCAGCAGCAGGCGGTCAACCTCGCCGGCGCGCTGATCGGACGCCCCCGCTTCGCCCTGCTGGACGAGCCCACCGCCGGGATGGACCCCCACGCCCGGCGGCGCACCTGGCAGGTCATCCGTGACCTCGCCGACGCCGGCGTGGGCGTCCTGTTGACCACCCACGCCATGGACGAGGCGTCCGCCCTGGCCGACCACGTCTGGATCATGGACGCCGGCCGCATCACCATCGACGGCACGGTCCCCGCGCTCACCGCCGAGGCCTCCCTGGAGGACGTCTTCCTGCGCCACACCCGGGCGGGCGCGTGAGCACGGCCCTCGACCTGACCCCGGCGCCGGCGTCCGCCCCGCGCAGCCGACGCATCCTCACCCAGGCGCGCACCGAGGCGACCCTCATGCTGCGCAACGGAGAGCAACTGATCCTGGCCCTGGTGATCCCGATCGGGCTGCTGGTGGCCGGCCTGTTGTGGGGCGGACGCCTCGGGCTCGACCCGGCCCTGTTGCCGCCGTCGGTGCTCGCATTGGCGTTGTGGTCGACGTCGTTCACCTCGCTGGCGATCGCGACGGCGTTCGAGCGGCGCTACGGCGTCCTGGAGCGGTTGGTGGCCACGCCCCTGACGCGCGGCGACCTGATCGTGGGCAAGGCGCTGGCGACCGCGTCGGTGGCCGCCCTGCAGGTGGCGGTGATCGCGGCGGTCGCCCTCCTGCTGGGCTGGCGTCCGGGCTTCACCGTGGCCAGCCTCGCCGTGGCCCTGGCCGCGGTGGCCCTGGCGTTGGTGACGTTCGCCGGGTTCGCCCTCGCGGTGGCCGGACGCCTGCGCGCCGAGGCCACCCTGGCCGTGGCCAACCTCGTCTACCTGGTGGCGGCGGCCGGCGGGGCGCTCGTCCTGCCGCTGGCCGCCTACCCCGCCTGGGCGCACCTGCCGTTGTCGCTGACCCCCTTCGCCGCGCTCGGCGAGACGCTGCGCCTGACCTCGGTCGGTGCGCTCCCCCTGATCCCCCTGCTCGTCCTGGCCGCCTGGGCGGCCCTCGCCCTGCTCGTGGCACGAAAGGCCTTCCGATGGACATCCTGACCTCACCGCGCTTGCTGCGTCGCCTCACCATCGCCAACCTCGTGGCGAACATGGTGATCATCTGGACCGGCGCGCTGGTCCGGCTCACCGGGTCGGGGCTGGCCTGCTCCACCTGGCCGGAGTGCGAGCCCGGCAGCTATGTGCCCACCCCCGAGCAGGGGCTCCACACGTACATCGAGTTCGGCAACCGGCTGCTCACCTTCGTGCTGGCCGGCATCGCGCTGGCCACCGCGATCGTCGCGTGGCGGGCCTTCCGCCGGGGCACGGCCCCGCTGCGGCTGTTCGAGCTGGCCATCGGCGTCGGCCTGGGCATCATCGCCCAGGCGGTGATCGGCGGCGTCTCGGTGCGGACCCAACTCGACCCGTGGGTCGTCGGACTGCACATGGTGGCCTCGGTGGCGCTCATCCTGATCACGCTGGAGATGGTGCGCCTGGCCCACGGCTGGGAGCCGACGCTGGCGTCCGGCCCGCTGTACGCCCTGACCCGGCTGACCGTCCTGCTGGGCATGGTCGTGGTCGCCCTCGGCGTGGTCGTGACCGGCTCGGGTCCGCACTCCGGCGACGGCGCCGCCACCCGCAACGGCTTCGACCCGGAGTTCACGTCGAAGATCCACGCGTGGGCGGTGTGGGTGCTCATCGCGCTCACCCTGATCGGACTGTTCCTGGCCTGGTCGAATGCCCGGCTCCGCAACGCCTGGTTGGTCCTGCTCGCCACCGAACTGCTCCAAGGCGTCATCGGCTATGTGCAGTACTTCTTGCACCTGCCGATGCTCCTCGTGCTGGGCCACATGATCGGCACGACCCTGTTCGTCGTCGCGCTGGGCCACGTCTGGAACAGCACCACCCACGTCGGGGCACGGACGCCGCTGCCCGCGTGAGAGAATGCGCGACGTGCCCACCTTCCTCGTCGTACCCCTGGTCCTGTGCGCCGCGGTCCTGCTGCTGAGCGGGGTCGCCAAGCTCCGCGACACCCAGGCCACCCGTGACGCCTTCACCGCACTACGTCTCCCGGCCGCGCTCGGGGCGTCCGTCGCCCCCCTGCTGCTGCCGTGGGCCGAGATCGCGCTCGGCGTCCTGCTGTTGGTGGCCCGCGGGTGGTTGCTGGTGCTGGCGGCCGCGGCGACGGTGGCGCTGTTCCTGGCCTACCTGGTCGTGATCGCCCGCGCCCTGCGCTTCGACGAGCAGGTCACGTGCAACTGCTTCGGCGCCCTGGGCGAACAGGGCGTCACCTCCCGCACGCTGGTGCGCAACGGCGTCCTCGTCGGCACGGCCGTGCTCGCCGTCGTCGCGGCCGCCATGGGGGCGTCCCTGCCGGGCGCGCTGCTGGCCGACGCGCCGGCCACGCTCGGCGTCATGGCCGTGTCCGCCCTGGCCGGGGCCGTCACGCTGTTCGTGCTGGGGCACGGCCCCCAGGCGCCGGCGGCCGGCTTCACCGGCAGCCACGTGCCACCGTTCACGCTGCTGGACGCCGCGGGCGGCGGTCCGGTGCACAGCCACGGGCTGTTCGAGGAGCGCACCCTGTTGTTGTTCGCCTCGCGTGGCTGCGGTCCGTGCGAGCGGGTGATCGCCCAGTGGGACGACTGGCGCGCCGCCTCACCGGGGATCCGGTTCCGGGTGGTGGTCAACGACGCCTCGGCCGCCCTCCTGGAGGGCTGGGGTTCGGCGTCCGTGGCCGACGGTGCCCTGCTGGACCCGGCCGCCAACGTGCTGGCCGCCCTCGGGGGAGGCACCCCCACAGGGCTGTTGGTCGGCCCCGGGGGCACCCTGTTGGCTCCCGTGGCGGTCGGTACGGACGCCCTCGAGGCGCTCGTGCGCGAGCACGGCACCTGGGTCCCCGAGGATCCGGCGGCCGATCACGTGGAGCCTGCCTCCCACGCCCCAGCCGAGCCCCCCGCGCAGGACCCGGCCGAGGAGTTCGACGACGCCGAGGCGTATGTGCGCACCGAGATCCCGGACGCGATGGTCCTCGACGAGGGCGTCCGGCCGCGGACGCTGCGGGAGTTGACCGCGTCGACCGCCGCCCTCCTGGTGAGCATCAACTGCCTGTGCGGCACGTCACGGGACGCCGCGGCCGCGGTCGAGCGCTGGCGCGATCTCCTGCCGAGCCTGGAGGTGCGCCTGCTGAGCTCGATGCCCGCCGAGTCGTTGCCCGAGGAGCTGCGCCCGGAGGCCGCCTTCGCCTACGACCACGCCGGCCTGACGCAGCGGGCGCTCGGCCTGACCGGGAGTCCCAGTGCGGTGCTGTTGGGGGCCGACGGCCTGTTGGCGGGCGGCCCGGTCACCGGCATGGCCGACATCGAGGAGTTCGTGGACGCCATCGCCGAGCAGTTGGCGGCGGCCGGGGCGGCCTGAGCCGGTCCTCGGCGGTTGGGGCGGGTCAGCCGAACAGCAGCGGATCGATCGCGGCGGCGATGAACACGATGGCGAGGTAGCTGTTCGACCAGTGGAACAGCTTCATCGGCTTAAGGGCCGCATCGCGCAGCCCGGCGTTGGCCCGGTTCAGCAGGGCGACGGACTCCCAGACCAGCCAGCCACCGGCGACCACCGCCACCAACGGGTAGAGCCACCCGGTCGCGGCGACCGGCCACAGCAACAGGCTCACCGCGACGGTCAGCACCGAGTAGACCAGCATGTGCCGGGCCACGTGCGGGGCGTCCTTGACCACGGGCAGCATGGGCACGTCGACCGAGGCGTAGTCCTCGCGGTAACGCAACCCGAGCGCCCACGTGTGCGGGGGCGTCCAGAAGAAGACGATCAGGAACAAGATGATCGGCGGCCATGCGACCGAACCGGTCACGGCCGTCCAGCCGATCAGCGGCGGGAAGCACCCGGCCACCCCACCCCACACGATGTTCTGGGCTGTGCGGCGCTTGAGCCACACGGTGTAGATGAACACGTAGTAGAGGATCGCGGTCACCGACAGCGCCGCGGCCAGCCAGTTGGCGCCGAAGCCCAGCATGAGCGTCGAGATGACGCCCAGCACGACGCCGAACGTGTACGCGGCGCGTTGCGAGACCTGGTCGCGCACCATGGGACGCCGACGCGTGCGCCGCATCTGCTCGTCGATGTCGGCGTCCAGCACGGAGTTGAACACGTTCGCCGAGGCCGCCGACAGCGTCCCGCCGACGAAGGTGATCACGGCCAGGCCGAGCGGGGGGAACCCACCGGCGGCCAGGAACATCGCCGGGAAGGTCGTCACCAACAACAACTCGATGATGCGCGGCTTGGTCAGCCCCACATAGGCCTTGACCGTCCCGAGGGCGCCGGGCTGGGCGGGGACGCGCGTCTCCGTCCTGGCTTGGTGCATGTGGGTTGACCTCCGGCGGTTGGGAACCGGCCGCGCGCACGGGGCGCGACCCTTCGGGGCAGTCTACGTCACGGCAACGAGTTGCCGATTCCCCGATTGCCCGGCGCCCATCGGAGGGCCCGAAGTAGAGTCGGAGGTGTGGGGGCGTCGCGCGACGCCCTCGGACCTCGGAACACAGGAGAATCCCACATGAACTCTCGTATGAAGGCTCTCGCCGACGCTGGCGTGTCCATCTGGTTGGACGACCTGTCGCGCGACCGCTTGCAGAGCGGCAACCTCCAGGGCCTCATCGACGACAAGTCCGTCACCGGCGTGACGACGAACCCGACCATCTTCGCCGCGGCCCTGACCGGCGGCACGCAGTACGACGCCGACATCGCCGCACTCCCCTCCGACACCGACGTGCCGACGGCCATCAAGCAGCTCTGGGCCAAGGACGTCCAGGACGCCTGCGACCTGTTCAAGGACCTCTACGACGCCACCGGCGGCTACGACGGCCGCGTGTCGATCGAGGTGGCCCCCGGGCTGGCCTACGACACCCAGGGCACCATCGACGAGGCCCAGGAGCTCTACGACCTGGTCGACCGCGAGAACGTGCTCATCAAGATCCCCGCGACGGTCGAGGGCCTGCCGGCGATCACCGAGACGCTGGGCCGCGGCATCTCGGTCAACGTGACCCTGATCTTCTCCGAGGACCGCTACCGCGCCGTCATGGACGCCTACCTCGCGGGCCTCGAGCAGGCCGACGCCGCCGGCAAGGACCTGTCGAAGATCCACTCCGTGGCGTCCTTCTTCATCAGCCGCGTCGACACCGAGATCGACAACCGGCTGGACGAGATCGGCACCGACGAGGCCAAGGCGCTCAAGGGCAAGGCCGCGATCGCCAACGGCCAGGTCGCCCTGGCCGCCTTCGAGGAGGTCTTCTCCTCGGAGCGCTTCACCAAGCTGGAGGCCAAGGGCGCCAACAAGCAGCGCCCGCTGTGGGCGTCCACCGGCACGAAGAACGCCGACTACTCCGACACCCTGTACGTGTCCGACCTGGTCGCGAAGGGCGTCGTGAACACGATGCCCGAGAAGACCCTGCTGGCGTTCGCCGACCACGGCGAGCTCGGCGCCCCGATGGAGGGCACCGGCGCCGAGGGCGTCAAGGTGCTGGACGCCATCGACGCGGTCGGCGTGGACCTCGACGACGTCTTCAAGGTGCTCGAGGACGAGGGCGTGAGCAAGTTCATCGCCTCGTGGGACAGCGAGCTGGTGACCGCGATCGAGAAGGCGCTCGCCGCCAACTGACAACCGGACGCCGGTGCAGGGGTCGGACGCTAGGGTGGCTCGCGTGACGAGCACTCCCTACACCAACCCCCTGCGCGACCCACAGGATCGCCGGTTGCCCCGTGTCGCAGGGCCGTGTGCCCTCGTCATGTTCGGGGTGACCGGCGATCTTGCGCGCAAGAAGCTGATGCCGGCGGTCTACGACCTGGCCAACCGCGGCCTGCTCCCGCCCGGGTTCAGCTTCGTGGGGTACGGACGCCGGGAGTGGGACGACGAGGCCTTCGCCGACTACATGCTGGAGGCGGTCAAGGAGAACGCCCGCACCACCTTCCGCCCCGAGGTGTGGCGCCAGCTCGCCGAGGGCGTCCGGTTCGTCAGCGGGGCGTTCGACTCCGACGAGGGCTTCGAGACCCTCGGCGCGACGCTGCGCGAGCTCGACGAGTCCCAGGGCACCGAGGGCAACCACGCGTTCTACCTCTCCATCCCCCCGGTCGGCTTCGACCAGGTGATCGAGCAGCTCAACAAGCACGGCCTGGTCGACAAGACCAAGACGACCCCATGGAACCGGGTGGTGATCGAGAAGCCGTTCGGCCACGACCTCGCCAGCGCCCAGGAGCTGGAGCGCAAGGTCTCCAGCGTGTTCAACTCCGACTCGGTCTTCCGCATCGACCACTACCTCGGCAAGGAGACCGTCCAGAACATGCTGGCGCTCCGGTTCGCCAACCAGCTCTTCGAGCCGATGTGGAACCGCAACTACGTCAGCCACGTCCAGATCACCATGGCAGAAGACATCGGCATCGGCGGACGCGCCGGCTACTACGACGGCATCGGGGCGGCCCGCGACGTCATCCAGAACCACCTGCTGCAGCTGCTGGCCCTGGTCGGCATGGAGGAGCCGGCGTCCTTCGAGGCCGGCAACCTGCGCGCCGAGAAGGAGAAGCTGCTGGCCGCCGCGCGCGCCCCGCGCAACCTCAAGAGCCACACCGCCCGCGGGCAGTACACCGCCGGGTGGGCGGGCGGCCAGAAGGTGAAGGGCTACCTGGAGGAGGACGGCATCGCGCCGGACTCCCAGACCGAGACCTATGCGGCCTTCCGCGTCGACATCGACAACCGCCGGTGGGCGGGCGTCCCCTTCTACCTGCGGGCCGCCAAGCGCATGCCGCGGCGGGTGACCGAGATCGCGCTGATGATGCGTCCGGCACCCCACCTGCCGTTCCAGATGTCCGACACCGAGCAGCTCGGCGCCAACGCGCTGGTGCTGCGCATCCAACCCAACGAGGGGATCACGCTCCGCTTCGGGGCGAAGGTGCCGGCCACCCCGATGGAGATCCGCGACGTGTCGATGGACTTCGACTACGGCACCAGCTTCGCCGAGTCGAGCCCCGAGGCGTACGAGCGGCTGATCCTCGACGTCTTGCTGGGTGACCCGCCGCTGTTCCCCCAGCACCGCGAGGTGGAGCTGTCCTGGATGATCCTCGACCCGATCCTGGACTACTGGGCCGACAAGGTGAACCAGCCCGAACCCTATGTGGCCGGCACGTGGGGGCCGCCGTCGGCCACCGCCATGATGGAACGTGACGGCTTCGTCTGGCGGCGTCCGTGAGGCCGGGAGGAGAACGATGATCACGACCCTGAAGGACACCACGTCCGCCCAGATCCAGAACGCCATCACCAAGGCCCGCCAGAGCGTCGGCGCGGCGTCCGGCATGGTGTTCACCCTGCTCGCCATCCCGGCCGCCGACGAGTACGACGACGTCTTCGACGCCTGTGTGGAGGCCGGACGCGAGCACCCCTCCCGGATCATCATCGCCACCGACGGCTCCACGCGCACCGAACGCCTCGACGCCGAGTTGCACATCGGCGACGAGATCCCCGGTGAGGTGATCGCGTTGAAGTTCCACGGCGAGCTGATGCACCACAAGACGTCGGCGATGCTGCCGCTGCTGCTGCCCGACTCACCGGTCATCGCGTGGTGGCCGAGCGCGGCGCCGGTGTCGGTGTCGGAGGACCGCATCGGCCAGCTCGCCGTGCGCCGCATCACCGACGCCATGGGGTGCGCCGACCCGCTCGCGACGCTGCTGGCCCGCGCCGAGCACCTCGCGCCCGGCGACACCGACCTCACTTGGACGCGCCTCACCCCGTGGCGCGCGATGCTCGCCTCGGCACTCGACCACCACCAGGGCACCGTGCTGTCGGGCCGCGTGACCGCCGCGGAGAACAACGCGGCCGGGTTGCTGATGGCCGCCTGGTTGCGCTCACGCCTGCACGTGCCGGTCGAGTTCGACGCCGACGGCGGACCGGGCGTCACGGGCGTGACCCTGACCACCGCCGAGGGCGACATCAGCGTGCAGCGCCCCGACGGCAAGATGGCGGAGTTCACCGCACCCCGGACGCCCCCGCGCTCGATCGCGTTGCGCCGCCGCGACATCAGCGCCTTGCTCACCGAGGAGCTGCGGCGTCTCGACACCGACGCCGTGTTCCTGGAGTCGATGGCCTGGCTGGCCTCCGATGTGCGACCGGAAGGGGCAACCCCATGACCGACATCATCAAGCGGTGGGCCACGGGCTCGGACCTGACCGAAGGGGTCGCCGAACTGCTGATGGCCCGCCTGGTGGAACTGCAGGCCGGCACTGACGGTGCGGTCCACCTCTGCCTCACCGGCGGCCGGATCGCCAACCGGATCTATGCCTCCTTCGCCGACCTCGTGGAGGAGTCCGACCTCGACCCCACCCGCATCGAGCTGTGGTGGGGCAACGAGAGCTTCGCCACCACCGAAGACGCCGAACGCAACGCCGGCCACACGCTCGCGATCCTGGCGCGGACCCTCCCCCTGACCGCGGCCCGCACGCACGCCATGCCGGCCGCCGACGGCACCAGCGACAACGACGCCTCGGCGCTCACCTACGCCAAGGAGTTGGGCGACACCGTGTTCGACATCTGCCTGCTCGGCATGGGCGAGGACGGACACGTGGCTGCCATCTTCCCCAACCATCCCTCGTTCGAGGAGACCACGCGCACGGTCATCGGCGTCAACGACTCCCCCAAGCCGCCCAGCTCACGGATCTCCCTGACGGTGCCGACGCTGAACCGCAGCCGCGAGGTCTGGTACCTGATCGCGGGCGCCGACAAGGCCGAGGCCGTCGCCCGCGCCCGGGCCGGCGATCCGAGCATCCCGGGCGGCGTCGTGCGCGGCCGGGAGCGGACCGTGTGGCTGCTGGACCGTGCCGCCGCGGCGGACCTGCCCTACCACGAGTGCACCTTCTGACCGCCCCTCAGGCCTCGGCGACCAGCCCCCGCACCAGCCGCAGGGCGTCGGACGCCGTGAGCCCCAGCCCCTCGACCGTCGCCACATAGGCGCGGGCGGCCGCCAGACCCGCCTTCTCGGCGGAGTCCGCGGTGCCGGTGATAAAGCTGCCGGCCCGCCCGCGCGTCTGGATCACCCCGGACGCCTCGAGCTCCCGATAGGCGCGAGCCACCGTGTTCGGCGCCACGCCGAGCTCCAGGGCGAGGTGGCGCACGGGCGGCAGGCGGTGGTTGGCGGGGAACTCCCCCGACTCGCGCGCCGCGACGATCTGTTGCTTGATCTGTTCGAACGGCGGCGTCGGTAGCCCGGGGTCAACGACGAGCATCGTCGCCGTCCCCCACGCTCAACCGGCTCCGCGCGCGTCGGGTCGAGGCGGCCCCGACCAGGGCGACGGCGGCGAACACGACCGCGATGTTGGCCCAGACCAGGATCCCCACGGGGCCCTGGGTGGCCTCCCCGCCGAGCAGCAGGGTCCCCAGCGCCATCGTGACGAGAGGGCCGAGCAGGACGAGCGCCACGACGTCCTCGCGGCGCACGGCGTCCGACCAGGCCAGTTCGGCACGATCGCCGGCGCGCTGCGGCTGGCGGGCCAGCCAGCTCGCCAGGGCCAGGCAGGCCACGGTCACGCCCAGGCCCGCCACGAGCCCCCACGGGTGCCAGGCCGGGCCGGTGACCCAGACGGCGGCGGCCACCACGAACGCGACCTGAAGAGCCACCAGGACGCCGAGGGCCCAGAGGGGCACGTGGTCGGCCAGCGTGACCACCCGGCCACGCGACAGGCGCGGGCCGCCGTCGGGGTCGGACGCCTCGCGGGCGCCCATCACGGCCAGGCCCAGGAAGCGGCCCGCGAAGGCGAGGCTGACGAAGACGGGGAATGCGGCCATCGGGTCCGGCAGACCGGGCAGCAGGAAGAAGCCCGGCACCAGCGCGACCGCGCTGACCCCGGCGGCCCGGCGCTCACGCTGGCGCAGGCGGCGCACGAAGCCCTCGGGGGCGTCCGCCCGGGGGGTGCCGGGGCCGGTGAGGATGCCGTTGTGCACGAACCGCTCGCGCATCATCTCGTCCGACAACAGCGTGCGGCTGTTGGCGAGCAGGAAGGCCACGACGGCCAGGAACAGGGCGAAGAGCAGGAAGGGGACGTCCACGGGACTCCTTTGTGTATCAGGTGTTGTACCAACTGTACCAATACACAATGCCGCTGTTCAAGCGACCCTCACCCCGCGAGCTGGGAGGCGACTCAGTAAATGACCTCGCCCGCTGCACGCCGGGCCCGCAGGCCGGCCAGCGCCTCCGCGAGAATCGCCTCGGCCTCGGCGTCGGAGCGGCGCTCCTTCACGTAGGCCAGGTGCGTCTTGTACGGCGTGATCTTCGGCGGGGGCGGCGGGTTCTCCGAATCGAGGTTGGCCGGCAGGCCGCACCGCGGGCAGTCCCACGCCTCGGGGACCACGGCGTCGGCGGCGAAGGCCGGACGGGTCTCGTGCCCGTTGCTGCAATAGAACGACACGTACAGGCGCGGAGCCGAATCGCCTCGCTCCGCCTCCCCCATGGGGCCCGCACCGACGCGACTGCCACGAATGGCGCTACCACCGACCACTGTGAAGAACTCCTTGGATTGTCTGGGAGAAGGACGCCGCCGGGCTCAGAAGGCGCCGACGTCGGGGAACCAGCGGTAGAGCGCGAGCAGCAAGAGGATGCAGGCGAGCCACACGAGACCGACGAGGATGGTCAGCCGGTCCAGATTCCGCTCAGCGACCGAGGAGCCGCCCATGGTCGAGGACATGCCGCCGCCGAAGAGGTCGGACATGCCGCCGCCCCGGTTCTTGTGGAGCAGCACGAACAGGGACAGGGCCAGCGAGGTCAGGACCAGGACGATCGAGGTGCCCACGATGGGCCAGGTCATGAGGGGAACAACGGTCACCGGATGATTCTAACCCACACGCAAGGGGCCGATGACCATGCGGTCATCGGCCCCTGTGTCGTGCTGGGTGCGGGATCAGCCCTGCTGGAACAGGACGATCTTGGCGAACTCCTTGGGATCGAGGCTGGCGCCACCCACCAGTGCGCCGTCCACATCGGGCTGGGCCATGATGTCACGGATGTTGCTCGACTTGACCGAGCCGCCGTACTGGATCCGGACGCCCGCAGCCGCCTCGGCGCCCTGCATCTTCTCGGCGATGTGGGTGCGGATCGCGCCACACACCTCTTGGGCGTCCTCGGGGGTCGCGACCTCGCCGGTGCCGATGGCCCACACGGGCTCATAGGCGACCACGAGCCCGGCGACCTGCTCGGCGGTCAGGCCGGCGAGGACCTTGTCGACCTGGGCCAGGACGAAGGGGACCTGCTCGCCGGCCTTGCGGACGTCGAGCTTCTCCCCCACGCAGATGATCGGGGTCATCCCGGCGGCCAGGACCACCTTGGCCTTCTCGTTGATGAGCTCGTCGCTCTCGGCGTGGTAGTCGCGGCGCTCGGAGTGGCCGACGACCACGTAAGCACACTTGAGCTTGCTCAGCATGTCGGCCGAGATCTCACCGGTGTAGGCGCCCGAGGCGTGCACGGACACGTCCTGGGCCCCGTAGGCCAGCGGCAGCTTGTCGCCCTCGACCAGGGTCTGCACGGTGCGCAGGTCGGTGAAGGGGACGATCACGGCGGCCTCGGCGGTGTCCGGGTCGTACTTGGCGTCCTTCAGGCTCCACGCGAGCTTCTGGACGACGCCAGCAGCCTCCACGTGGTTGAGGTTCATCTTCCAGTTGCCCGCCATCAGCGGGGTGCGGTTTGCCACGGTTCAGTTTCCTTCGAGGACGGACAGGCCCGGGAGCGTCTTGCCCTCCAGGTACTCCAGCGAGGCCCCACCACCGGTGGAGATGTGGCCGAACTCATCATCGGCGAAGCCGAGCTGACGGACGGCAGCGGCCGAGTCGCCGCCACCGACGACGGTGAAGGCGTCCGTGTCGGCCAGGGCCTGGGCGACGGTCTTGGTGCCGTCGGCGAAGTCGGACACCTCGAACACGCCCATCGGGCCGTTCCAGAAGACCGTCTTGGCACCCTTGATCGCGTCGGCGTAGGCCTGCGCGGTCTCGGGGCCGATGTCGAGGCCCATCTGGTCGGCCGGGATGGCGTCCGCGGTCACCGAGGTCTTCTCGAACGGACCGTCCCCGGACGGGAAGCTCGGGGAGACGACGGCGTCGGTGGGCACCAGGAGCTGCTTGCCGGCAGCCTCGGCGTCCTTCATGTAGCCGTCGACCGTCTCCAGCTTCTCGGCGTCCAGCAGGGAGGTGCCGATCTCGTGGCCCTGGGCCTTGAGGAACGTGTAGCCCATGCCGCCACCGATGATGAGGGTGTCGGCGACCTTGAGCAGGTTGTCGATCACCGACAGCTTGTCGGCGACCTTCGCGCCACCCAGCACGACGACGTAGGGGCGCTCGGGGGTCTCGGTGAGCTTCTTGAGCACCTCGACCTCCTTGGCGACGAGGTGGCCGGCGGCGTTCGGCAGCATCTTGGCGACGTCGTAGACCGACGCCTGCTTGCGGTGCACGACGCCGAAGCCGTCGGAGACGAACAGGTCGCCGAACTCGGCGTACTGGGCGGCGAGCGCCTCGCGCTCGGCGTCCACCTTCGACTCCTCGCCCGGCTCGTAGCGGACGTTCTCCAGCATCACGATCTCGCCGTCGGCCATGCCGGCGACGAGGCTCTTGGCGGACTCGCCCACGACATCCTCGGCCAGGGTGACCTTGGCGTCGATGAGCTCGCCGAGCCGCTTGGCGGCCGGGGCGAGCGAGTACTTCGGGTTGACCTCACCCTTGGGGCGACCCAGGTGAGCCATCACGACGACCTTCGCGCCGGCCTCCGTGAGCTGCTTGAGCGTCGGGAGGGCCGCCTTGATCCGGCCGTCATCGGTGATCGTCTCGCCGTCCAGCGGGACATTGAAGTCGCAGCGGATCAGGACGCGCTGGCCCTTGAGATCCCCGAGATCATTGATGGACTTCACCTGGGTTCGCCTTTCAGGTTGTGGTGGTTGGGTTGGTCAGAGCTTGGAGCCGACGAGCTCGGTCAGCTTGACCAGCTGGTTGGAGTAGCCCCACTCGTTGTCGTACCAGGCCACGACCTTCACGCAGTTGCCGATGACCTTGGTCAGGCCGGCGTCAACGATGCTCGGGGCGGGGTCGGTCTCGATGTCCTTGGACACGATGAGGTCCTCGGTGTACTTCAGGACGCCCTTGAGCGGGCCCTCGGCCGCCGCCTTGAGGATGGAGTTGACCTCCTCGACGGTGGTCTCGCGGCCGGCCTCGAAGGTGAGGTCGGTGGCGGAACCGGTCGGGGTCGGGACGCGCATGGCGTAGCCGTCCAGCTTGCCCTTGAGCTCGGGCAGCACGAGCGCGACGGCCTTGGCAGCGCCGGTCGTGGTGGGGACCATGTTCAGGGCCGCGGCGCGGGCGCGACGCAGGTCCTTGTGCGGGCCGTCCTGCAGGTTCTGGTCCTG